>JABIXB010000307.1 GCA_018666805.1 Rhodospirillaceae bacterium | reverse complement strand
TTATTTCCGCATTAAGGAAATACAAACCAAATCAACCGATTATCTCGACCTGCAAGGGTTAATCCTTATCTTCTGAGGTAAGTTGCGAGGCAGCCATGCCAGTAACGGCAAAGCACGACGAACGGCGCGCCCAGGAGCGGGTGCATGAGCCAGCGCACCAGCTCGAAATTTCCGTCGACGGCCAACTCATCACGACAGAAAACTGGTCGATCGGTGGTTTCCGATCATACGGGCTCTTTCACCTCGACAATAAAGAGCGCTTCAGCGGCCACATCAAGGTTCCCGACAGCGATATCGAGATCACTTTTACGGGCCGGATACTTCGGGTGGAAAAGGACGGCGCGCGCATTGCCAGCCTGGCCGATATCAATCTGGACGACCTGCTGGCGCTGCTCGAGGCAACCGCCGCGTAACGCGGCTGCGCCTAGCTACCGGAACGGATTTTGATCGTTAGCTCGCCGGAATTGGTTTGCCCGGCGGCGCGCACTTTGACGGTGCCAGGCTCATTAAACCGCAAAGTTTCGCTGCCACTCGATGAGCGGTCACTGAGAGAAAAAACCTTCGCCGGGCTCAAGGAATAGATTGCCGGCCCTTGGTAATCCGCAGTGACGAATGTGACCGTATCACCCACGGCAATATTGAGGGCCACCGGCTCAAAGTTTCCGCCCTTGGTAGAAACGGAATAATTCGCGGCGCCGACCGCGCCAGACATAACAACGCCAACGCCGAACACAATAGCGGCGGTGGCCCTTAAATACCCACTCTTCATGAAGTTCTCCATAGAATCAAAAAGCATGCTTCCCCGCCTTTTGCCTCACCTATGAAATGAACGGCGTCAGAATGGTGCCTAAACCTTTCAAAATCGTTAAACCCGGTTTCACGCGGCGAATATCACACCAGGGGGTTGTCGCCGCTCATATAGATCGTCACTTTCTTGAAGCGCCCGTCCTGCAAAACAAAGAAGTTACAGTTGCGCATCGATACCTCACTGCCGTCGGAAAGCTTATTTCGGGCAATGAATTGCGAAGCGATCAACTGATTGTCGACATCGACCACATGGCTGTAATCGCCGTGATAGATGACCGGGGTATCGCGCATAAAATCACTGAACATGCGGCGGATTTCATCATGGCCACGGTGCGTGACATGTGCCGTTTGCACGGTCAATTCCGCGTCTTCGGTGAAACAGGCCACGGCGGCGTCGACATTCTTGCCGTCAACATTGGCAAAATAAGACTGCTCGACCAGCGCTACCATTTCCTCGGCTGTCAAATTAGCCATAATATTATTCTCCCTGAGATATGAGTGGTGTGGCTGTCAGAATGTGCGATCGCACGGTAATGCGCAACAAGGCACAACAACCCACCCACGGCACTTGCGAATTCCGAATAATCCAGCGAAACGCTTTGAAATGACCGACACATTGTGGAATTTCTCAGTCGCCACCTACCAGCGCCCGGGCGTGCAGGAGGCTTGTCTGGCCTTGCAGGACAATCTCGGCGCGGACGTAAACATCCTGATGTATTGCTGCTGGCGCGGGGCGCTGACGAAAGGCGAATTTGACGCGTTGATCGCCGCTCTGGCGCCGTGGCAGAGCCACGTCGTTAGCGGCCTCCGTTCCGTTCGCCGTGCGCTCAAGCCGATGCTGGCTGAATTGGGTGAGCTTGCCGATGACGCCGCTGCGTTACGCCGCAAGATCGCCGGCCTGGAGCTTGAAGCGGAAAAATTACAGCAGACAATGCTCGAGACGCACGCCGCAGATAACCCCGCTGCCAGCCCGCCTTCGCCGCAAACGGCTGCGCAAAACCTAGCGCTATATTTTCAACATTTGCAGAAACCGCTGGACGGGCAAGCGCTGGGTGCACTCGAAACTATCCTCGGCGCGGCTTTTCCAGATGCGGACAAAGGCGGCGTCAAGGCAGCGGCCGCCATCTTGAGCTAGCCCGCCGGCGCCTACTACGCCTCCCGCTGTGCCTCCCAGGGCGCCCAATAGGCATCGACGCCCGCTTGGATTTCGCGCAGCGCCGCCTCGTTGCGGCGCGGCTCGAACAGGTGCGCGAAACGCCCCTGCGGCTTGAGATATTCTTCCACCGGCAGGCGGGGGTGCGGCATGCGGGTGTGGCTGACGCGGCCGTCGATATATTCCTTGAGCGGCCAGATACCGGTTTTCACCGCCAGGTGGGCAATCTCTATACTCAGCTTGGGATCGTAGCCCCAGCCGGTCGGGCACGGCGAAAGGGCAAGTATCATGCGCGGCCCGGAGAACGATCGCGCCTTTTCGATCTTACGCACCAGGTCGAGCGGTTCGCCGCCGATAATGGTGGCGGCGTAGGCCGGTTTGTTGGCCGCCCAAAGAGCGAACAGATCCTTCTTCCAGCCGGGAAACCCGGAATTTCCCGCGTCCGTGGCGGTGGCGGCGGCGTGCGGCGTTAGCGCGGAGGTTTGCTGGCCGGTATTGCCGTAGCCCTCATTGTCGTAACAGAAATAGATGAAATCGAGGCCGCGATCGATGGCGCCGGAGGTCGCCGAGAGACCCATCCCACCGGCCGCCCCATCGCCGGTGAGAACAACCACCTGCAAATCTTCTTGCACGGTGATGCGGCCGCGGGCGCGCAATACGTCAAGCGCATCGCGCACGCCTTGCGCGCCAGCGGGCGCGGAGGCCATGGCGGTATAGAGCCAGGAGCCACGGAATGGTGTGAAGGGATAGACCGACATCAGCGACATGCAGCCCGCCGCGTTGACGAATACGGTATTTTCGCCGAGCACATCATAGGCTTCGGTCAGCGCGGCCAGCCCGCCGCAGCCGGCGCACATGGCCGTACCGGCGCCCAGCATATGGCTCGACGGCAAGTCCCGCATACGGCGGAAGCGGCTTGCCCCGGCATCAGGCATGGCGTTCCTCCCCTTCCCCATTCCGATTTCCTTCAGCTTCATCACTGCCATGCTCGACATGCGCAATGGCCTGGAGCTTGCGTATCTCGCGCAGCTCCGATTCTGTAAACAACAGGCGCGGCGGCGGTGTTTCGCCATTTTCCGCCGCGCGGCGGGTCTCGGCGGCGATCTCGAAGAATTCCTCGGCACTGATATCGCGCCCGCCCAGGCCGCCGACGAAGCTGGCCAGCACCGGCGGCGCGTCCTTGCTGCCATTGAGGGCCGCGCTTACCTCGCCGTGCAGCACACCGCCCATGCCCATCGAAATATTCTGATCGATCACCGCCACCGCCTTCTTACCGGCGAGCAACTGGCGGATCGCCGTGTCGGGGAACGGCCTGAGCAGGATCGGACGCAGCAGCCCGACGCGCTCACCGATAGCGCGCAACTTGTTGACCGCGTCTTTTGCCTTGGTGGCGAAGGAGCCCATCATGACAAAAATGATATCGGCATCATCGCAGCGATAGGCATCGAGTGCGCCGTAGCGCCGCCCGAACTGGCGCTCGAAGGCGTCCGTGGCCTCGGCGTAGACCTCAAGCGCGGCCCGCGCCGCCAAGTGGGTTTCATAGCGAAAATAGGAATAAGGCGTCCCGCCCAGAACCGCGACCGCCTGGCTCATCGGCTTGCCGGCGCGAAACCGGGTGGGACCGGCATCGAAGGGCGGCACAAAGGCATCGACCTCGTCTTGGCTGGGAATATCGACCGGTTCGCGGGTGAACGACAGATAGAAACCGTCGAGATTGACGATCACCGGCAAGCGCACACGCGCATCTTCCGCCACACGATACGCGATCAGGCTGGCATCCAGCACTTCCTGGCAGGTCGCGCAGTGGATTTGCAGAAAGCCGCTGTCGCGGGCAGCCAATATATCGTTGTGATCGGGCTCGAGCGTGATTGGCGCGGCGAGGCCGCGCGATACATTGGCCATGACGAAAGGCGCGCGCCAGCCGGCCACCGTGTAGAGCATTTCCATGCCATAGAGCAGGCCTTGGCTCGAGGTGGCGGTAAACACGCGAACGCCCGTGGCGGCGGCGGCACCGGCGGCGGTGATCATGGAATGTTCGGATTCCATCATTACCATGCGGCAATTCATCTCACCGGCGTCGATCCATTGCGCAACCGTCTCGATGATTTCGGTTTGCGGCGTGATCGGAAAGGCCGGCAGATAATCGGCCCGCGCCAGGCGCGCGCCCCACGCCGCCGCAGCATTACCTGTCATTAATTCGCGGCGCATACCGGCTCTCCCGCTTTCTCGCGCGCCAACGCTTCGGTTTCAGGCACGGCGCCGATGGCATGCGGCGGACATTGGGCAACGCAAAGCATACAACCCTTACAATGGTCGAGGTCGATCTCCGGCGTGCCGTCGGCACGCGCCTGGATGGCGCTATCAGGGCAGCTCGAAACACATACCCAGCTACATTTGTTACAGCGCTCCAGATCAATGACGGGCCGCATTGTCCGCCACAAACCGGTGTTCGTCAGTTCGCTGTTGACGCCGCCATAGATCGCCGGGCCGGCGAGACTGACACCCTCAAGCGGGAGGTCGACCCAATCCGGCGGTTTATAGGCGCGGGCTGAAAGCGTGCCGTCCGCCCGGACGATGCCGGCATAGGGTTCCATCTTTGCGTAAGCGTCCGCCGCAATGCCTAAATTTTGCGCCACGACCTCATCGCCCATCGGCGCCAGCTCCCGCCGGATCGCCTCTTCCAGGTACGCTTGAGATATAACACCTGCGAGGCACGCGGCGGCGGCAGCGCATTCGACCCCGACAAAGGCGGCTTCGCCGGCCTCGCGCGTGTCGTGCGCCGGTAAAATAATCACCGGCCCAGGCAGGTTCAGACGCTCCGCCCAGGCCGCCGCCGATTCGGCGCTGTCGATCAGCACCACACAATCCTCGTTCAGGCCCTGCATCACCCCAGCGGCTGCGATGGCAACGAGCGTATCATCGGCCACGACGATCAAACCCGGCCGCGCAATTACGCCGCGCTCATGAATCGCTTCCTTGGCGGCGCGGACATAGGCGAAGATCGGCGCACCACGGCGCTCGGCGCCATAGCGTTGCGCGTCCTGCACCTCAAAGCCCTCGAGAAAGAAAGCTTCGCCGAGGATGCGGCTGGCTGTTTTCATGCCTTGGCCGCCGCGGCCATGAAAACGAATTCGGTACATCGCGCTCCTTCCTGCTAGCCACAAAATGCGATTAGAATATCGACCAACGCCGGCTGCGCATGGCGGTTCTGAGGCGCACTTCAGCCAAATCGAGAGCGGCCTCGCGCGGCGAGACGCCCTTTTCCTTCATGCCGCCCAGCAGTTCCTCAACATTGCGCCGCAGCTTTTCCTCAATGGCGTCGAAGGCGGCAGCCTCGTTGGCGCCGCGATACTCCATCGCCGCGCAGATAACGCCGCCGGCGCTGGCGATAAAATCCGGCAGAGAGAGAATGCCCTTACCGTGCAGATAGCGCTCCGCATCCAACGTAACCGGGATATTGGCGCCTTGCGCCACCAGTTTGGTATTGAGGCGCTCAACATTGGTGCGATCGATGACATCGGGCCGCGCCGCCGGAATCCAGATATCTGAGGCCACATCGATGAGGGCGTCACGCTCGGCCGCGACGCCGCCGGTGCATTCATGTAGCGCTGCACCGCCCTCTTTTGCACGGATAAGCGCCGCGACATCCAAGCCATCCGCATTCAAGAGCGCACCACGGGAATCGGAAATCGCAACGAGGCGCGCCCCCTTCTCCGCCAGCAGGCGCGCCGCGTGGCGGCCGACCGCGCCGAAGCCCTGTACCGCCACGCGGGCGCCGGCAAGTTCGAAATCGAGCTGCGGCAGGGCCGCCTCAATTGCGGCGACCACCCCAAAGGCGGTTGCGCCGAGTTCGTCGAGTGGAATACCGCCCAATTCGCGCGGCAGACCGACGGCGCGCCCGATCTCATCCTTGATGCAGGCCATGGCCGCCTCGTCCGTACCCATATCGGGGCCGAAGATGTAATCCTCAACATCTCTAAGCGCACTGGCGAAGGCGCGGATGCGCACCTCCTTTTGCGCCACCGGCAGGGAGGGGTCCGCGCGCAGTACGGATTTTCCGCCGCCATGCGCCAGGCCCGCCGCCGCGTTTTTAAAAGTCATGGACCGGGCCAGGCGGAAGCATTCCTCCGTCGTCACATCCGGCGCCATGCGCAAGCCGCCGATGGACGGCCCGGCGGCCACATTATCGACCACCAGCACGCCTTCCAGCGACAGTTCCGGCAAGTGCACATGAATGACCCGCTTGGGGCCCCATTCGTCTTCGAAGCCGAATTTTCCCATCTAGAATCCTCCGGTCTCTTCACGACACCTTTAATTCTAGAAGCGGGTAAGAATTTTTCCTTGAGCTACGTCAACCTTCGGCGCGGCGCGCTCGACGGCGGAAATTCAGTTTCGCCAATCGAGGCCGAGGCGCTTGCGAAACTTCCGGTCGCGCTTGATATGCCATTCGCGGCTCATCGCCTCGCCCCGGTTGAGGTAACGCTCGGCATAGAGCAGTTGCCACTGGCGCCCGCGTGTCGAGCGTGCACCCGTCCCGGCATTGTGTTTCGCCAGGCGCGCCTCCAGGTCGCTCGTCCATCCGACATAGGTGCGGTAGTCATCGCCACTCGCGCTGCCGAGCACATAAACGTAACACGCCATAATTTTGTATCGCTTCAGAGGCCGTCAACCGCCTCACGCAGGCGCTGAGCTTCCCTCTCCCACTGGTTTTCGGCGAGAAAAGCCGGGATCATTTTGCGGTAACCGGCCAAATCGGCGGCAATGGTTTGGCTCGCCTTGGCCAGATCCGGGATCAGCCGCTCCGCTTCATCGCCGCCACAGCCGACCAGCTCGCTGATGCCATATTTCTCGTGCACCGGCCGCAATGGCGGCTGACAGCTCGAGATCATCGGCAGCCCGGCCTGGGCGTATTCATATATTTTATTGGGCGCGCAATAGAGTTGATTGAGGGTGCGCGAAAAATAATAAACGATGCCGATATCACAGCATTGCAAGATATCGTGCAGGTGATCGCGCGGCACCCGGCCGAGGTAAATTACGCGCCGCTCGACGCCATATTCAGCCACCGCGGCATGCATGGCGGCGATATCCGCCGGCGGGCCGCCGCCGACCAAAACCAGCTCAAAATGTTCCGGCAATTGCGCCAGCGCGGCAATGCTTGCGACAACGCCGCGGTCGGCGCTGATAAAGCCCTGAAAGACCAGCCGGACAAGGCCGTCCCGCCCGCGCTGCAGGGCCGGATAGCGGCGCAATGCCTCGTCCGGCCCCGGCGTGCCAACGGGCGCCGGCGTGATGTTGTTTATATCAAGCGGCGCCTGAGCCAGACCATAATGCTCGCGCATCAGCTCTGCCCGTTCGGGATTGGCGGCAATAATCAGCGCGGCGCGCGGTAGAATCCGCTTTTCGAGCCGGTAGAAAAAACCGTTGCGGCGGCCAAGCTGTTGGCCCTTTTCGGGAATGATCAATTCATGCGCATCATATACCAGCGCCGCGCCACACAAGGCGGCAGCGATGCGCCCTGGATAGGCGGTGAAATAATCATGCGCATGGATAATATCGGGGCGCACGCGCAATGCCGCGATCAGCAGCATCAGAGAATAATAGGCCCAGCGCAGCATTCCCCGGCTGCCGAACCAGGCGAGGCTCACAGTGCGGAGGGAAAAATTCGGATTTGAATAGCCGTTGTGTGAATTGACGGAAAACACTGTGACGCTATGCTTTTCACCAAGGCATTCTGCGGCGCGCAGCACCCTGCCGTCATAATCGATTTCGTTATAGACCGGCATCAATATTTTTTTATGTTTCTGCAAAGGGCCATCTCTTGCGGTCATTTTTCGACAGGACGAAATATAAATGACCAACCGGCGCTTTCAAACGCACTTCTCAGGCTCGTTTACGGAACGGGCCATGCGGCGGCTTGGTCAGGTGCGGCAAAAATCGCGCGATCGTGCTCGCACGACATTTCCACCGCAAGAGCAAAACCGCGCGGGTTCGCATTTTTTCCAGCCGCTCGATACCGAGGCGCTCGGCGATTGGCCAACCAGCGTGGCGAAACTCAGCGAAAATTATCTCGGTCACAAATTCGACATTCTCGGCTCGGGCTGGAAGCACGTCCATCTCGGCATGTCGTGCGATGGTTTGGAGGGCCATCGCTACCACCCAACGGCCCTCCCACCAACCGACCAAAGGCTTAACAACGCCAACGCCGCGGCGGCGAGAGAGATTCGCGCCCTCATGGATACGGCTTACGACCCCCTTGATTGGCAGCTCGATATTAAATCCGGCTATCGCTGGCGCGAGGATGTCTGGTACCGCGATATCCGCTACCGCGATATCCCCGGCGCTGACGCCAAGGTGCCGTGGGAATTGGCGCGCCTGCAGCATTTGCCGCAGCTTGCCTTGGCGTACGGTTTAGCCGGGGCAAAACGCCCTGGTTTCCGCAATGCCGATGATTATGCGCGCGAATTCCGCAACCAAACCCTGGATTTCATCGCCGCCAACCCGCCGCGCTTTGGCATCAATTGGTCGTGCGCCATGGACGTCGCCATTCGCGCCGCCAATTTGCTGGTCGCGCATGATTTGTTTCGCGCATACGGCCATGCCTTCGACCCGGAATTCGAGAACATATTCTGGCCATCCCTGCGCGCGCATGGCCGTCACATCGTGGCGAATTTTGAGCGCCACGGTGAGACGCGCAACAATCACTATCTCGCCAATATTGTCGGCCTGCTCTTCATCAGCGCCTATTTGCCG
>JABIXB010000306.1 GCA_018666805.1 Rhodospirillaceae bacterium | reverse complement strand
GGCCGGCGCTAACACGGTCGAGATCGGTGGCGAACGGCTAAGCGCCGATACCATCCTCGTCGCCACCGGCGGCTGGCCGGTGCTGCCGGAAATTCCCGGTGCCGAATTGGCCATCACCTCGAACGAAGCCTTCGACCTGGCCAAATTGCCCGAGCGTATCGTTATTGTCGGCGGCGGTTACATCGCCTGCGAGTTCGCCGGCATCTTCAACGGCCTCGGGGCCGAGGTGGTGCAGCTCTATCGCTCCGACATGATCCTGCGCGGCTTCGATATGGATGTGCGCGAGGTCTGCTGCGATGAGATGCGCAAGACCGGTGTCGATGTGCGCCTCAATGAGAACGCCGTCAAACTGGAGAAAAGCGCGAACGGCATTAGCGTGACCACCAGCCAGGGCAATGTGCTGGAAGCGGACCAGGTTCTGTTCGCCACCGGGCGGGCGCCCAATACGGCTGGTATCGGCCTCGACACGGTCGGGATCGAGCTTAATCACAAGGGTGCGGTCAATGTCGATTCCGGCTCGTGCAGCAATGTCGCCAACATCTATGCGGTCGGCGATTGTACCGACCGGGTCAATCTGACCCCGGTCGCCATTCATGAAGGCCGCTGTCTCGCCGAGACGCTTTATAACGATAATCCGCAAATTCCCGATCACCGCGATATCGCCACCGCCGTCTTTACCCAGCCGGAAATCGGCACCGTCGGCATGAGCGAGGAAGATGCGCGCACCCATTGCGCTGCCGTCGATATTTACAAGACACGCTTCCGCCCGCTCAAGCACACCCTCTCCGGGCGCGACGAGACCGTGTTCATGAAACTGGTGGTCGACCGCAGCGACGGTCGTGTCGTCGGCTGCCACATGATCGGCTCGGGCGCGGGCGAACTGGCGCAAATTCTCGGTGTCGCCATCAAGGCCGGTGCGACCAAGGCGCAGTTCGATGAAACCGTCGCTGTCCATCCGACCTCGGCGGAGGAGTTCGTTACCATGTATGAGGCGGTCCCATAGCCGGTTTGAGCGCCGCTTTGAAAAGTAAATACGCCATTGTTATTTAAGGAATTAGTGGCAAAAACTGCCATAAGGGCGTATAGGCAGCGCCTTAATCTTTGTTCGATGCCCAAGGAGGCATGATATGGCTCGCAAATGGAGCCCGGAGGGCTGGCGTGAAATGCCGATCCTCCAGCAACCGAATTGGCCCGATGGGGCGGTTCTGGAAAACACCGAAGCGCGGCTGAACAATTCGCCGCCGTTGGTGTTTGCCGGCGAGGCCCGCAACTTGCGCGCCAAATTGGCCGAGGCCTGCGAGGGCCGGGGATTTCTTCTGCAAGGCGGCGATTGCGCCGAAAGCTTTGCCGAATTTCACGCCGACAATATCCGCGATACCTTCCGCGTCCTGCTGCAGATGGCGGTGGTGCTGACCTATGGCGCCAAGCTTCCGGTGGTGAAGCTCGGGCGTCTCGCCGGCCAGTTTGCCAAGCCGCGCTCCGCCGATACCGAGACAATCGATGGCGTGACACTGCCGGCCTATCGCGGCGATATGGTCAATGGCATGGCGTTCGAGGAAGCCGTGCGCACGCCGGACCCGGATCGTCTGATGCAGGCTTATTCGCAATCCGCCGCGACGCTCAATCTGTTGCGCGCTTTCGCCCAGGGTGGGTATGCCGATCTGCACCAGGTGCAGCGCTGGAATTTGGGCTTTGTCTCCGAGAGCCCGCTCGGCGAGCGTTACAGGGATTTGGCCGACCGGCTGACCGAGACGCTTGAATTCATGGCCGCCTGCGGCCTCACCTCGGAAACGACGCCGCAAATCCGCGAGACCGAATTCTACACCTCGCACGAAGCGCTGCTGCTCGGCTATGAGCAAGCGTTGACGCGCGTCGATTCGACCTCGGGTGACTGGTACGCCTGTTCGGCCCATATGCTGTGGATCGGCGACCGCACGCGCCAGCCGGACGGTGCGCATGTCGAGTTTTTGCGCGGCGTGCGCAACCCGATTGGCCTCAAGGCCGGGCCCTCGCTCGAGCCGGACGAGCTGATTCGCCTGATTGATATCCTGAATCCGGATAACGAGCCTGGCCGCCTCACCATTATCGCGCGCATGGGCGCCGATAAGGTCGAGGCCGGTTTGCCGCCGCTGTTGCGCGCGGTCAACCGCGAGGGGCGCAAGGTGCTTTGGGCCTGCGATCCGATGCATGGCAATACGATTAAGTCCAATAATGGCTACAAGACGCGGGTGTTCGACAATATCCTCTCCGAAGTGAGCGGCTTTTTCGCCGCCCACCGCGCCGAGGGCAGCCATCCCGGTGGTGTTCATTTCGAAATGACCGGCCAGGATGTGACCGAGTGTCTCGGCGGCGCCCAGGCGATCACCGAAGAGAGCCTGTCGGCGCGCTACCACACGCACTGCGATCCCCGGCTCAACGCCTCGCAGGCGCTTGAGCTGGCGTTTTTGATCGCCGAGCGTTTGCAGGCCGAGCGTAGCGGTGAAAACCGTTACATGCAGGCGTCATAGGGTTTAGATTTACGCTTCAGGGCAACTGGCAGATCGCATCATGGCGAAATCCCCCTCCCAGGCGGACATTACCAGTCAAACGGACCGCTACTTCGTAAAGACGCGCGAGGCGGTTGGGCATTTCGGCGATAAGAACGTCACCTATGCCATCTTCATGCGCCGCCCGGTCTGTTACGCGCCGCGCCTGATGATCGAATGGCTGCAATCGATCGCCGCTGAGCGCGGTACCGAATTCAAGATTGAAAGCCGCCTCCAGGAAGGCGATTGGGTCGGCGCCGGCGAGCCGCTGCTGTTTATCAGCGGGCCGTTCTATCATCTGGTGGATTTGGAGACACTCTACCTGCAACGCCTCGGCGCCGCATGCGTTGCCGCCTACAACGCCTACACCATGTGCGTGACTTTGCCGAATGTCGGCTTCATGGCGATGGATGCGCGCCACTGCGCCGGCCAGGAGATGGCCGAGATGATGGCCTACGCCGCTTCCGTCGGTTCAGAAAGCGCCAAGCGGGATAGCGAGGCGATCGGCTTTATCGGCAATTCGAATGACGCCACGGCGAGTTACTTCGGCAATCCCGGCGGTCTCGGCACCATGCCGCACGCCTTTATCGGCTATGCCGGCTCGACCTTACGCGCCGCCGAGATGTACCGCGAAGTCTTCCCCGATGAAGGTCTCACGGTGCTGATCGATTATTTTGGCCAAGAAATCCAGGATGCGCTCGAGGTGTGCCGTGCCTTTCCCGATCTCGCCGCCAAGGGCGAGCTGCGCGTGCGTCTCGATACCCATGGCGGGCGCTATGTTGAAGGCCTCGACATGGCGGCGTCCTACGCTGTGCTGGAGAAGCATAAGCCGCGCGCTGTGCGCCATTACCGCAGCGAAACCGAGCTCAAATGGCTGGTCGGCACCGGGGTCAGCGCCGCCGCGCTCTTTCACCTGCGCGACAGTCTCGATGAGGCCGGTTTCGATAAGGTCAAAATTATCGCCAGCTCGGGCTTCGGCCCGGACAAATGCAAGATCATGGCGAGCGCCGGCGCGCCAATCGATATGATCGGCACCGGATCGTTCCTCCCCGATGTCTGGGCGGAAACCTATGCCACCGCCGATATCATTGCCTATAATGGCGAGATCCGGGTCAAGACGGGGCGCGAATTTCTCCTGCGCAATGGCTTCGGGGAAGCCAGCGCCAAGAAAAATGCCTGAGCCAAGCGCCGGCCCGCTGCGCATCGCTCTGGCCCAGCGCAATCCGACCGTTGGCGATATTGCCGGCAATTGCGCCCTGGTGCGCGCCGCGCGCGCCGAGGCGGCCGAAACCGGCGCCGATCTGATCGCCTTCAGTGAACTTTTCGTCACCGGCTATCCGCCGGAAGATCTGATCCTGAAGCCGAGTTTCCAGGTGGCGGCGGAAGCGGCGGTCGAGGAATTGGCCAAAGAGACGGCGGATGGCGGCCCGGCCATCTTGCTCGGCGCGCCGTGGCGCGAGGACGGCAAGCTCTATAACGCCGCACTTCTCTTGCAGGGTGGAGAGATTGCCGCCCGGCGCTATAAATATGCGCTGCCCAATTACGGCGTCTTCGATGAAATCCGGGTTTTCGCCCAGGGGCCGCTGCCGGGGCCCATTGCCTTCGGCGATCTGCGCTTGGGTGTGATGATCTGCGAGGATTTGTGGGTTGATGAGGTGTCCGAATGCCTCGGGGAATCGGGCGCCGATATTCTGTTCGCCATTAACGGTTCGCCATTTGAGCGCGACAAAACGGATGTGCGCCTCAACAACGCCGTGACGCGGGTGACGGAAACCGGCCTGCCGCTGATTTATCTCAATCAGGTCGGCGGCCAGGATGAATTGGTGTTCGATGGCGCGTCTTTTGTCTTGGGCGCCGATTGCACACTCCGTGCCCAGGCGGCGATGTTTGCCGAGGACACGCTTCATACAAGCTGGTCGCCGGGAAGCGATGGCGTTTGGCAATGCGAGACGAGCCTGCCGAGCCGCCATCCGGACGGGCTCGAAGCGATTTACCACGCCATGGTTCTGGGGCTGCGCGATTATGTCGGCAAGAACGGCTTTCCCGGCGTGCTGATCGGCATGTCGGGCGGCATTGATTCGGCGCTTTCCGCCGCCGTTGCCACCGATGCCCTCGGGCCGGAGCAGGTGCGATGCGTGCGCATGCCGTCGCGCTATACCTCAGATGCCTCGCTCGACGATGGCGTTGAATGTGCCAATCTTCTTGGCCTGACAACAGATACGATCAGTATCGAGCCAGCCGTCGCGGCATTTGAGGGCATGATGTCCGATGTCTTTGCAGGGCGCGAGGCGGATGCGACCGAGGAAAAT
>JABIXB010000305.1 GCA_018666805.1 Rhodospirillaceae bacterium | reverse complement strand
GTCGCCGGTTCCCGCCGGCACGCCAATATCGAGATCGCTGACTTCCTTGGCTGGCGGATAATTGGCCTCGCAATGGAGCGAAAAAGTAAAATAGGCCGGCTCGTCCCTGAAAAATGCCGCCGTGCCATCGCCCTGATGAACGTCGAAATCGATCACCAGTGCAGTCTCGATCAATGATTCATGCGCCAGCACACGAATCGTCACCGCGACATCGTTAAACAGGCAAAAGCCCGCGCCGTGCCCGGGAAAGGCATGGTGGCTGCCGCCGGCAATATTGCAGGCAAGACCCTCCTCAAGGGCGAGGCGCGCCGTCAACAGCGTCCCGCCGACCGCAGCACAGCCGCGCTGCACCAGCGCCCTTGAGAGCGGCAAGCCGAGACGGCGCTCGGCCTTTTTATCGAGCGCCAGATTGAGGATCGTCGCGACATAATCCGGCGTGTGGGCGCGGCACAGCTCCGCCTCGCTAATCGGCTGAGGCGTGCGCCAGGCGTCTTGTGCAATAACGCCCTCAGCCAACAGCAATTCGCGGATACGGCCGAATTTACCGATCGGGAAGCGGTGTCCGGGCGGCAACGGCACCGTGTAGTCGGGGTGGAAGACGATGGCGGGAGCGGAATGCATGCGCCGTTTATTGGCGGCTGGCGACCGCCGCCTCAGAGCAATTTCAGAACATTTTCAGGTGGCCTGCCGAGCGCCGCCTTGGCGCCCTTAACCACAATCGGCCGCTCGATCAGGATCGGATCGGCGCGCATGGCAGCGATCAACGCCTCCGTTGAATGACTGTCCTCGGCCAGCCCGCGCGCCGCATAAGGCGCTTCTTTCTTGCGCATCAGGTCGCGCGGCGCCATGCCAAGCATGGCGAGAATGCGCTTCATCTCCTCGGCGCTCGGCGGCGCATTTAGATATTCGACAATTTTAGGCTCGACGCCATTGTCGCGCAGCAACTGCAGCGTCTGCCGCGATTTTGAGCAGCGCGGATTGTGATAAATCGTCACTGTCATACCGTATTTCTCTCCTTCAGCCTTGGTTCCGTCCCGAATACCAATCTGTCACGGCGCTTAAAAGCTGTCCAGACATGGTCCGGGCGATGCGTGGCCGCAGCAGGTAAAACGAGGAAATTGTTGAAAAATTTCGCGTGTCGGGGTTTGTTGCGCGGTGTGACTCAGAAATTAACAGAAATCGGGTGCCCGGCGGGCACACCAGGCAGCAATATTTTATGACGCGAACGCCCCCTTCAGGCTATTGCGGCAATAGCTCTTGCATGCGCGCCGGCGGCCTTTGGCTGATTGCGCTGGCGGCGATTTTTGCGTGCTTCTTGCTTTTTACGCCCCACCCGGCAGCAGCGCAGGAAGAGACAGCAGCGCAGGAAGCGACAGCAGCGCAGGACGAGACGGCTGCGGCGCTCAGCGATGATGAGCTGAGCGCGTTGGTCGAGACGCTGGAGAACCCGGCCGAGCGCGAGCAATTCCTCGGCAATCTCAAATCCCTGCTGGCGGCGCGTTCGGCACTGGAGGAGAAAGATACCCTAGCAGAAGAGAGCGCCGGCGCCTCGGCGCTGAAAAACATCTCCGACGGCCTCAGCCGCGTCGGCGGCGAATTGGTCGAACTGGTCAAGGATCTCGGCAATATCCCAGAAGCGGCGCGCTGGCTTGGCGATGAATGGGCGTCAGAGGATTCGCGCTCGGTCTGGGTCGAAATGGTGTGGAAGCTGGCGGTGGTGATCGGCGGCGGTATCATTGCCGCGCTGGTTGTCTCTTTTCTGCTGCGCCGCCCGCGCCGCTTTTTTCAGGATCAGCCGCGCCCCAAGGCCTGGATACGCCCGTTCATGCTGCTCGCCTACAATTTGCTCCGCGTCGTGCCGACGCTGGCCTTCGCCGGTGCCGGTTATGGCCTGATGACGGTGCTCGATCCGCATGAATTGGTGCGCCTCGTCGCCCTGGCCGCGATCAACGCCCATGTCGTCGCGGTGCTGCTCAAGACGGCGGCCTATCAGGGGCTGGCACCTTGGACACCACAATTGCGCATGGCCGAAATCAGCGACCGTACGGCCGTCTATTGCATCATCTGGTGGCGCCGTTTGATCAACATCGCGGTCTATGGCTATTTCATTTGTCAGGCGGTGCTGCTGCTCGGCTTGCCTGAGATCGGCTATCTCGCGCTCCTCAAGGTGCTCGGCATCATTATCGTGACCTTGCTGATTTCCCTCATTCTGCAAAACAGGCATTCATTCGCCACCTGGATCCGCTCCGGCGGCGAGCGCAAGCATTGGCGCGCCTTCTTCCTCGTCGCCTACCGCGTTGCCGATTATTGGCACGTTCTGGCGATCCTCTACGTCATGGCCGGCGGCATGCTGGCGGCGGCGCTCGGCCTCAATGGATTTCTGTTTTTCCTGAAGAGTTCAGCTGCCAGCATTGCCATTATTTGGGCCATGGGCTTTGCCCTGATCGGCATCCAAAAGGCGGTCGACCGGGGCTTCCGCCTCAAGCCCGAAATCAACGAGCGCTATCCCGGCATGCAGGAGCGGGTCAATCGTTACCTGCCGGTGACACGAATTGTGCTGCAAATAATGATCATCGCGCTGGCCATTATTATGGTTGCGGAATCGTGGAATGTTGATGTCTTTACCTGGCTCGCCACCGAGACCGGGCGCATCATTATCGGCCGCATCGCTGCGATCCTCGCCATCGCCCTTGTTGCCCTCGCCATATGGGAAGTTGCGAGCTCGGTGATCGACCGTTACCTCGGCGCAAAAGATGGAGAGGGCGAGGAAGTGGCGCGCAGCCAGCGCGTGCGCACACTCCTGCCGTTGGCGCGCAATGCTCTGCGCATCGTTATTGGCGTAATCGCCCTGTTGATGATCCTAACCGAAATCGGCATCGACGTGACGCCGATCCTGGCCGGCGTCGGCGTGATTGGCTTGGCCATCGGCTTTGGCGCGCAGACCCTGGTCAAAGACATCATCACCGGCGTCTTTATTCTGCTCGAGAACAGCCTCGCGGTTGGCGATGTGGTCAGCGTCGGTGGCGCCTCGGGCACGGTCGAGACCATTTCGATCCGTTCTATCCGCTTGCGCGATGTGCGCGGCAATGTCCACACGGTGCCGTTCAGCGAAGCCTCGACGATCACCAACATGACCAAGGAATATTCCCATTATCTGATCGAGGCCGGCGTCGCCTACCGCGAGGATGTCGACGAGGTCTGCGATATTATGCGCCATGTCGGCGAGGAGCTGCGCGCCGACCCCGAATTCGGCGGCGATATTTTGGAGCCGATTTTGATCATGGGTCTCGACCGCTTCGAGGATTCCGCCGTGATCGTGCGCGCCCGCCTCAAAACGGCGCCGTCCTCGCAATGGTCGCTTGGGCGCGAATATAACCGCCGCCTGAAATTGGCTTTCGATGCGAAAGGCATCGAAATGCCGTTTCCGCACCAGACGATTTATTTCGGCGAGGATAAATCCGGCACAGCACCACCGGCTTACGTCACGCTCAAGAGCGGCGACGAAGACGCGAAGATGCCCGCTGCCGAGCGGCCCGCGCCTCGGGCCAAGGAACCTCCAGCGCCGCAAAGCCGGCCGAGAGCCGCCGGCGGTGATGACGATGGCGATGGCGGTGACGGTCATTAATGGATAATACCCAACAGATGCCACCGGAGCGCCATATCGGCGCGGTCAACTGGGTTGGATTGGGAACGCTTTACGGCAAGGAATGCCGGCGTTTCTTCAAGGTCTGGCTGCAAACAATCGTCGCGCCGACCATCACCTCGATGTTGTTCCTCGCCGTATTTTCCCTCGCCCTTGGACGCGCGGTGCCGGAGATCGGCGGCGTCAGCTTTTTACAATTCATGGCGCCCGGCCTGATCGTCATGGCGATGATGCAGAATGCCTTCGCCAACACCTCGTCTTCGCTGATGATTTCCAAAGTGCAGGGCAATGTCGTCGATGTGCTGATGCCGCCGCTCAGCCCCGGCGAATTGCTGATCGGCTTCGCCATGGGCGGCGTGTCGCGCGGTTTGGTCGTGGCCGTGGTGCTGTCGCTGGTGATGCTGCCGTTTGTCCATCTTGAGGTGCATCATTTCGGCTTTCTTCTGCTGCACGCATTCGCCGCTTCGATGATGCTCTCTCTGCTCGGCCTCCTGACCGCCATCTGGGCCGAGAAATTCGACCAGTTGGCGGCGGTGACGAATTTTGTCATCACCCCGCTCGCTTTCCTCTCGGGCACCTTTTATTCGATCGAGCGTTTGCCCGAGCCGCTCCTGACGGCGAGCCAATTCAACCCGTTCTTCTATCTCATTGACGGCTTCCGCTATGGCATGATCGGCCATGCCGATGGCTCGCTCGCGGTCGGGGCCGCTGTGGTGCTCGGCTGCGTTGCAGTTATGTGGTTGATTTGCCTTAGGATTCTTACAAAAGGCTACCGCCTCAAGGCATAATGCCGGGGCGCGTTGACTTCCGGAGCGCGCCGCCCGATATTCCCTCCTTTCCTGCGGGTTTTGAGATCGTTTGCCCGAGGAGTCATGAACGCCCTTTTCGGGCCCAGGAGGAAGCTGTGTCGTCCGCACTTGTGCAGAATTACGCCCGTATTGATGTCGCCTTTGAGCGCGGGGAAGGCGCTTATCTCCATGCCGAGGACGGCCGGCGATTCCTCGACTTCGCCAGCGGCATTGGCGTCAACAGCCTCGGCCACGCACATCCCGGCGTCACCCAGGCACTGAAGGATCAGGCCGACAAGCTTTTGCATGTCTCCAATCTCTATAATATCCCCTCGCAGACCCGCCTTGCCGAACGCCTTGTCGCCAATTCCTTCGCCGACCGGGCGTTCTTCTGCAATTCCGGCGCCGAGGCGGTGGAAGCGGCGCTCAAGATGGCGCGCATCCATCACAGTACGAACGGCCAGCCTGAGCGCTACCGCGTGGTCACTGCCGTGGGTGCCTTTCACGGCCGCACGCTGGCGACCATTGCCGCCGGCGGCCAGGCCAAGCATCTCGACGGCTTTGGCCCCAAGGTTGAGGGCTTCGATCAAATCGCGCTCAATGATCTCGACGCGGCGAAGCAGGCCGTCGGGCCCGAAACCGCTGCTATCCTGGTCGAGCCACTGCAGGGCGAAGGCGGCATCCACATGGCCGACAGCGAATTTCTCGCCGGCCTCCGGGCGCTCGCCGATGAGGCCGGGATATTGCTTATTTATGACGAAATTCAGTGCGGCATGGGGCGTACCGGAAAGCTCTGGGCGCATGAATGGTCGGGCGTTACGCCCGATATCATGACGCTGGCCAAGGCGCTCGGGAATGGCTTCCCCATCGGCGCGGTGCTGTGCACGGAGGCGGTCGCCGCCACCCTGGTGCCGGGTAAACACGGCACCACATTCGGCGGCAATCCGCTCGCCATGTCTGTTGCCAATGCGGTGCTTGATGAAATGCTGGCGGACGGATTTCTCGCTCATGTCGAGCGCATGGGCGCGCTGTTGCGCGAGCGTCTGGAAAAACTGATCGGCAACAAGCGGGTATTTTCGGAAGTGCGCGGCAAGGGCCTGATGCTTGGCCTGCAATGCACCGGTTCCAACCTCGAATTGATGGCTGCGCTGCGCGAAGAGGGCCTCTTGAGCGTCGTCGCCGACAGCAATGCGCTCCGCCTGCTGCCGCCGCTGATCATCGACGAGGCGCAGATCGACGAGGCATGCGCGGCGTTGCAACGCGCCTGTGCCGCCATAGAGTCGTGACTGAAATTCGCCATTTCACCGGGCTTGAGGCCTTCGAGCCGGCCACGCTGCGCGCCATGATTGAGCGCGCAGCACTGCTGAAGCGCGCGCCCGAAACGGATGCCAATGCGCTTGCCGGCAAGACCCTGGCGATGATTTTCGAAACCCCCTCGACGCGCACGCGGATTTCCTTCGATGTCGCCATGAACACGCTCGGCGGGCGCTCGATTGCGCTCTCGCCGGGTGAATTACAGCTCGGCCGGGGTGAATCGATCAGCGATACCGCGCGCGTGCTGTCGCGTTATGTCGATGCCATTTTGCTGCGCACGACAAAGCATGATTCGCTGCTGCAATTGGTGGCAAGCGCCGGCGTGCCGATCATCAACGGCCTCACCGACCGCACCCATCCGTGTCAGTTGATGGCCGATATTCTCACCTTCGAAGAGCATCGCGGCCCGATCACCGGGCAGCACATCGCCTGGCTCGGTGACGGCAACAATATGGCCGCGACCTGGATTCAGGCGGCGGCGCAATTCGAATTTTCGCTTCGCCTCGCCTGCCCCGCAGCCTATGCGCCCGAGGCGGAAATCCTCGATTGGGCCCTGGCGCGCGGCGCCGATGTTGCGGTCGGTGAGGATATTGGCGCTGCCGTGACGGGCGCGGATTGCGTCGTTACCGATACCTGGATTTCCATGAGCGACGACGCCGGCAAGCAGAAAATTGAGGATTTGAAACCTTTTCAAGTCAATGAAGCGGTGATGGCACAGGCCGCCGAGGACGCCATTTTTCTCCACTGCCTACCAGCCAAGCGCGGCTTGGAGGTCACGGAAGCGGTGATGGAGGGCGCCCATTCGGTGGTCTTCGACGAGGCCGAGAACCGCCTGCATGCGCAAAAAGCGATCCTGCTCTGGTGCCTGGGCGAGGCTTCGTGAGCACGCCAATCGTCAGCGACAATTTCGTCCGCACCTTCCGGCTTGAGGCTGCCGGCGCGCGTGGCCGCCAAGTGCGCCTCGGCGAAGCGCTGCACACCATTTTGCAACAGCATGATTATCCGGCCGAAATTTCCCGTCTGCTGGGCGAGCTGATGGCGTTGAGCGCGCTGCTCGCCAGCACGATCAAATATGACGGCGTGTTCACCGTGCAGACGCGCAGCGACGGGCCGATCAAGATGATGGTCGTCGATGTGACCAGCGCCGGCGAGATGCGCGGTTATGCCGATTTCGATGCGGCTGAGCTGGCCCCGGCATTGGCGGGCGAGGGCGAAAACACTGTTCCCCGCCTGATGGGCGCCGGCCATCTTGCCTTCACCGTCGATCAGGGGCCGGACAGCGAGCGCTATCAGGGTATCGTTGCCCTTGAGGGCGCCAGTTTGAGCGAATGCGCGCACAGTTATTTTCACCAGTCCGAGCAGATCGCCAGTGCCATCCAGTTGGCCGCCGAGATGGTGAACGGCGCCTGGCGCGGCGGCGCGCTGATGCTGCAACGCGAGCCCGCCACCGGCGGTCATGAACGGCCGCTCGGGCGTGATCAATTGCCCGACGAACCGGGCGCCGATCTCGCGGATCAGGAGGACCAGGAAGATTGGCGCCGCGCCGTTATCCTGATGAGCAGCGTGACGCGCGACGAACTGCTCGAACCGGCGCTCGCCTCCGATCAGCTTCTCTTCCGCCTGTTTCACGAGGAATCCGTCCGCGCCTACATGCCGCGCGCCTTAACCTTCGGCTGCCGCTGCTCGCGCCGGCGCGTCGAGACGACGCTCAAGGCACTGCCGCAGGAGGAAGTGCGGACGCTGAAGATCGATGGCCGCGTCGTTGTTACCTGCCAATTCTGCAATAAGTCAGAATCTTTTGGCGATATCGAACTCGATGCCCTATATGCTGCATGATTGTGAACAGGGAGAGACCGGTGATGAAAAGGCCGGCGGGGAAATAATGTTGAAGCGGTTGCCGGGTTTGCCGGTTTTGATTGTTCTGATATCCGTGTTCGCCGTGGCGGTGCTTGGCGCCTGCCAAGCCACGGTAACGCGCACGGCTATCCCGGAACTGACCTACAAACATCTGCCGGCCATGAGTTTCGCGGTGGCGCGCATCGAAATTATTGAAAGCTACCGCTCGCCACTGCAATCGCCCCATGTCGAGCACCTCTTTCCGACACCGATCGCGGCGGCGCTCCGGAGCTGGGCCGATGACCGCCTGGGCGCCGCTGGCGGCACCGACACCATGCGCTTCATCATCGAAGACGCCAGCGCCGTGGTTGAGGAATTGGAGACCAACAAGGATTTGGAAGCCTTGTTCACCACCGAACAGGCTGAGCGGGTCGATACGCGCGTTCAGGTAAAGATCGAAATTATCGACGAGAGCGGCGCCGTTATGGCCTTTACCAGCACCGAGGCGTCACGCACGCGCCCGACGCCCGAGAATGTGACGCTCAACGAACGGGATAAGATCTACGACGATCTGACGAAAGTGCTGATGAATGATTTCAATACCAGCCAGGAGCAGGGAATCAGGCGCTATCTCGAAGCGTATCTGCGCTAGATACGCCGCTTCGCTCAGTCTTCATCCCTGTCTTTCGGACGCGCGCGCTCGATGAATTTTTTCCCGTCCTGCTGCAATTCGCTCTTCTCGGCGCCGAGCTTCGCCGCCAGGCGTTCAAATTTCGTCCGCCCCTTGCTCGCCTTGTTGACGGCGCCGGATTTGCGCTTTTCGTCTTTTTTCCGCTGCTTGCGGTATTGGTTGAGGTTTGTGATCTCCGCCATCTGTTGCAACCTTTCACGGCTTTCCTATCGGCGGCGCTTCACGCCACCCGGCTTGGTGAGTTAGCCTACCTCATATGGCATCTGAAGTTAACATTGTTTCCTCTTGCGCACGGCGCCGGCCAGAGCCGGTTGGCGCGCTTTCGGGCGAGCGGCGATGAAAAAAATCCTCTATGGCGTCATCGCCCTCATTGTCCTGGTGGTGATTGCCGCCTTCGTGGTGCCGGGCTTCATGGACTGGAACAGCTATAAACCGGAGATTTCCGAGCGCATCGAGGCTCTGACCGGGCGCCACCTGGCGATCGACGGCGACATTGAGATATCAATCCTGCCGACCCCCAAACTGCGCATCACCGATGTCCGGCTATCCAATCTGAAGGGCGCCCAGGCGGCCGACATGGCGCGCCTCCAAGCGCTTGATCTTAAGCTCGCGCTCGGGCCGCTGCTGTCCGGCGATGTCCAGGTCGCCAGCCTCAAACTGATCGATCCGCTGATCGAGCTGGAGCGCCTTGCGGATGGGCGCGAGAATTGGCTGTTTACGCCGCCCGTGGCCGAAGGTGACGGCGCGGCTGGTGGTGCCGGTGGTGGCGCGGGCGAAGAAGACGCGACGGACGTCAGCCTCGATTCGGTCGCGATCAAGAATGGCACCCTGGTCTACCGCGACAGCATGACGGGCACTGTCGAATATATTCAGCAATTGAACGGCACGCTGTCGGCCAAATCGCTCGATGGTCCGTTCCGCGCCGAAGGCAGCCTGGAGGTGCGCGGCATCGCCTCCGACTTCCAACTGGCCAGCGGGCGCAAGCGCGACGACGGGCATATGCCGGTGTCGCTCAAAGCCGAGCTTGGCGATGGGCTGGCCCAGCTTGGCTTCGAGGGCAAGCTTTCGATGCTAGAGAGCGGCAGCGAAGGTTCGGGCACCTTGCGTGCCACCGGTGCTGACCTCGCGGCCGTGCTGCGCGCGCTCGCCATGGATACCCCCCACGCCCTGGCCACGGGAAAGTTTTCCGTCAAATCCGCCATGGCCTTTACGGAAAGCAGCCTCACGCTGGACGAGCTGCAAATCCGCCTCGACGAAACACAGGCGACCGGCACGGTTGCGGCGAGCTTTAACGAATTTGCCAATCTCGACGTGGCGCTAACCATCAACCGCTTCGATCTGGACAAGATCACAGCGAACGGAATTGCGGCGAATAGTAGTGCGGAGAGTAGCGCGAGCACTGCCCCAAGCACTGCCAGTGACGCTGCAAGTGACCCTGCAAGTGACTCTGTGGAAACAGCCGGGAGCGCCGCGCCAGAGAGCGACTATATGGCGATGCTGCCCGCCGGCCTCTCGGCCTCGGTCGATCTCGAGGTGCAAACGCTGCGCTATCTCGGCGGCGTGGTGCATCAGGCGCGTGCCGTGCTGTCGCTCGATGAGGGCGTCATCACCGTGCAGCAGGCGTCCGCTCTCTTGCCGGGCGGCAGTAATGTTGCGGTCTTTGGCCAACTCTCGCCGGGCGATTCCGGGCCGCGCTTCGAAGGCCAGATGGAGATCGAATCCGACGATGCCCGCGCCGTCATCGCGTGGCTCGATCTGCTCGATGCCGGTGCTATACCGACCGACCGGTTGCGCCGCTTTAGCCTGACCACGGCGATAAGCGCCGATCAGAGCGGCGGCGAATTGTCGGCGATGGAGTTGCGCCTCGACGCTTCGCGCCTGGTCGGCAACGCCAATTTCGCGCTCGGCGCGCGCAACCGGATCAACGCCGATCTGCATCTCGATCAGCTCAACGCCGATGCTTATCTCGGCAAAAACGGGCGCCCCGAATCGGCCATCACCAGCGCGGCAGATGTTTCCAGCGGAGACGCCGGCGAGACGAGCGACGCGGCGCCGAGCGATGCGGTAAATGGCAATATTCTGGATACCCTGGATGCCACATTGAAGCTAACCGCCGGCCGTCTCAGCTATGGCGGCGCGGTGCTTTCGGGTGTCACGCTGGATGGCCATCTCAAGGATAATCTCCTGACCCTGAAGCGTCTCGACGTTGCCGATCTCTCCGGCGCTAAGTTGGCGCTGAGCGGCGACATTAGAAACATCGCATCCGAGCCCGACGTGAATTTGAATTTTGACGCCAAGGCCGAAACGATCCTCGGCCTGATGCGCGTTGCCGGCATTAATCCGTCGTTCCGCGCCGACAGCCTGGGCGCCATCAGTCTCGCCGGAACCCTGACCGGCGGGCGTGAGGCGATCAATCTCAATGCCCGCTTGGAGACCCGCCCGGCAACCGTGTCGCTGGTCGGCAGCATTCTAACCCCATTCGCAGACGCGGCGCTCAATATGGGCATTGAGATGCGCGCCGGCGATACGGCGGAGCTGTTGCGTGCC
>JABIXB010000304.1 GCA_018666805.1 Rhodospirillaceae bacterium | reverse complement strand
TACGACAGCGCCGATGCGCGCCGCACCCATTGGGATATCCGCGAGGCTTACGGCCTCTTTTTCGGTGAGTTCGAAGATAGCGAATGGGAGTTGCGCGCCGGCATCGACAAGGTGTTCTGGGGCGTCGCAGAATCGCGCCATTTGGTCGATGTTATCAATCAGACCGATCTGGTCGAAGCCCCGGACCAAGAGGAAAAACTCGGCCAGCCCATGGTGCACGCCACCTGGCTGAACGATTACGGCGCCTTTGAGGCTTTCGCGCTGCCCTATTTCCGCAAGCGGACATTCCAGGGACGCGCCGGGCGTTTGCGCACCGCACTTCAGGTCGACGGCGAACAGACCTCATACGAAAGCGCTGCCAAGCAGCACCATCTCGATCTTGCGGCGCGCTACAGCCACAGTATTGGCGCGCTAGATTTCGGCCTCGCCTGGTTCGAGGGTACCAACCGCAGCCCGGCTTTCAGCATCGGCCTCGATTCGGGTGGCTCGCCGGTATTGCTGCCGTTCTATGAGCAAATGCGCCAGATCAGCCTCGATGCCCAGGTCACCACCGGCGCCTGGCTGCTCAAATTCGAAAGCTTCTGGCGCGACGGCGAGCGCAACGCGCTTTCGCTCGAAGAAGACTATTTTGCTCTGGTGGGGGGCTTCGAGCACACCTGGTACGGAATGCTCGGCGGCGATACCGATCTCGGCCTGCTGCTTGAATTTCTCTATGACGATCGCGGCGAGCGCTCTACCGCAGTCACCGAGGGCGATGTTTTTAGCGCCGTGCGACTGGCCTTTAATGATGAGGCCAGCACGGATATCCTGTTCGGCATCATGCAGGATCTGGACAAGCCGACGCGCAGTCTCTTCTTCGAAGCCAATCGCCGTCTCAGCGACAATTTGTCACTTGGCGTCGAAGGTACGGCGTTCTTAAATGTGGATGATAACGACGGCCAGTTCTCACTGCGTAGAGATAGCTTTCTGCAGCTCGACCTGACGTACCATTTCTAGCGACACTCATTGATGGCCTATTCGCTAACGCCCGACCAAAACGCGCTCGACGAAGCGATCGAGCGAATTTGCGCTGATTTCGGCGATGATTATTGGCTCGCGCGTGACACTGACGGCAAATTTCCGGAAGAATTCGTCGCCGCCATAGCCGAAGGCGGCTGGCTTGGCATCGCCATGCCGGAAGCGCATGGTGGGGCGGGCCTGGGAGTTACCGAAGCGGCGCTGATGATGCGCCGCGTTGCCCAGTCGGGTGGTGGCTTTGCCGCCGCCTCATCGGTCCATATCAATATTTTTGGCCCCCATCCGATCACCAAATTCGGCACTGCCGAGCAACAGGCGCGCATGCTGCCGCCGCTCATTCGCGGCGAGGACCGCACCTGTTTCGGCGTCACCGAGCCCAATGCCGGCCTCGATACCGGCGCCATCACGACCCGCGCCGATTGGGACGGCAGTCACTATGTTGTGCACGGGCAAAAGCTTTGGACCTCGACCGCCCAGCGCGCCAACAAGATCATGCTGCTTGCCCGCACCGCGCCCAAGGAAGAGAGCAAAAAAGGCACCGATGGCCTCTCGCTGTTCTACACCGACCTCGACCGCGACCATGTCGAAATTCACGAGATCGGCAAGATGGGCCGTAAGGCGGTCGATTCGAACGCGCTATTCATTGATGGCCTAAAAATCCCGCGAGACGATTTGATCGGTGAGGAAGGCCAGGGATTCCGCTGTATTTTGCACGGTCTCAATCCGGAGCGAATCCTGATCGGCGCCGAGGCCATCGGGCTCGGGCGTGCGGCCTTGGCCAAGGCCAGCCAATATGCCCGCGAGCGCCACGTGTTCGGCCGCGCCATCGGCCAGAACCAAGCGATCCAGCACCCCCTCGCCGAAGTCTGGGCCGAGCTTGAGGCAGCCGATCTGATGATCTTCAAGGCGGCCCATCTTTATGATTCAGGAGAATCCTGTGCCGCCGAAGCCAATGCCGGCAAGATGCTTGCCGCCGAGGCGGCGCACAAAGCCTGTGAGCGCGCCGTTCTTACGCTGGGCGGCATGGGGTATGCGCGCGAATATCATGTCGAGCGCTATTTGCGCGAATGCTATATCGCCAGAATTGCGCCGGTCAGCCGCGAAATGATCCTCAATTTCATCGCCGAACGGGTCTTGGATTTGCCACGCTCCTACTAGTTTCACGTGAAACGACACTCCGCACTCGACAAGCGCGCAGCCATGCGGCAAAAAGGCAGCGCCGCCGTCGCGGCTCCAAAGACCACAACAAAAACACAGCGAAAGGGGCGCCGCATGGCATCCTATCTTTGCGGTATCGATATCGGCGGTACCTTCACCGATTGCGTCATTGTTGACGGCGAGGGCGCCGTCACCACGGCCAAGGCGCCGTCCACACCACATGATTTTGCCCAAGGGGTGCAGGACGCCCTGGAAGCCGCCGGGGCCAAGCTTGGCCTGGGACTGGACGCGCTTTGCGCCGAGATCGACATGCTCAGCCACGGCACCACCGTCGGCACCAACGCCATCATCCAGAAGCGCGGCGCCAAGGTCGGGCTGATCACAACGCGCGGTCATAATGATGTGATTCACATCATGCGCGGCTCGCGCGGGCTGACTGGGCACGATATCCGCCTGGTGGTGCATATCCCGGAAAGCCAAAAACCCGATCCGATCGTGCCCAAACGCCTGGTCGAGGGGGTTTCGGAGCGCGTCGATTGCTTCGGCAAGGTGATTGTCGAGCTTAACGAGGAAGAAGCCGAAATTGCCATCCGCCGCCTGGTGGATAAAGGTGTCGAAGCTATCGCGGTTTGCTTCCTGTGGTCGTTCCTGGCGCCGGCGCACGAGGCGCGGGTGAAGGAAATGATCGAGGAAATCGCGCCCGGCATGTTCGTCACCACGTCGCACGAACTGGTGCCGAAATGGGGCGAATATGAGCGCACCGCAGCGGTCGCGCTCAATGCCTATATCGGCCCGCTCACCACTGGCTATCTATCCCGTGTGACACGCGATGTGAAAAAACTGGGCTATCAGCATCCGCTGCAGATTACCCAATGCGCGGGCGGTACCATTTCGGTTGAGCGCGCCATGGCGGCGCCGCTCTTGACCCTCGATTCCGGCCCGGTCGCCGGTGTGACCGGCTCGCAATATGCCGGCGGCCTGATGGGTTATGACAATATCATCACCACTGACATGGGCGGCACCTCGTTCGATGTCGGCGTTATCCATGATGGTAAGCCAGCCTTTTCCTATACCAGCCTGGTGCACCAATACGCCTATTACCTGTCCAAAGTGGATATCCAGACCATCGGGGCGGGCGGCGGCTCGAAGGCATGGATCGACGAGACTTCCGGCATGCTACGCGTCGGCCCCGAAAGCGCCGGTGCGGCGCCGGGCCCGGCCTGTTATGGCCGCGGCGGCGAGGTGGCGACGGTGACCGATGCTGATTTGCTGCTCGGCTATCTCGATGCTGAAAATTTCGCCGGCGGTACGCTGACCCTCGACCGTACGGCAGCCGAGGCGGCAATCAAGAAAATCGCCGATCCGCTTGGCATCAGCCCGTTGGAGGCAGCCGCCGGCATCGTCAAGATCGCCGAGTTCCAGATGGCCGATCTGATTCGCAAGGTGACCATCCAGAAAGGCTTCGATCCGCGCGACTTCGTGCTCTTTGCCTTTGGTGGCGCCGGGCCGGTGCATTCCGGCGTGTTTGCACGCGAGCTCGGCGTCTCCAAGGTGATCGTGCCGCAGCGTGAGACCGCTTCGGTGTGGTGCGCGTTCGGTGCGGCGGCGGCGGATGTGCTGCATGTGCATGAACGCGTCAATATGATGCGCTCGCCTTTCGACGTGGCTGAATTAAACGGCTTGCTCGGCGAATTGGCCAGCCACGCCAAGGCGGAATTGGCGGCGGACGATATTCCACCTGATCGCCAGCATCTCAGCTTCTCCCTCGATATGCGCCACAAGGGCCAGATCAATGAGGTTGAGGTCGAGATTGCCGGGCCGGGAATGAGCGAAGCCGATTTGCCCGGTCTGCATGATGCCTTTGTGGCGCAATATGAGCGCCAATATGGCCAGGGTGCGTCCCTGCCCGGCGCGCGCCTCGAGGTTGTCACCTTCCGTTGCCGCGCCGCGGCCGATACGGCCAAGCCGCGCCTCACGCGGAGCGAGAATATGAGCGCCACCATCGACAGCGCGGCATCGCGCCCGGCGCGCCCGGTATTCTGGACCGAATCCGGCGAGACGGCGCAAACACCTGTCTTCGAGGGCGAAAAACTCGTGCCCGGCAACAGCGTTCCCGGCCCGGCCATTGTCGAGACGGCGGACACCACCGTGGTGGTACATCCCGGGCAAACGCTCGCAGTCGATGAATTCGGAAATTTCGAGCTCACGCTCGAAACCGTATAGAGAGGGCTCACCATGCCACGCATCAGCCAGATCACCGACGTCGCATTCGACGGCATCAACAATCCCTATGTGCCGCCGAAAGAACTCAGTATTTCGCCGAGCCTCAAACTGCACCGCGATTGGGACGAGAATATCGACCCGATAACCTATGAGGTGATCCGCCACAATCTGTGGAACATCAATGAGGAGCATGGCGCGACAATCCAGCGTATCTCGGGCTCGCCGGTGGCGATGTTTGCGCTCGACCTCAATCCCTCGATCCTTACCGAGGATGCCGAGTTCGTCTATTTCGGCCCCTATATGCAGTATATGTCCGGCGTCACCGACACGCAGGTGAAGTGGATATTGGAATACCGCTCCGACAATCCCGGCATCACGGCGGGCGATATGTTCCTCGCCAACGATCCCTGGGTCGGCGCGGCGCACCAGATGGATGTGATGCTGATCTGCCCGGTGTTCCACGAGGGCGAGCTGTTTTGCTGGATCACCAACTGCCTGCATCAATATGACATTGGCGGCATCACGCCGGGCAGCTTCTGCCCGTCGGCGGAAAGCGCGTTTGACGAGGGCATTCTTATTCCGCCGGTGAAGATCGTCGAAAACGATGTGGTGCGAAAAGATATCGAAGCGCTTTATCTGCGCTCGTCGCGCAAGCCGGAAATGGTGGCGCTCGATTTTCGCGCCCAGCTGGCCGGCAACATGACGGCCAAGGCGCGCATCGAACAACTCATCACACGCTACGGCGCCAAGACGGTGAAAAGCGTGATGAAGAAGGTGATCGATAATTCCGAGGCCGCCTTCCTCGCCAAGCTGAAGAGGATTCCGGACGGCGTGTGGCGCGACCGCACTTATGTCGAGGCCTGCCGCCCGGGCGATCGCCGCACCCACCGGGTGCAGATTGCGCTCACTAAAAAGGACAACAAGCTGACCTTCGATAATGAAGGCACCGCACCGCAGGACGGCGCCATGAACGCGACCTATTCCGGCTGGCGCGGCTCGGTGATGGTCGCCATCAATGAGCTTCTAAGTTGGGATCAGTATTTCGCCGTCGGTGGAGCGCTGCGTCATATTGAGTTCGATCCGGTGCCCGGCACGCTCAATTGCGCCGACTTTCCGGCCTCTGTCTCGACCGCGCCGACGCAATCGATGGAGATCTCGCTCTATCCGGCCTACAACATTATTTCCAAGATGCTCTATTCCGATGCCGAGCTGCGCCAGGACATTATGGGCATCGGCGGCACCAGCCAGTGGCCGACGACGATATTCAGGGGCATCGACCAGTGGGGCGAGCGTTACGGCTATCTGTTGATCGATCCGATCGGTGGCTCAATCGGCGCTTTTGCCCAAGGCGACGGCATCAATACCGGCGGTCAGGCGCGCACGCCGATCGGCCAGTTGCCCAATGTCGAGCACAATGAGCAGCTTTTCCCGCTGTTGTTCCTCTACCGTAAAGAGCTGCCGGATTCAGGCGGCGCCGGTAAGTTCCGCGGCGGCCTCTCGGCGGAAAGCTGCTTCATTCCGCACAATACCGATTTTATCACCCAGGACACGCTCTCGTCGGGCAATGCCGTCCCGACATCGACCGGCATGATGGGTGGCTACCCGTCGACCACCAATGCCTACACCTTTATCACAGAGAGCGATATTCTGAAGCGCATGGAAGACTCGCACTTGATCGAGGATACCTCCGAGGTCAACGGCAACTCCGTGTTGCTCGGCCTGCGGCAGGAGAATTTCACTCAGAATGCGGCTGATGTGTATGCCGTGCGCTGGTCGGGTGGCGGTGGTTTTGGCGATCCGATGCAACGCGACCCCGAGCGCATTGAGCATGATCTCGAACATCTCAACATCACGCCCGAGGCGGCGCGCGATATTTTCGGCGCCGTGCTCGACGCGGACGAACATGTCGATGTGGCGGCGACGGAGGAAAACCGTAAACAAATCATGGCCGCGCGGGTTCAGCGCCTCGGCAACGGTAATGGCGCGCGTGAAACGCATAGCGGCGAGGCAAGCCTGCCGGCGGGCGATAATCTCGCGGTGTACGGCTCGGGCGATAGCGCGCGCTGGGCCTGCGCGCGCTGCGCCGCCGATCTCGGCCCGCTCTCGGACAATTACAAGGATCTCTGTCTCCGCGAAGACCTCCCGGTTTCGGATTCAAACCCCCTGGTCGGTGATCCGG
>JABIXB010000303.1 GCA_018666805.1 Rhodospirillaceae bacterium | reverse complement strand
GCGTGGAAATTTGAATTTATCAGTCATGAGCTGAATGTTAGCGGAGCCAGAAGACGGACGCCATGCCTATCAAACAGCGCTCGAAATCGTGCCCGGTTTGGCTCTATAGTGGGCGCGCGGATTATTTGGGGGGGAGATGAGAAATGGCGGACAAACAGACGATCAAGGGCTGCTGCCCGCTCGATTGCCCCGACACCTGCGCCTGGATCGCCCATGTCGAGGACGGCAAGGTGGTGCGCGTGACCGGCGACAAGGACCACCCGTTCACGCGCGGCGTGCTGTGCGCCAAGGTCAATGACTATCCGGCCCGCACCTATTCGCCCGACCGCCTGCTTTATCCGCTACGCCGCGCCGGCAAAAAAGGCAGCGGCCAGTTCGAGCGCATCTCGTGGGAAGAAGCGGTCGATACCATCGCCGCGCGCTTCGATCAGGTCATCAATGAGCACGGCGCCGAAGCGCTGATGCCGGTGACCTATTTCGGCTCCATGGGCGCAGCGCAAAAACATGCCCCGATGCGCCTTCTGAACGCGCTCGGCGCCTCGGACATGCATGGCAATATCTGCGGCGCGCCGAGCATCGCCATCCTCGGCGACGGCCACGAAATCGGTTTCGACCCGGAAGATTATATCCACGCCAAACTGATTATCCTCTGGGGCGTCAACGTATTGACGACCGGCCATCACCATTGGCATTTCCTCAGCGAAGCACGCAAACGCAATGGCGCCCGCATCATCTGCATCGACCCCAGGCGGACCCGCACGGCGGCGCAATGCGACCAGCATATCGCCATTCGCCCCGGCAGCGACGCGGCGCTCGCCGCCGGCATGGCGCGCATCCTGTTTAAAGAAAATTTAACCGACCTCGACTATGCCGGGCAGATCGCGCACGACCTCGATGCCTACCGCGAACAGGTCGAGCCATGGACGCCGGAGCGGGTCGCCGAGGCCTGCGGTATCGAGGCCGAAACCGTCATATCCCTCGCGCGCGATTTCGCCAGCGCCGAGCCGGCAATGATCCGCAGCGGCATCGGCCCGCAGCAAAACGCCTTTGGTGAATCTGTGGTGTGGGGGCTTTCGGCGCTTTCTATCCTGTCCGGTCACGCGCGCTCGAAAGGCGGCGGGCTGTCGATCTTCAACCTGCCGGACATCAACCTTGGCCTCTCGGCCCGGGCCGACCTCAAGCAGGAGAAAACGCGCAGCCTCGACATGACCCGGCTGAGCGAAATATTAAATGACGAAACCACCGCCAACCCGGTGAAAGGCCTGCTGGTGTGGGGCACCAACCCGGCGGTAGTGCTGCCCAATTCGGCGGAAATCCGGCGCGGCCTTGAGCGCGAGGATCTCTTCACCGTGGTGCTTGAGCATTTCATGACCGATACCGCGCGTTACGCCGATATCATCCTGCCCTCGACCACCCAGCTCGAGCATTTCGACGTGGTCTCGCCGTGGGGCCATTATTATATGGCGGCCAACAACCCGGCGATCGCACCGCTCGGCGAGAGCAAATCGCACGGCGAGATCATGCGCCTGGTGGCGCGCCGCATGGGCCTCAACCATCCGGCGATGCAGGAGAGCGACGAGGAAATCGCCGCTGCCGGCCTGCCGCCCGAACTGCCGCTCGAAGCGCTAAAGAAGGAGGGTTGGCGCAAGCATGCGCCAGCGCCGGCGGGAATTCCGGCGCCCGACAAGCGCATTTCGCTGGCCGGCTACCCCGCCCCTGCCGCCACCCCGTCGCGTGACGGCGCGGCGGCGGATTCACTGCATTTGCTCACGCCCAAATCACACTATTTTCTCAATTCCAGCTTCGCCAACATGGCGCGCCAGCAACAGGCCGAGGGCGGCCCGAAGCTCGAGATGAGCAGCGAGGACGCAGCGATGCGCAACCTTGCCGACGGCCAAAGCATCGTCATCCGCAACGGCCAGGGCACGCTCAAAACGGCTCTCAATATCTCGGAAAATATCCGCCCCGGCACAGTCTCGCTCAGCGGCAAATGGTGGTCTTCCAAAGATAATGACGATGCGGTTGGAAATTTTCTCGTTCCCTCCGCCTGGTCGCCGACAGGCCAGCCCGCCTTTAATGATGTGCTCGTCCAAGTGGAAAGTGCGTAAATACCATCACACTGTAATCAAACGATAAAATTGGTATTGTTTTGTAATATACCAAATATTGTGGTGTATCAGGCCGCCGCACCACAATATATACCAGATAAAACCCATCCTGATAAATTTTAGCAGCCCCTGAGAGAGACCATCGATGAACGACAACAGTAATTCCCCCATGTCAGACCAGTGCCTGACCGACGCCCATTTTCCCGAATTGCCCGGCTTTTACCGCGGCAAGGTGCGCGATACCTATCATCTGCCCGACGGCCGCCAGGTGATGATCGCGACCGACCGCCAATCGGCCTTCGACAAGGTGCTGGCGGCGGTGCCGCACAAGGGCCAGGTGCTTAACCAGACAGCCAAATTCTGGTTCGAGGCGACGGCCGATATCTGCCCCAACCATGTGCTGTCCTATCCCGACCCCAATGTGGTGATCGCCAAGCATCTCGAGATGATGCCGATCGAGATGATCGTGCGCGATTATATGACCGGCTCGACCGAAACCTCGATCTGGACCATGTATCAGCGCGGCGAACGCCTGCTCTACGGCCACCAATTCGCCGACGGGCTGGTGAAAAACCAAAAGCTGCCGGAAACCATCCTCACGCCGACCACCAAGGGCGAGCGCGACGCGCCGATCACGGCGGCGGAAATCGTCGCCGAAAAACTGCTCACCCAGAAACAATGGGATGCGGTGGCGGAAATCAGCTTCAAACTGTTCGCCCGCGGGCGCGAAATCGCGGCCAAGCACGGCCTCATTCTGGTCGACACAAAATATGAATTCGGCTTCGACCAGGACGGCCAAATCACTGTCGCCGACGAGCTGCACACGCCCGATTCAAGCCGCTTCTGGAAAGCCGCGAGCTACAGCGAACGCTTGGCCGCCGGCCAGGAACCCGAAGGCCTCGACAAGGAATTCCTCCGCCTCTGGGTGCGCGAACGCTGCGACCCCTACAAAGAGCCGGTGCCCGAAATCCCGGACGAGACCTTAAGCGAATTCTCCGGCAAATATGTCGCGCTCTATGAGGCGGTTACGGGGCAGGCGTTCGAATATGCCGAGGGAGGCGCGCCGATCCGGGAGCGCATCCGTGCTAATTTGGTCCAGGCTTTGCCGGATTATTTCGTCTAATTCTGCATTAGCTAGGCCCGAATGAATGACCGCTCTTGGGGATCGGGCAGGTCAACAACACGGCTGAGCGCGTCTCTCCCTAATCGCCCTTCAGGCGAAACACTTCGATACGCCCATGACGGCCGGGCGGGAGGAATTTACCGAGCCGCTCCAAAGCGAATTCCGGTGCGAGACGCGCTGCCGTCTCGCCGCTCAAAAGAACGATCACATCGGCGTCAGGCGGCGGCACATCGCGCGCGAACGCTTCCAGGCGCTCCGCGGTATTCACCGAATCGCCGATGATGGTGTAGTTGATCCGGCTCGGCGCGCCGATATTGCCAACCAGCACCGGCCCCGTGTGAATGCCGATGCGTACGCGTATC
>JABIXB010000302.1 GCA_018666805.1 Rhodospirillaceae bacterium | reverse complement strand
ATTTTCCTTCAGCAAACCCTCGCGCAGCATCAGGCCGAGGCTTCTGCGCGCGCGGCGCCACGGCTCGTCGGCATGTTTGTAGACGATATGGCGGAGATCGTTGAGCCGGCCGGGGTTGCGCGGGCGGCCTTGCGCCAGCCAGCGCTCGCGTGCCTGGCCGCCTTTCCAGGCGCGCGTGGTGAAGCCCAAAATCTCGACCTTGACGCCGCAGCGCTCAAGCGTGCGGGCGAGAATATCGGCGCTCATGGCGGCGACCAATATCGGCCGGCCGCGCATCGAGCCGGAATTATCGATCAGGAGCGTCACCACCGTATCGCGGAACTTCGTCTCCTTCTCTTTCTTATAGGAGAGCGGATGGAGCGGTTGGGTAATGACGCGCGAGAGGCGCCCGGCATCGAGCAGACCCTCTTCCAAATCGAACTCCCAGGCGCGCACCTGGCGCGCCAGCAGGCGCCGTTGCAAGCGGTTGGCGAGGCGGCCAATAACGCTTTGCAAGGCCGAGAGCTGCTGATCGAGCTGTTGCCTGAGGCGGCCCAATTCCTCGGCATCGCAGAGGTCGGCAGCATTGACAATTTCGTCGAATTCCATGGTGTAGCTGCTATAGACCGGCCCGCGATCCTCGTCAGGGCCGTCGCCCGGCAGCATGCGCCGCCTGCCACCTTCATCCGATTCATCGTCGCCGTCGCCGGCCATGGCGTCGGCATCGCTGTCCGAGGCGTCGCTTGCTTCCGCGTCTTCGCCCATTTCGGCTTCGGCGTCGGCGCTGCTGTCGCCGTCCATCTGTTCGCCGCCCTGGGCCGCGCCGCTCTCGTCTGAATCGGAATCTTCGCTCGTGTCGGGCGATGAGTCCGCTTCGGACTCGTCGCCCTCGTCCATATCCTCGTCTTCGATATCGAGGTCGCGGATCATGTCGCGGATGAGATTGCCGAAGGCTTCCTGGTCTTCCGCCGTCTTCGCCAGCTCAAATACGCTTTTACCGGCTTTTTCCTCAAACCATGGGCGCCACTGATCGGCCAAATGCTTGGCCGCGCCAGGTAGCGGCAAATCATGCAGCCGCTCGCGCACCAACGCGCCGACGGCATCGGCGACGGAGGCTTCCTCGGGATTTGAGATATGGTCGTAACCCTTGAGGCGGCAGCGTTGTTCAAGCGCCGAGGAGAGGTTGGCGGCGACACCGGCGAAACGGCGCGCGCCGAGCGATTCGATGCGCGCCTGCTCGACCGCTTCGAAAATCGCGCGCGCGTGTTTGCCGCGCGGCTGCACCCGGCGGTGCGCCGCCGGATCGTGATAGCGCAGGCGGAGCGCCATGGCATCGGCCGAGCCACGCACCATATCGACGTCGAGTGTATTGAGATCGCGCGCCGGGAAGGGCAGGTGGGCCTGATCGCCGCTCAGGTTCGGCGTATCCGAATCGAACGTCACCGCAAGCTCCTCGCCGGCCTTGCCGGCAATTGCCCGCATGGCGCAGCCGACCGCGCGTTGAAAGCGCTCCGCCGGGTTTTCTTCCTGTTCGCTCATTTCTCGCTCAACGGCCGTCCTCTAGCTTTCTGTCGGCACCGGTACCGCTGATTCGGGCAGCTCCTTGCCGAAGCAGCGCTGGTAATATTCGGCCACCGCCGGGCGCTCCATCTCGTCACATTTGTTGACGAAGGTGGTGCGGAAGGCATAGCCGATATCGCCAAAGATTGTCGCATTCTCGGCCCAGTGGATCACGGTCCGGGGCGACATCACGGTCGAGATGTCACCCGACATGAAGCCTGAGCGGGTCAGATCCGCCACTTCGACCATCGACGACACGACCTTGCGGCCGTCCTCATTGGCATAGTCGGGCACTTGGGCGGTGACGATTTCCACTTCCTCGTCATGCGGCAGGTAATTCAGCGTTGTGACCAGATTCCAACGGTCCATTTGCCCCTGGTTGATCTGCTGGGTGCCGTGATAGAGGCCGGTGGTATCGCCGAGGCCAACCGTGTTGGTGGTCGAGAAAATACGGAAGGCGGGATGCGGATGGATCACCTTGTTTTGGTCCAACAGCGTCATCTTGCCGTCGACTTCCAAGATACGCTGAATGACAAACATCACGTCGGGCCGCCCGGCATCATATTCGTCGAAACAGATGGCAACCGGGTTTTGCAGCGCCCACGGCAGAATGCCCTCGCGGAATTCGGTGATCTGCTTGCCGTCGCGAATAACGATGGCGTCCTTGCCGACGAGATCGATACGGCTGATATGGCTATCGAGATTGACCCGGATGCACGGCCAGTTGAGGCGCGCGGCAACCTGCTCGATATGGGTCGATTTGCCGGTGCCGTGATAGCCCTGGACCATGACGCGGCGGTTGTGCGCGAAGCCGGCGAGAATAGCCAGCGTGGTGTCATGGTTGAAGCGATAGGCGCTATCGATTTCCGGCACATGTTCTTCCGGCTCGGAAAATGCCGGCACTTCCATGTCGCTATCGATGCCGAAGGTCTGGCGTACCGACACCGTGATGTCGGGAAAGCGATCGCTTAAGTTGGGCGTACCGCCCGTCTGCTCTTGAGAGGCCATTTCTTATCCCTTTCGAGGGGGCTTGAGCCGCGGCCGCGGCGCGTTCGTAATATCAGGAGACCTGACTTAAAAGATAGGTATATGCCTGATTAATCGATTTCAACAACTCTTCCGATTCTTTGCTGCCGCCATTGAGGTCCGGATGGTGGGTTTTCGCCAATTTCATGTAGCAGCTGCGCAGTTCGGCGCGGTTGAATCCGGGCTTCAGGTCGAGCGTGTCGCAGGCGTGCTTGATATCCATGGCGGCGGAATTGCGCTTTTTATCTTTGCTATTCTTATCGCCATTCTTATCGCCATTATTTTGCCGTTTTCCCGCGCCGAACCACTCATGTGAAAAATTATGGAAAACGCTCTCCAGATCGTCCATTTCTTCGTGCAGCGGGCGTTTGCCGTAAACCGGCCAGGTCGGGCGGTGGCCGGTGACGTCATTGCGCTGAAAATGCTCAATATCGTGCCGCGTCCAGCCTTCGAAAAAATTCCAGGCGCGGTTATATTCGCGCACATGATCGATGCAGAACCAGCGATAGCTGCGCAAATCATCGGGCGCGCGCGGCGCCTTGTGCGGCCCGTCCTCGTCGCAATCGGGAAATTCGCACATATGTTCCGCCGGCGCCTCTTGCTTGGGCGGCCGCGTACGGTGATTGCCTTCGAATACCTTCATCGAATAAGTATGCCGAATGCCCTTATGGGAGTAAAGCCAAGCCGGTTACGGCCCGAATCATGATGAAAAGAGGTAAAGAATGCGTGTCGCACAGTCAATCGAGCGTAAACTAACCGAGGCGCTAAAGCCTGACAAACTAGAAATCACCGACGAATCGGCCCGCCACGAAGGCCATGCCGGCGCCCGGCCCGAAGGCGAAAGCCATTTCCATGTCATGATCGTCAGTGCCGAATTCGACGGAAAATCCCGCCTCGAGCGCCAACGCCTAGTCTACCGCGTGCTCGCCGATGATATGAAAAGCGATATTCATGCCCTGGCGCTGACCTGCCAGGCGCCGGGGGAGGCCTAGCTACCCTTATACCAGGTGGGATATTGCGCTTTCACCACCGGGCCGGAAGTGTCCCAGGCGAGGCAGCTGTCGAGCATTGGCGGCCTTTTGTCGCCGGCCATCAGTTCCTTTTCCCTGAGCGAGAAGATGGTTTGAAAGGCAACGGTGGCGACCGTGCTCATTAATTCGACAATGTGGGTGCAGCCCTTGGTGCCGCCGACGCGGGATTTGACCGCGCGGTTCCAGCCCGGCGCGATGCGGATGCCGACCAGGGCCTGGAAATTTTCAGCCACTGTCGGGCACAGTTTGTAGGGCGTTGTGTCAGAGGCGGTTTCGATCGCGGTGATGAGCAGATCATCATCGAGCGTGAGGCGCACCCAGAGATCGTGAATTGGATCGCCGGGCGCCACTGTACCGCGCCAATTGTTTTCGACAGCGTAGGATTTAATGTCAGTTAGATTGGCTTCGATATCCCACAGACCATCTTCGCGGCGGAAGCCATTGCATTCGATTTGGCGGGTGTGAATGACTTCCCGTGTGGCGGGGGCGCTTAACGGCATGGGGGCCTCATGTTTAGGGTGTGATGGCGGTTAGAGAACAGCATAGATCAGCAGCGGCATCAGCAGGAAGGCGAGGGCGGAGGACAGCACCACCAGGCTCGCGACTTCTTCCGGGTCGCGCTCATAGTAGGACGCAAAGAGATAATTAAAGACAGCAATCGGCATGCTGCACTGGATGATCAGCACGCCGCGCTGCATGCCCTCATAGCCGAATAGCTCGGCGAAACCGAAGCCGCCGGCGGCGCCCATGCCGAGACGCAGGAGCGAAAGCGTGAGTGTGCGGCTGAAGCGCACCACTTTGAGGCGGGCGAGTGAGACGCCGAGGGTGAAGGTCATCAGCGGAATGGCGAAGCCGCCCAAAAGATCGGTGGTATTGTAGATGAATTCCGGCGGCTGAGTGTCGGTGGCAAGGAAGATAGCGCCGATCGCCACGGCGTAGGGGATCGGCGCCTTGAGAAGCGGCAGCGGCGTCGGGAAGCCGGAAAACAGCCATTGGCCGAAGATCAGTTGGGCCGAGGCGGAGACGGCGAAAAAGCCGATGCCAAGCGCCAAGCCCTCCTCGCCGAAGGCAAACAGGCAGAGCGGCAGGCCGATATTGCCGGCATTGGGGAAGGTGATCGGGGCGAGGAAAGTGCGGTACGGCAGCTTGGCGAAGTAGAGAATGATGGCGGAAAATGCGGCGAAGGTAAGCAATGCGACGACGGCGCTTAAGGCCATCTCGGCGATCTGGCCGGACATGCCCTCGATGCCGACCATGGTCGAGAAAATCAAACACGGCGCACCGATATGGCCAACCAGGCGGGTGACGATGCGGGTGTCGAAGGGCTGGTCGAAGCGCGCCCAGAGATAACCCAACCCGGCGCACGCGGCGACCGGAAAAATAGTGTTGAAGAGTTCCAGCAACATCGTCGGGCGAGGCGCCTAAGTATCTTCTTCGGGCGTTTTTTCGGCGTCCGGCGGCGGGATCACGCGTACCGATGTAATGCGGTTTTTCTGCCGCCCGCGGACATCGAGGATAAAACCATCCAACTCGAAGCGCTCGCCCACTTGCGGAATTTGCTGCGCCAATTGCAACGCCAGGCCGGCAATGGTGGCGGCTTCCTCGTCGGGAAAATTCCAACCGAAGCGGCGGTTGAGGTCGCGGATGGTGGTCTCGCCGGCGATCAGCACCGAGCCGTCGGCGCGCGCCAGGGTGTTTCTGAGCGCGATATCATGCTCATCGACAATATCGCCGACGATCTCCTCGAGAATATCCTCGAGCGTTACCAGGCCCATCAACGAGCCATATTCATCGACGACCAGGGAAAAATGCGCGCGCCGCTCGCGGAACGCGTTGAGCTGTTCGCGCAGGCTCGTGGTCTCCGGCACGAACCAGGGTGGCGACAAAACCTGCTCGATGTCGAGACTGTCCAAATTTTCGCGGTGGCCCTGGATGGCGCGCAACAGATCCTTGCTGTGCACGATGCCGATAATATTGTCGGGTTCACTGCGCCACAGTGGAATCCGCGTATAGGGGCTTTCGATCATCTGATCGAGAATGCTGCGCACCCCGTCGCCAATATCGATCATCGCCATATTGTTGCGATGGGTCATGATTTCGCCGACGGCGACATCGTCGAGGTCGAGAATGCCGTGCAGCATGTCATGCTCATGCTTGACCACTACGCCTTCCTCGGCCTGCAGGCTGATCGCGCCGCGCAGTTCCTCTTCGCCCTCTTCTTCGGTGTTGCCGTTTGCCTTGTGCGCACCGAACGGCATCAGCGCGACATAAACGACGCCGCGCACCGCCATCACTGCCGGCAGCAGCAGCCAGACGAGGCCGAGGAGAAGCGGTGCAACCGCCAGGGCAACGCGGTCGGCATTGCGGATGGCGTAAGTCTTGGGCAGCACTTCGGCAAAAATTAAAATAATCAACGTCAGGCCGATAGTGGCATAGAACACACCGGCGTCGCCGGCGACGGAAATCAGCAGGCTGGTCGCCAGCGCCGTGGCGAGAATATTGACCGCATTGTTGCCAAGCAAAATCGCGCCGATAAAGCGCTCGCGCTGGCGCATCAGCTCGCTGATCATACGGGCGCGCCGGTTGCCCTGCTTTTCGAGATGATGCAGGCGGGCGCGCGAGGCTGCCGTCACCGCCGTCTCCGAGCCGGAAAAAAAGCCGGAGAGCACGATAAGAAGGCCGATCGCCACGACCGTGATGATTTGTCCGGTGCTCATGAAGCTTCTGTGCCGAGAAATTCATCCAACAGGGAGCTGATATCGCTGGGCGGAACATCGGCGGTGACGAAGGCGCGCCCGATGCCGCGCGCCAAAATCAGATTGAGGCGGCCGTCCTTCATTTTTTTGTCGCGGCTCATATGCTCGATCAGCGCATCGCGCCGGCGTGCCGGCGCCGGCAAGTCGGCGGCCTGCGTCGGTAGGCCAAGCGCTTTCAGGTGCGTCGTAACGCGGGCCGCATCGCCAGGGTCGCAATAGCCAAGCCGGGCGGAGAGACGAAAGGCGAGCCCCATGCCGATGCTGACCGCCTCGCCGTGCAATAAATCGCCGCCATAGCCGCTTTCCGCCTCGAACGCATGGGCGAAGGTATGGCCAAGATTAAGCAGCGCCCGGCGGCCGCTTTCATGCTCGTCCTCGGCGACGATGCGCGCCTTGGCGCGGCAGCAAACGGCGATGGCATGCCGGCGCGCAGCTTCGTCGCCGCTGAGGATTTGTTGCCCATTGGCTTCCAGCCAGGCGAAAAATTCAACATCGTCAATCAGGCCGTATTTGACCATTTCGCCGTAGCCCGCGGCCAATTCGCGCGGCGCCAGGCTGTCGAGGGCGGCGCTATCGGCCACCACAAGGCGCGGCTGGTGAAAGCTGCCGATCAGATTTTTACCGTGCCGGCTATTGATGCCCGTCTTGCCGCCGACCGAGCTATCGATCTGCGCCAACAGCGAGGTCGGCAGTTGAATAAAATCGATGCCGCGCAAAACCGCGCTGGCGGCAAAGCCGACCAAATCGCCGATGACGCCGCCGCCGAGCGCGAGCAGTGTCGTGCCACGCTCCACCTTTGCGGCCAGAATGCGCTCGAGTAAATCCTCAAACTGGGCAAAACTCTTGCTCTGCTCGCCGGCCGGCAGCACGATTCTGCCGCAAGCGACACCATGATTACTGAGCGATTGCGCCACCCGCTCAAGATAGAGCGGCGCCACATTTTCATCCGAAATGAGAATTGTGCGCGGAACAGCTAGGAGCGGCGCAATATGCTTGCCGGCCTCGGACAACAGGCCAACGCCGACGATGATGTCATAGCTGCGCGCGCCGAGCGCCACATGAACCGTGTCGGAAGATTGCACCCTACTGTCGGGCTCCAATTCGTTAGCGCTCACGGAAAGCTTCTTCTCTAATTGGCCGCGTTCGGCGAAGCGGCGCGGTTACCGTCACGCGATTCGTTTTCCAGGAACTGTTTAATCGCCGCGATTACTTCGCTCACGGTTTCCTCATGCGGTCCGTCCTGGCTTTGCACGGTGATATCGGCTTCGCCATAGACGGGATAACGCTCTTCGATAAGGCGGCGCAAGATCTCCTCCTTGTTGTCGCCCTTGAGAAGCGGCCGGTTGTCGCGGCGCGAGACACGGCGCAGCAGGACGTCGAATTCGGCCCGCATCCAGATCGAAATGCCCCGCTGTTTGACGGTTTTGCGTGTCTCAGGGTCCATGAAAGCGCCACCGCCGGTGGCCAATATATGCGCCGGCTTCGACAACAGCCGGGCAATAACGCGCCGTTCGCCGTCGCGGAATGCCGCTTCGCCATGCACTTCGAATATATCATTGATGGACAGGCCGGCGGCTTCTTCAATTTCGCTGTCCGCATCGACAAAATCCATGCCGATGCGCGCGGCTAAGCGCCGGCCAATAGCGCTCTTGCCAGAGCCCATCAACCCAACCAGAACGATCGACCGCTCTAGCGGGAGGTCGCCGATAGCAGCGTTCATTTCCGCGCCAGCCCTAAATCGTGTATGAAACATCCTCAATGCTTCGCCGCGTCAATTCAGTATCATTGATGCGGTACGGAGCGGCCTTTAAACTGTCACAAAATAGACATAAACATCCAGGCTGTCTCAAAATAGCCATAAATCAGCTGTAGCACAAACCGGAGCGTTTGGGATGCTCCGGCGAAAACCGGTGGAGTGAACGGCGAACTGTATGGGATTTACGACGAAAATCATATTGGTACTGCTGGTTTTGGCCATAGGCGGCGGGCTTGCATTCCTGCTTACCTGGGACATTCCGCCGCCGTCCGGAGCGATTGAAAAGGTGCTGCCTGATGCCCGATTCGAAAAATAAGCGGCGGCATTGGGGTTTCGCGACGATTTTCTGTGCTGCGCTGACGGCCTTTATTTTCGCCGCCGCCCAGACCCCGTCACTCGCCCAGTCGACCGATTCGGACGCGCCGATTCGTCTGGTGCCGCTTGAGGAGGTCAGTCCGCCGAGCGAGACTCCGGTGCCCGAGCTTGTGCTCGAATCGATGCCGAGCCTGAATGAGGTGACACCGTTATCGGCGGTGGAGACCCTGGCGCCGCTGGAAGAATTGGGCCAAGCTGAGAGCGCCGCCGGCGCTGACAATGCCGGGGTCGAGGTCGGCGCGCTGGCCGACATCAACGCCGATGATATCGGTCTGTTGGCCGAGCAATCGGGTGGATTTCCGAACGCGCTGTGGCATGGCACGCGGCGCGATTTACTGACCCTATTGATGCCACGCCTGCCGATTGAGGCGCGCTCGCCGGCGATGCGGACGGCGACGTTGAAATTGCTGCTTTCCCCCGGCGCCGCGCCGCGCGACGAGACGGCGGAAACGGGCGCATTGCTGCGTCTCCGTGCCGATATCCTTGCCGATATGGGCGAATTCGGTGTCGCCATTGCGCTGCTGCGCGCCGCGCCGAGCGGCGATTTCGAGGAAATTATCGCGCGTTACGATAGCGACCGCATGTTTCTCAAACTCGATTTCGACGGCGCCTGCGAGCAGGCCCGGGCGCGCATCGACCTCTCGATGGATGCCTATTGGCAGCGCGCCCTGATTTTTTGCCAGAGCAAGAACGAGCAATTCGAGGCGGCCAGTTTGGGCCTCGATTTGCTGCGTGAGAGCGGCTATGCGCCGGACGCCGCGTTTGTCACCTTGATCAACGGCATGAGCGGCTACGGCGAGGCGGCGTTGAATTCGATGCCGAACCCCTCGCCGCTGCTCGTTGCGATGCTGCGTAATATGGGCATTCAGACGCCCCGGAACGCGCTTGATGCCGCCAATCCGGCGCTGTTGCGCCTCATTGCCGGCGCCGCCGACAGCGATATTGAACTGCGCCTGGTGGCAGCCGAACAGGCCGAGGCGGTCGGCGCCCTGCCGGCGGCCAGTGTCGGCGCGCTTTATGCCCAGGTGCAATTTACGCCCGAGGAACGCGCCAATCCGATCAGCCAGAGCGCGGCCATGGATGGGCCGTTGGCGCGCGCCATTCTCTATCAGGCGGTTACCGCCGAGACCGTGCCGACGGCGCGCGCCGAGGTGATCGGCGTTGCCTTGCAGCGCGCCCAGGAAGAGGCGCGCTTTTCCACCATGGCGCGGGTCCTGCTGCCGGCCATGCAGGCGCTTGAGGCACGGCCCGGTTTCGCCTGGTTCGCCGGCAAGGCCGGGCGCGCCTATTTTGCCTCCGGGCGCTGGGAGGAGGCGCGGCGCTGGTTCGACGTGGCGCTGGCGCAACGCAGCAGCAATGTGGAAGCACAACAGGCGGCAATCGCGCTCTGGCCGCTGGTCGCCTTGACCGGAGAAGAGAGCGAAGTCGATCCGGGCATGCTCGATGTGTGGTGGCAGGCGCAAGGCGGCGCGACAGACCCCGGCGCCTATCACCGCGGCGGTCTGCTGCTCACTTTGCTCGCCGCATTGGGCCGCAATATCGCTGCCGAACAATGGGACGTTCTCTTGGCCGGGCCGCTCAGCGAACCGAGCGCCGTTGCTTCGCCGGCGCTGCAATATGCCTTGCGCGGTGCTGCGGCGGACGGGCGCCTCGGCGAAACGGTGCTGTTGGCGTTGCTTGGCCTCGGCGCCGGCGGGCCGGAAAATGCCGGTTTGAACACGTTGGGCGAAGCCGTGGCGGCACTGCGCGCCGTTGGCCTCGACAAGGACGCCCAGGCGGTTGCCGTCGAGGCCGCGCTGGCAGGCGGCTTGTAATGGCGCCCGCGCTTAGCGCGGAGCGAAACAGCGGCACGGCGGACGCGCGCGCGCTTGAAATGTTTTTCGAGATGCTGCTCTCCGAGCGCGGTGCTGCGGCCCATACGCTATCGAGTTACAGGCGCGATATTGAACAATTTCAAAACGCGCAAATTGCACGCGGATCTGATCTGGGCGGCGCCGACGGCGCCGATATCCGCGCTCATTTGAGCGAACTGGCCGAACGCGGCATGGCGCCGCGCACGGCGGCACGCCGGCTCTCCGCACTAAGACAATTTTACCGCTTTCTCCAGTCCGAGGATTTGCGCCCCGACGATCCGTGCGCCGCGATCGAAGGGCCGCGCCTCGACCGGCCATTGCCCAAGGTCTTGAGCGAGGATCAGGTCGCCATGCTCTTGGCTGCGGCCCGCGCGCGGGTGGCGGATGCGGCCGGGAGCCCGCGCCGGCACGCCGATGCGCTGCGTCTTGTCGCTTTGGCCGAGCTTCTCTATGCCACCGGTCTCCGAGTCTCGGAGCTGGTTGGCATGCCGCTCGAAAATGTCGTCGAGGGGCGAAAATGTCTGCTCGTGCGCGGCAAGGGCGGCAAGGAGCGTATCGTCCCGGTCGGCGAGCCGGCGGAAGCGGCACTGGCTGAATATCTGCCGCTGCGCGCGCTGCATATGGGCAAAAATGAGAGTTCGAAATGGCTGTTTGCCTCGCGCGACAGCCATCTCACCCGCCATCGATTCGCGCAAATGCTGAAAACGCTCGCCATTGAGGCCAATATTCCGCCGGACAAGGTTTCGCCCCATGTTTTGCGCCATGCCTTCGCCAGCCACCTGCTGGCAAACGGCGCGGATTTGCGTGCGGTGCAAAAAATGTTAGGACATTCGGATATTTCCACCACGCAAATTTATACCCATATACTGGACGAGCGGCTGAAAGCGGTGGTGCGCGACCATCATCCGCTCGCCGCCAAATCGCACTAACATGGTGCGCAGGCGTAAAATGGCGTAGATTCATGGCGAATCAGGATGATTCTCAAGTCGGACCGGAAGGCGAAATTAGCGATATAATGAGTTCTTATTTGGATTTCGAAAAACCGATTGCCGAGATCGAAGGCAAAATTCACGAATTACGCCACCTCAGCGATGGCAGCGGCGTCAATATTCTGGAAGAGGTCTCGCGCCTGCAGGGCCGGGTCGACAAGGTGTTGCGCCAGACCTATAGCCGTCTCTCGCCGTGGCAGAAATCACTCGTTGCACGCCATCAATTACGCCCGCATTTTTCCGATTATATCAGCGCGCTGATAGAGGATTTCACGCCGCTCGCCGGTGACCGCAACTATTCCGAGGACCGCGCCATCGTCGGCGGCCTTGGCCGTTTCCGTGGCCGCTCGCTGATGATCATCGGCCATGAGAAAGGCGCCGATACGGAAGGACGCCTCAGGCACAATTTCGGCATGGCCAACCCGGAGGGCTACCGCAAGGCGGTGCGCCTGATGCGCATGGCCGAGCGCTTCTCGCTGCCGGTCGTCACCCTGGTCGACACACCGGGCGCCTATCCCGGCATCGGCGCCGAAGAGCGCGGCCAGGCCGAAGCAATCGCGCGCAGCATCGAAACCTGCCTCGATCTCCGCACGCCGATCATCACCACGATCATCGGCGAGGGCGGCTCCGGCGGTGCCATTGCCTTGGCTGTGGCCAACAAAATCCTGATGCTTGAGCACGCGACCTATTCGGTGATCTCGCCGGAAGGCTGCGCCGCCATCCTGTGGCGCGATTCAGCGCACGCGCAAGACGCCGCCGACGCCCTCAAAATGACCGCCCAGGACCTGCTCCAAATGAAGATCGTCGACGAAATCATCGAAGAACCCGTCGGCGGTGCCCATCGCTCGCCCGAAGCCGCAATCGCCGCACTCGGCGATGCGCTGGAAGCTTCGCTCGGCGAACTCTCGAGCCTGAACGGCAACGAGCTGCGCGCCAAACGGCGCGAGAAGTTTCTCGAGATGGGTAAGGCTGGGCTGGGTTAGAAAGCCCCGGCTATTAAGCCAATTTACCGTGGCACTGCTTGTATTTTTTGCCTGAGCCGCATGGGCACGGCGCATTGCGGCCGGTTTGGTTCCACGTTGACGGATCGTCTTCGTTGAATTCGGCGTGGCGGTGGGTGCCGAGCTTGGGTTGGGCTTCCCCGTCGGCCAGGGTGTCGGGCAGGGCTTCGACGGCGGCGGCGTCTTCTTCGGGTGTTGGCGGTTTCGGCGGCGCCAAGCCGGCGAAGGCCGGGTCCTCGCGCGTTTCAACGGTTTCCTGCTCGCGCGGCTGCAATGCCTCTTTGTCTTCTTCGTTGAGACGCAGCTCGATATGGGTCAGGAGCTGGGTGACTTGCTCGCGCAGGCCCGAGAGCATGGTCTCGAACATGCTGAAGGCTTCCTGCTTATATTCATTGAGCGGGTCGCGCTGCGCGTAGGCGCGAAGACCGATGCCCTGACGCAAATGATCGAGCGTTAGGAGATGGTCCTTCCAGGTCTGGTCGAGGATTTGCAGGAGCAGGCTTTTCTCCGCCATGCGCCAAATCTCGGCGCCGTAATTGGCGACCTTGGCCGCTGCCTGGCGGTCCGACACCTCGGTGATGCGCTCGATAATTTCCTCGTCCGCAATGCCTTCCTCGGCGGCCCATTCGGAGATCGGCAAATCGAGGGCGAGCAGGCGTTGGCAATCCTCCTGTAGGCCCTTGGCATCCCATTCCTCGGCATAGGCCTTTTCCGGGATATTGTCGTCGACGATATCCTCGATAACCTCGTGGCGCATGTCGGTGACGGTCTCCGAGACGTCTTCGACGCGCATCAGATCCTTGCGCTGCTCGTAGATCACCTTGCGCTGATCGTTCATCACATCGTCGAATTTGAGCAGGTTCTTGCGAATTTCGTAGTTGCGCCCCTCGACCTTCTGCTGCGCCTTCTCGAGCGCCTTGTTGATCCATGGATGGATGATCGCCTCGCCGTCCTTGAGGCCGAGCTTGGAGAGCATGGAATCCATTTTCTCCGAGCCGAAAATACGCATCAGATCGTCTTGCAGGGAAAGAAAGAATACCGACGCGCCGGGATCGCCCTGGCGCCCCGAGCGGCCGCGCAACTGGTTGTCGATACGGCGCGCCTCGTGGCGCTCGCTGCCGATGATGAGGAGCCCGCCGGCGGCGAGAATTTTCTCGCGCTCGCCCGCCACTTCGGCGCGGATGCGTTCGCTCGCGGCTGCGCGCTCCGCATCGTCCTCGATTTCGCTGAGTTCATCCAGGATGCGGAAATCGGCGTTACCGCCGAGCTGAATATCGGTGCCGCGCCCGGCCATGTTGGTGGCGATTGTGACCGCGCCGAAGCTGCCGGCCTGGGCGATGATGCGTGCTTCTTGCTCGTGGTAGCGCGCGTTCAGCACCTTGTGCTCGATTTCCTTCTCGGTGAGAAGTTTGTCCAGGACCTCGGATTTCTCGATGCTGGTGGTGCCGACCAAAATCGGCTGGCCGGTTTTCTTGCCTTCTTCGATGCGGGCGATAATCGCTGCCCATTTTTCATCCGCCGTGCGATAGACCTCGTCGTCATTGTCGGCCCGCACGGCCGGTTTGTTGGTCGGGATCTGGGTCACGTCGAGCTGATAGATATCGGCAAATTCCGCCGCTTCGGTCGCCGCCGTGCCGGTCATGCCGGACAGTTTGGGATACATGCGGAAATAATTCTGGAAGGTAATCGAGGCCAGGGTCTGGTTCTCATTCTGAATGTGCACCGATTCCTTGGCTTCGAGCGCCTGGTGCAGGCCGTCGGAAAAGCGCCGGCCCGGCATCATGCGGCCGGTGAATTCGTCGATGATGATGACCTGGCCGTCCTTGACGATATAATCCTTGTCGCGCTCGAACATCTGATGCGCGCGCAGCGCCTGATTGATGTGGTGCACGAGGGAAATATTCTCGATGTCGTAGAGATTTTCGCTCTTCAGCAAATCCTGCTCGGCAAGCAGCTTCTCGGCATGTTCGGTGCCGGCATCGGTGAGCGTCGTGGTGCGCGCCTTTTCGTCGATCTCGTAATCGTCTTCGCCGAGATTGGGGATCAGCGTATCGGCCTGCAAATACATTTCCGAATGATCTTCGGCCGGGCCCGAGATAATCAGCGGCGTGCGCGATTCATCGATCAGGATACTGTCGACCTCATCGACAATGGCGAAGCAGAATTCGCGCTGCACCATGCTCTCCAAGGTGTGTTTCATATTGTCGCGTAGATAGTCGAAGCCGAACTCATTATTGGTGCCGTAGGTGACGTCGGAATGATATTGCTCGCGCCGTTCTTCGTCGGGCAGGCCGTGCGTGATGCAGCCGACGGTCATGCCGAGAAATTCATAGATCGTGCCCATCCAGGCGGCGTCACGCTTGGCGAGGTAATCGTTGACCGTGATGATGTGCACGCCCTTGCCGAGGAGCGCGTTGAGATAAACCGGCAGGGTTGAGACCAAGGTCTTGCCTTCGCCGGTCGCCATTTCCGAGATATGGCCTTCATGCAGGACCATGCCGCCGATCAATTGCACATCGTAATGGCGCTGCCCAAGGGTGCGTTTGGCCGCCTCGCGGACGCTGGCGAAGGCTTCCGGCAGCAGCGAATCGAGCTCGGCGCCCTTGTCGAGGCGGGCGCGGTATTCACCGGTGTGGGCGCGCAATTCCGCGTCGCTCAGCGCCTCGAATTTGGATTCGAGCTTGTTCACCGCCTCCACCTGTTTGGCGTAGGCCTTAACTACACGCTCATTTGCCGTGCCGAATATTCGGCGCGTCAATCCCCGCATCATGGGACGACCTCGAAATTAGCCTAAGATTTATGCGCGACCGCGATGTGTGCGCTGTTGAGAGATAAGCGTGCGGCGGGAGAGTGTCAACGGCTGGCCAAAAGCGGGCCGGTAAGGTTGTATGAAATCAGGCGATATGCTTTAAGCCCCTCTCGAATGCGCCGCACTTGTCCGGCGCCCGGCGGCAAAGGGTTAGCAGATGTTTTTGATCGGTAATTTCTCTTCTTGGGCGCGCCGTTTGGCGCTGATCGCGGGCGTTACGGCGCTGTTAATGGCCGGTTTGGCGGGCGCGCGGGCCGCCGAGGACGAGCCCATCGCCGCGACAGTCAATGGTGAGCCCATCACCCGCACCGAATTATTGCTGGCGCTCGAATTCCTGCCGGCGCAATTCCGCCAAATGCCGGCCGAGCAATTGTTTCCGCTCATTCGCGAGCAATTGATCGATATTAAGTTATTGGCCAAAAAAGGCGGCGAAGCGGGCCTGGCGGATGATTCGCGTATTCTGGCGCGGCGTGAGTTTTATACCATGCGCCTGACCTATGATTATTACGCCGCCACAATTGTCAAAAACTATATGACAGAGGATTTCCTCAACGAGAGCTACGAGAAATTCCTGGAAAATTTCCCGGCCACCGAAGAACTCAAAATCAGCCATATCCTCGTCGCAACCGAGGAAGAAGTTGAAAAGGTGGTTGAGGCGCTCGAAGACGGCGCGGGTTTTGCCGAGGCGGCAAGAGAATATTCGGTCGGGCCGTCGGCGCCCAAAGGTGGCGAGCTCGGCTTTATCCGGCGCGAGCAGGTGGTGCCGGAATTCGGCGATGCTGCCTTCGTGCTCGAGGATGGTGAAATATCCGAGCCGGTGGAGACCCAGTTTGGCTGGCATGTCATTCGCGTTGCTGAGCGCCGCACCCAGCAGCCACCGAGTTTTGCCGAGATGGAAACCCGGTTGCGCGCCGAAATTACCGATCGCCTGGTATCGGAGGCGGCCAAGGAATTGCGCGAGACAGCCGATATTGAACTGTTTGATATCGATGACGATTTTTTCGCCGGCGTCACCGTGGCGCCGTGATGTGAGGAAATGGCAATGAGCGGCATTTCACCCTTGGCGCCGAAAAAGTTCCCCGCCATGCCGGAGGTCGCCGGCGTGCGCCTTGGCGCCGGCGCAAGTGGCGAGCGTTACAAGGGGCGGGACGATTTGCTGTTGGCGGAATTCGCTGAAGGCACACGCGTCGCCGGTGTTCTTACTCAATCGCAAACACCCGGCGCGCCGGTCAAATGGTGCCGTGAGATATTGCCTGTGGGCCGCGCGCGCGGGCTGGTGGTCAATGCCGGCAATGCCAATGTATTTACCGGCAAGGCCGGCGATGCGGCGGTGCGCCGCACGGCCAAGTCGGCGGCGAAAATTCTCTGCGCGCCGGCCAATGAAATTTTTATCGCCTCGACCGGCGTGATCGGCGAGGCCCTGAACGATGCGCGTATCACCCAGGCGTTGCCGGCCCTCTATGACAAGATCGGCACGAAATCCTGGCCGGATGGCGCGCGCGCCATTATGACCACCGATACCTTTGCCAAAGGGGCGGCGCGGCGCGTGACGATCGATGGCGAGAGCGTGACGATTGCCGGCATTGCCAAGGGCTCGGGTATGATCGCGCCCAATATGGCGACCATGTTGGCCTTTATCTTCACCGATGCGCGTTTGCCGGTCAGGTTGTTGAATTCATTGTTGCGCCCGGCAACCGCGCGCTCGTTCAATTCGATCACCGTCGATGGCGATACCTCGACCAGCGATACCTGTCTGTTGTTTGCTACCGGTGCCGCGCGCCACCGCGCCGTCACGCGCGCTGGTGACAAGCGCCTCAATGGCTTTCGCGCGGCTCTCGAGGATGTGATGACCGATCTGGCGCAACAGATCGCGCGCGACGGCGAGGGCGCATCCAAATTCATCACGCTTTCGATCCGCGGCGCGCGCTCGGAGGCGGCGGCGCGCCGTGTCGGCCTGGTGGTTGCCAATTCGCCCCTGGTCAAAACCGCGATCGCCGGCGAAGACCCCAATTGGGGGCGCCTGGTGATGGCGGTCGGCCGCGCCGGCGAGCAGGTCAGGACAGAGAAAATGGTGATCACCATCGGCGGCCATAAGGTGGCGGCGGGCGGTAAGCAGGCGCCGGGCTATGTTGAGAAAATCGTTGCCCGCCATATGAAGGGCAAGGAGATCGCTATTGCCATCGACCTTGCGGTTGGCGCCGGTGCCGCGACCGTTTGGAGCTGCGATTTAACCCATAAATATATCGACATCAATGCCGACTACCGCTCCTAAAGAGGCTGCTAAACAGGCTCTTAAAGAGTCTGTGGCAAAGCCCATCCTCCTGGTCGCGGCTGTCGCCCTGATCGATGTCGATGGCCGGGTGCTGATCGCCGAGCGGCCAAAGGGCAAGCATCTCGAAGGCTTGTGGGAGTTTCCCGGCGGTAAGCTCGCCGACGGCGAAACGCCGGAGGCGGCGCTGATACGTGAGCTTGATGAGGAATTGGGCGTCGATATCGAAGAAAGCTGCCTTGCGCCGATCAGCTTCGCCTCGCACGCCTATGAGGATTTCCATCTCCTGATGCCGCTTTATGTGTGCCGCATTTGGAACGGCACGCCGCAGCCGCGCGAAGGGCAAAAATTGAAATGGGTAAAGCCGGCGCGTTTGCGCGATTACCCAATGCCGCCGGCCGACGCGCCGCTAGTGGCGACGCTCAGGGATTTGCTCTGAGTACTAGCTTGCCCGATTGGTGCGGGTCTCGAAGGACGGTCGGATCAGCTCGATCTTGGGACAGCGGTTCATCACCACTTTGAGGCCGGCCGCCTCCGCCAGCCGCGCCGCCGCATCGTTGCGCACACCGATTTGCATCCAGACGACCTTGGCGCCGATTTTGATTGCCGCCTCGGTGACGCCATAGGCGTGCTCGGAGGCGCGGAAGACCTCCACCATGTCAACCGGACGCTCGATCGCGGCGAGTGATTTGTAACATTTGAGGCCGCCGATTTCGCCGCCGGGTTGGTTGGGGTTTACCGGAATCATGTCATAGCCGGCGTCGTTCAGAGCACGCAGCACGCCAAGGCTGAACTTTGCCCGGTCCGAGCTGGCGCCGACCATGGCGATGGTCTTTACCTGTTTCAGAATACCGGCGAGATATCCCGCCGGATAATCCGCGTCATGATCCATCGTGTGTTCTCTATGCTTCCGGCTTGATTGGATTGTGGAATGGCAATTGATTAGGTGCCGCGCCCGACCCTCAACATACCGTCCCTATTGTTGCGGATCGCCGGGCAGAATTGTTTGTGCCAGATCAATGGAAGCAGGGTTTTAATCTTTTTTGTGCCGCTCTGCCGCTGGAGACGGTGTTGCGCGATTTTCTTCAAAGGCGCGGGCTGTTCTCGCTCAACTGTCCAATACGCGCCGGATGATATTGGCCAGGTCGGCCTTGCCGAACGGCTTTTGAATTAAATTCATTTGCGCTTCCGTATCATCGCGGTTGCTGAACGCATCCTCCGCATAACCGGTCATGAAGATAATTTTAATCCCCGGGTCGCGGCGCCGGACTTCGACGGCGAGCTCAGGGCCGTTCAATGTGCCCGGCAGGACGACGTCGGAGAGCAACAGGTCAATCCTGTCTGAGTGCGCCATGGCATCCAGGCCCGCTTGGGCGTCGCCGGCCTCGACAATCTCATAGCCGAGATCGGAAAGCAGGGCGACGGCCAGGACGCGGACGTCCGGATTGTCCTCGACAACCAGAATTCGCTCTCCTTTCGCCGTCGGAATATTCCCGGCGGCATTGCTGCTGTCGCTCGCATTGTCCTCAGAGCTGCTCCGTGGCAGATAGACTTTAACCGTCGTCCCTTCATCCGGCTCACTGTAAATTGTCGCATTGCCGCCGGACTGCTTGGCGAAGCCGTAAACCATGCTGAGGCCAAGACCAGACCCTTTGCCGACTTCCTTGGTGGTGAAGAAGGGCTCAAAAACATGTTTGAGCGTTTCCGGCGGGATACCGATTCCGCTGTCCGATACGCCGATCATGACATAATCGCCGGGTTCGACATCGGCCTGGACAGCGGAAAATTCATCGTCCAAATTCAGATTCGCCGTCTCAATGGTTAAGGTGCCGCCGTCCGGCATGGCGTCGCGCGCATTGATGGTCAAATTCAGGAACGCATTTTCCAATTGCGACTGATCGGCCCGGCAGGTCCACAGGCCTTGCGCGGCGTTGTTTCGTATCTCAATTCTCTCGCCCAGGGTGCGGCGCAACATATCCATCAGGTCGGCGATGAGCACGTTCAAATCGATGGCGTTGGGCAGAAGCGTTTGTTTGCGTGAAAAGGCCAGGAGGCGGTGGGTCAAGGCCGCACCGCGCTCCACCGCCTTGGTACCACGGTCAATCAGTTCAACCCTGGCGCTGTCATCAATCCCTTCTTCGCGGAGCAGCTCCAGGGTGCCCATGATCACCGTCAGAAGATTGTTGAAATCATGCGCAACGCCGCCGGTGAGTTGGCCCAGAGCTTCCATTTTCAGTGCCTGTTGAAGCTCTTCCGCCGCCTGTTTTCGTTCGGTGATGTCGCTCGTCGCGCCGACCCATCGACTGATTCCAGGAGTTTGATCCGAACGGGATTGTCCCTTGGAGACGACCCATCGCACTTCCCCGCTGGGCCGGACAATGCGGTACTCAATTTCATAGGGGACACCGGATTCAAGTGACGAGGTCCAGGTCTCAAGGAGCAATTCGCGGTCTTGCTCATATACGTGGCTTAAATAGGCGTCGAAATTCCGCGGCACCGCATCCGGCTTAATTTCAAAGATTCGACAGAGTTGCGCGGACCAAATCGTCTCCGTCTGTTCGCCATCTTCAACAACCACGGTCCAACTGCCGACATTGGCAATTTGCTGAGCTTCGGCCAAGCGGGCCTCGCTTTCAGTGAGCGCCTCTGCGGCCAGTTTTCGATCGCTGATATCGTTGACCACGCTGAAATAGCCTCTGACGAGACCATCCTCAGCGATATCCGGAACATACTCGATATCGAGATACCTCGATTTCCCGTCAGTAAATAGATTGTAAGTGCCGAAACGCACTCGCTCCCCAGAGAGCGCCCTGGTGATCCATGGTTCAGCAAGAGTAAAACTTTCCGGGCTGAGAATTTTACGCACCGGCTGGTCGAGCATCTCTTCAATCGGCCGGCAAAACCATTCCTCATAACGCTTGTTGAGAAAGCGGTAGCGATATTCGTTATCGACGTAAGATACCAATGCGGGAATATTGTTTGTAATCAGGCGAAGGTTTTTTTCGCTTTCACGCAACGCCTCTTCCGCGCGCTTTATCTCCGATATATCCTGCACCGTGCCAGATGATTGCACTGGGATGCCAGCATCGTCATAGATGATTTCACCGCGTTCCTGCACATAGCGCACTTCGCCGCTTGGCAGAACGATGCGGTGATCGCAGACAAACGTACCGTCGCTGGATGCCGCGCGCGCGAACGCCTCGGCGTGCAATTCTCTATCCTCCGGGTGAACGCGTTCAAAAAACAACTCGGCGGTCGGCGCCTGTTTTTGGGGTTGCAGGCCGAATATGCGGAAGGTCTCGTCGGACCAAGACAAACCGCCGGTGTCGTATGTGCCGCCGGCAATTTTCTGTTGCCAACTGCCGATATTGGCAATGCGTTGCGCTTCCAATAAGCGGGACTCACTCTCGCGCAGCTCGCGTGTGCGCTTCTGGACCAGCTCTTCCTGCTTTTCAGTCGATCGCTTCGCTAACAGCAGAAGCGTTGCCGTTGTCCAGATGGCAAAAATTGCCATCGCTCGGTTTGCCAAGACCATCCACGGGATGCCAGCATCCTGGGAAAAGAAATAACCAATGACGACAAACAGGGTTGAAAGCGAGGCAAGAATAAAAACGGCGCGCCGGTCCGCCATCCACCAGGCTGTCAGAACGACCGCGATATAGGGTATGCCGGCGGCCACGCCCAAAGGTATGAGCAAATCTATGGCCAGAAAGATCAGCAATAAAATACCGGCTATGGAGATAGCGTATTTCATTTAACAGTAGCAGACATGAAACCCCGCAAGCTGAGCAATTTATTATACTTGCTGCCGGTTTACATCATTAACATTTCGCCTTGATTAAAGCCCCAAATGATATTGATGGGATATTAAATCGCCTGATTGAGGCGCGGCTTCCAGAAAGGGCGGAACAATTCGATCTTGGGGCAGCGGTTCATGACGACCTTGAGCCCTGCCGCTTCGGCCATTTTTGCCGCTTCGTCATTACGTACGCCGATCTGCATCCAGACCACTTTGGCGCCGATTTCGATTGCATCCTCGGTGACGGCATATGCCGCTTCCGAGGTGCGGAATACCTGCACCATATCGACCGGCCGCTCGATCGAGGCGAGCGAGTCCTCGACTTTGAGGCCGCGGATTTCGCCGCCGGCCTCAAGCGGATTAACCGGGATCATGTCATAGCCGGTTTCGTGCAATACGCGCAGCACGCCATAGCTGAATTTTGCCGCATCCGAGCTCGCGCCGACCATGGCGATGGTCTTCACCTCTTTTAATATTCCGGCGAGATATTCCGCCGGATAGTCTTCGTCGTGGTTCATTGCCTGTCCTCTCGGATATCCGCCTTCAGCTCTTCCGGCCTGAGCGGGCTTTGGAATGGATTGCGATATAGCCTGTCGTGGCTTTCGACGCCGACATCAAGGGTGCAGTCGCTTTCGGGCCGGGCAACACAGAGCAGCACATAGCCGTCATTTAGCTGACGGCCATTGAGGGCAACGCCTTCGCTTTGATCGACTTTGCCGTCGAGCAGCTTGGCGGCGCACGAGATGCAACCGCCATAGCGGCAGCCATAGGGCAGCGACACGCCATGCTTTTCCAGCGTGCCGAGGAGTGGTTCGTCGCTCTCGACCTCATAGGAGCGCCCACCCTGATTGGCGAGCGTGATGGTGCGGCGGGTCATCAGACCCAGATATCCGAGGTGCAGTCGCCGCCCGGATAACGCGTCTCGTGGCAGCGCGAAGGTCCGTTTGGCTCGTTGCCGAAATCGACGAAGAAATCCGGGTTGATCGACATGCCGCCCTTTTCCGTATCGCAATCGATCATCATCATATTGCCGCCCTTCTCACGAATTTCGGGATAGAACTGATTGTCCCAGGTCGAGAACAGCGACGAGGTGACGTAGAGCCGCGTGCCGTCGAGCGAGAGTTGGATCATCTGCGGCCCGGCGGTCATGCGGTGGCCGTGCACTTCCGGCGCCTTGCCAAGCAGGCCACCCATCCAAACCTGGCCGGTCAGCACGGGATTTGACGGGTCGGTGATGTCATATTGGCGGACATCGCCATGCAGCCAATTGCAAAAATAAAGAAAGCGGTCGTCGAGCGAAAGCAGGATCACGCTGATCAGGCCGGGCACCGGGATCGGCCATTCCGGGTGGCGTTGATTTTCCACATCGATGATCTTCTCGATCACCCATTCGCCGGCGCCGTCCTTGTACCAATGGATGATGTTCGACGACAGCGCCGCGCCGACGAAGCCATGGCTCGACGCCGGATCGTGGTGAAAGCGCACCTCGAGTGGCACCAGACCATCCTCGCCGAGATAAACCGAATTCTCGACCCGCCGTTCCTCGAAATTCCAGAAATGAATCTCGCGGCCATATTTGAGATGCCCGACCTCCTCTAGGTCGAAGCCCGGCATGAAGGTATTGGGCGCCGCCCATTCGCTCGACACCATGACGTTGTGGCGCGGCTGATACCAGAAATCATAATTGAACTTCATGCCCTTCAGATCGGTATCCCAACGCCCGACAATCTCGAAATCCTCATTGATGTGCAGAAATCCGCCCGGCGCCTCGCCCTTGGCGTCACCCAGCATCGAGATAATGATATCGGGTCCGAGGCAATGCACTGTATGCGGCGCCGAGAGATTGGTTTTCTCTTTGATCTCATCGCCCGAGATTACTTTGTGCAGGCGCGGATTACGCGGGTCGGTGGCGCAGTCGATGATATGCAGGTTGGATGAGCGCACGCCGGGCGCAATCAGATAGCGCCGCTCCTTGGTCGGGTCGTGATGGCAGGACGAACAGGCATTCCAGCCCAAATGATGCAGCTCATCGCCGATACCGGGCATCTCGAGGCGGCTGATCACTTGCGAATAGGTCGGGCTGTCGGGATCAGCGTCGATCGTCGCGAGATAGTCCGGCTTTTGAATCCCGGTGCCGATATAAAGCGCCACCGTATAGAGCACCGTCTCGCGCGGCCCCTGCATCGCCGCTTGCGGCGAGGCATAACCCGGCCCGCAACATTCCATTTCGCCGTTATCGGCCATTTCTTCACTCCTCCTATATCCCTAAGCGATCCTACTCAAATAGCGCCGGCGGCAAAATGACTTTCCACCTCTCGGATTCGCGAAATTATTGATATGCCGGCGCCCGATACCTGCCTTAACCATGTATTAATGGGAATTCGCCATGCTGTTAACATGGTCGTTCGAGAGGATATTCTAGAGGACAGCGTCCAGCGCCAGTCTTCGATGCGCTGGGTTTATCTCGCCATTGGCTGGCTTGCCGTCGCCATCGGCACGGTTGGCTTTGCGCTACCGATCCTGCCCTCGACGGTGTTTTTCCTGATTGCTCTTTGGGCCTTTTCGCGCGGCTCACCGCGTTTCGAAAACTGGCTTCTTAATCACCGCCTGTTCGGCCCGACATTGCAGGCATGGCGCCACCACCGCGTCATTCCGGCAAAAGCCAAACTATTGGCGGTGGCCTGTATGTCGGCCAGCCTGCTGTTCATTATTTTCGTTGTCGCCGATGGTTGGATGTTGCCTTCAGCCGTCGCCCTCAGCATGGTCGTGGCCGTGGCAGTCATTTTTCGCTATCCCAGCCAAATTCCCGCATCTTAGGTCTCGCCGTTTAGCGCCTCGGCCAGATTCATTTCCCCCGATCCGGGCTTGAGCGCCTGTTGCTGGCTTGCATGCGGGCTCCAGCCGGCTAGGTAGAGGACTTGGAAGGTGGCGGGGATGCGCCCCTCAACATCGCCAAACATCTCGCGGTAGTGTTCCGCCGCGGTAAATAAGGTCGAGCGCCGGGTGAAATGACGCTGGCGCGCGCGCAATATATTGTTTTCACCCATGCCCCTTAAATCGCGCATCAACGCCAGCGCGTCCGGGTAAGTCACGGTGATGGTGTCGCTGTCGACAACCGGCAGGGCAAAACCAGCGCGTTGTAAGAGCGCACCGAGATCGCGGATTTCAACAAACGGCGCAATACGCGGGCTGATGCCGCCTTGTAATTCGCTTTCGCCCCGCACCAGCGCTTGGCGTAATTCGGTCAAACTGTCGCCGCCCAGCATGGCGGCAAGGAACAGCCCGTCGGGGCGGAGCGCACGGCGGATTTGTATCAGCGCGCCAGGCAAATCATTGACCCAATGCAGGCTCAGCGCCGAGATAATCAGATCAAGCCGCTCGCCGGCAAACGGCAGCCACTCCTCATCCGCCACCACGCGGTACGGCCCCTTGGCCTCGCTCACCAGGGCGCGGGAAATATCGCATTGAACCAACCGTTTGATCCCGCTCCGGCCCGACAGATGGCGGGCGAGACGGCCATCGTGACAACCGAGATCTACAGCGAGCGGAAAGCTGCGCTTGATATCGTCAAGCCGCTCGGTGAGGCGCAGCGACACTTCGTCGAGCAAAAACGAATGGGCATTAAAGTTCGCCGCCGCGCGGTCGCGCCGCCGGCGCAGTTGAACGCGGTCGAACGGGCCTATTTCCGCTTTTGCTCCGTTAGGTGTCGTTTCTGCCATCGCACCTATATGGCATGGCAGCGCGCGCTACGCCACGCGCATGGAAAAGGCTGTTTAATTAGACGAGTTGAAATGGCTCGGGGTAGGTATTGTTTGGAAAGCGGGCGTAAGTGAAGTCGGAGAGGTCGATCGGCGATTTACCATCTGCGATTAATTCCGCAACCGCTTTTCCGGCAGATGGACCCAACCCAAATCCGTGACCGCTGAACCCGGTGGCCACGACCAAGCCGTCAGGTTTTTTAAGGGCATCGATAACCGGCAACGCATCCGGCGTTATATCAATATAGCCAGCCCAGCTACGTTGTAATTCAACATTCCCCAAGCTCGGGAGCATTGCTTTAAAATTCTTTAGCGCCCGCGCTAATCGAGCAGAGTTCGGGGTGGGGGCAACGACGCGACGCAGCCCTACCGGGTCGTCGCCGGTAACGAAATTTTTCGCCAAACCGCCGAAATCTTTCCACAGGGCCGCGCCAAATCTTATATCGAAATATTTTCTATTGGCCATGAACGACTTTAAGAAATGCTTTGAGCCACGCAACGAACCGAGTGTGAAATCAACCTCGTAACCGTTTCCGGCTGCAATGCTGAAACTTCCATCACGGCGTTGTCGAAAAGCAACGCCAGGCGCCCAAACGCCGATGTCCGTCGTTTTCTCGCAAACCGTCGTCTGGGCAACCGAGCCGCGAATGCGCTGCTGCGGCAGCCTTAGTCCCAAAGGATGGAGAAATTTCGAGGCCCAGGCCCCGGCGGCGCAAACTACATAATCCGCTTCAAGGGTGCCGCCGGCCGTTCTGACACCACAAACCTTGCCGTTTTGTATCTCCACGCCAAGCGCCGGGCGATTGCGAAATATCTTCGCGCCAAGCCGTTCCGCCGCATTACAAAACGCGTTCGTCGCTTTCTCCGGATCTGCCTGTCCGTCACTTGCGGTATATAGCCCGCCCAGGAATGCTTGCTCTATCCTCGGGATCAGGTCAGCTAATTCGGATTGATTGACGACTTTGCTGTCGAGACCATGGCTGCCGGCGATATTCGTCCAGTTCTGATAAAGCTTTAGCTCGTGGGCATCATTTGTCAGCAGCAAATTACCGCCCTGACACCATTCGATGTTTTCACCCAACTCGCTCTCAAGCCCGGCCCATAGTTCCTGGCTTCGCATCATCAACGGAACCTCCGCCGGGTCGCGGCCTTGCTGACGCACAAATCCCCAATTTCTTCCGGACTGCTCACCGGCCGGCTCGCCTTTTTCCAGCAAGATTGGCGAATATCCTTTCTTGCACAAATAGTAGGCGGCCGACGCGCCGATGATTCCGCCGCCAATGATTACGATTTTTTTACCCTGCGCCACGGGCGTCATTCCTTTTGATTGCGCACATGTGCGGCTTTGTTACATCGCCTGGATTGCGCTACGTCAGGCGCTTCAGGGGAAGTTTCAAGCGATGCGCGGTTACCGGTATTCCGAACTCGGTTGTTCTAATATTCAACACCAAATTAGCCGCCTTGGTTTCGGCCAGTTGTGCGTACTGACCCCGCCCAAAACAGGTGTTGGCAATGGCGTGTTCATATCAAGGAAATGGCGCTTCGACAAATCTGAGCCGGTCATGCACTATTGGCGAATGACCGGCGCTCTGGCATTGCGCCGCGCCGCGCGCGCGGTCTTTCGCGACACTATGAATGTGGTTTTGCCGGCCCATTGCGGCGCCTGCGATGCGGCGGTGGATGTGCCGGGGCGGCTTTGCGCCGATTGCTGGAGCGAGGTCGGCTTTATCTCGGCGCCGCTTTGTGCCTGTTGCGGTACACCGTTCGAAATCGAGGCGGAGCCGGGCGCGCTTTGCGCCGCTTGTTTGCGCGCGCCGCCGGCCTATCGCCGCGCCCGGGCGGCGGTGCTTTATAAGAGTGTCGGCCGCGATCTTGTATTAGCCCTGAAAATGGCGGACCGCACCTGGATCGCGCCGGTGCTCGGCGAATGGATGGCGCGCGCCGGCGGCGACATGCTGGCCGATGCCGATCTGATCGCGCCAGTGCCGCTCTATCGCTGGCGCCTGATCGCCCGGCGCTTCAATCAATCGGCCCTTCTCGGTGCCAT
>JABIXB010000032.1 GCA_018666805.1 Rhodospirillaceae bacterium | reverse complement strand
TGGGCCGCATCGTCAACATCGCCAGCCGCGCCGCGCTCGGCAAGGCGCTGCGTACCAACTATTCCGCCAGCAAGGCGGCCCTGATCGGCCTAACCCGCACCTGGTCGCTCGAACTGGCGCCAGACGGCATCACCGTCAACTGCATCTGCCCCGGCCCAATCGCCACAGAGCTCTACACAAAGGCCAACCCTCCCGATAGCCCGCGCACCGTTGCGTCTTTGGCGACCATCCCGGCCGGGCGCATCGGCGAGCCAGAGGATATCGCCCAGGCCGCCGCGTTCTTTTTGGATGCCGATTCCGGCTTTATCAACGGGCAGACGCTTTATGTTTGTGGGGCGTCGAGCGTAGGGCGCTCAGGCGTCTAACAAACGCACCGCTATTCGGGCTTAGTCTCGCGCATACTTCTCGACGAAATCCTGATCAATCGTCACCCCCAGCCCCGGCCGGTTCGGAATAACCATCTCGCCATTCTCCACCGTAAAGCTCTCTTCTGCCATCTCATGCAACAGCGGATTGGCGCCGAGCGAATATTCGATAATCGTCGCTGCCGGGGAGACGGCGCATATCTGCAAACCTGCCGAAAAGTGCAGCGGCCCGCCCCAGAGATGCGGCGCTAGCCGTATCTGGTGCGCATCGGCCAGCGCGGCAATCCGCATGCATTCCGTGATGCCGCCGCAGATCGCCGGGTCGGGCTGGAAGATGTCTACGGCATCCAAGAGGGCGAGATCGCGGAAGGCGAAGCGGGTGAATTCGCTCTCCCCGGCGGAAATTGGGATATCGGTTGTGGCGCGCACTTCGGCGCAGCCGCGTTTGTTGTCGGCATTGACCGGCTCCTCGAACCAGGCGAGGCGGCAATCGGCGACTTCGCGCGCGAAGCGCTTGGCCTCGGGCACGGAATAGGTGCCGTGCGCATCGGCCATGATGTCGATGTCGGGGCCTAGATATTCGCGCGCTGCATGTACGCGGCGCACTGAATCCGCCACCTCGCCGTCGCCGGTGCCGACGCGCATTTTGACCGCTTTGAATCCGCCACGGTCGATATAGCTTTGCAATTGCGCGCCGATGCCGTCGGCTGGCGCCCAGCCGCCCGAGGCATAGGCCGGCAGCTTGGCGTGGGTAAGGCCGCCGAGGAGTTGCCATACCGGCGCATTGAGCGAGCGCCCGAGAATGTCCCACAGCGCCATATCGATGGCGCTGATCGCGGCGATGGTGAGGCCGCGCCGGCCGAGGGCGGGGAAGGGGCGTCCGCGCTTAAGTGCATAATGGGCGCGCGTGCCGTTATACATCAGCTCCCACAGGCGTGCCGGATCGCCGGCATTCTCGCCGACCAGGGCTGGGCCGAAATCGTCATTGATGAGCGAGACCAACGGCGCGTTGTTGCCGCTGCTGAACACTGAGGCGCGGCCCTCGCCATAACCGACCAGGCCGGACTCGGTTTCGATACGCACCAACGCGGCGTCAAACGCATCGATAACACCGAAATCGCTGGTGTGCTGTTCGGCTTCTGGGATCGGCACATGAATCCATGTCGCCTTGACTGATTTGATCTTCATGTTTTGTTTGTTCCCTCAAATGCCGGGCGCGCGCATCCGCGCGCTTGGCTACCTCGATAACTCGGGCGCGCGGTCGCGCTTGCCGGAATACTGATCGCATTCCGGTTGGTGGTGCCCTTGTGGAGAGTCATTTTGCCGAGTTTCATCCGATTGCCTCCTCGCTTTTGCTAGCCGGGGATGTAGCACGGCCCCGGCTGGGCTGGATATTGCGCAAGAATGCTTTCGTCGATGTCGAGGCCGAAGCCGGGCGCATCATTGGGCTCGATATAGCCGTCCACCACCTGCAAGGGATTGCGCGCGAGATCGGTGCGGAACGGATTGATCGGCGCCACATCGGCTTCGAATATCAGGCCGTTCTGAATGGCGCACAGCAAATGCACATTGGCCGCTGCGCCGATCATCGAATGGCTGGTGTGCGGCGCCGCGAGGAAATGCCACGCTGCCGCCATATCGGCGATTTTCTTGACCTCGGTGATGCCGCCCGCCTTGGTGCAATCGGCCTGGCAGATGGTGATTGCGCGGGCTTCGAAAAGCTCGCGGAAGGCCTGGCGGGTATAATGGTTTTCGCCCGCCGCAATCGGGATGCTGGTGCGCCTCGAAAGCTCCTGATAGCCCGGCACATTGTCCGGCGAAAACGGTTCCTCCAGCCAATAGACACGGTTGGTCTCGCAATAATCGAGCACTTCGGGCAGGTCGGTCACGGTATAGCGCGTCGCCGCATCGACCGCGATATCGATATCGTCGCCGAAGGTCTTGCGGATATGCGTAACCCGCTCGGCGTCCTTTTTCGGTGTATCACCGACGCGCATCTTGATCGCCGTGTAGCCCATGTCGAGAAATCCGGCGACCTCCTTTTCCAGCGTGTCGAGCGCCTGGAAACCGAGCGTCAGGCCGCCGACATAAGCGCGAATCTTCTTCGGCGCGCCGCCGAGCAAGCGGTAAACCGGCTGGCCGAGCAGCTTGCCTTTCAGATCCCAAAGCGCGAGATCAATACCGGCGAGCGCGATAACGCTGCCCGCGCCGAGGCCATGGGTTTGAATCTGCTGGCGCTTGATGCGCTCCCAGATGCCTTCGCTGTCGAACGGATCGGCGCCGGTGATGAGCGAGCCGACGCCCTTTTCGATCACTTCCACCATGGCGGTGAGGTTCTGGCCGTGATGCGCCTCGCCGTAGCCGACCGTGCCGTCATCCGCCGTCACCTTGACGAAGACGAAATCGCGTTTGACGTTGCGCCCGAGCCCCATGCGGATGACATTGTCGGCAAAGGGGCGCGAATGGGCGCTCGCCTCGATTTTCGCGATTTTCACCATGCCGCTCCTCCCAAAGCCGTTTTGTTTTTCCGTACATTACACCACGTCGGAAAGACAGGCCAAGCGCGCGTTTCAGGAGTTGACTTTAGTCCGGTGGAAGCAACAATTCGCGGCAGCAATTGATTAGGGTATGGACATGTCTGAGGCAGCAAAAGAGATCGATCCGGTGACGCTTGAGATCGTGCGCGGCAAATTGCTGGCGGCGGTGGATGAGATGGGCATCGTCATCGCCCGCACCTCAATGAGCCCGGTGATTTACGAAGTGCTCGATTTCGCCTGCGGCATTCTCGACACCAAGGCGCAATTGATCGTCCAGACCAACGGCATCACGCTTTTCACCGGCACCTTCTCGTTTCAGCTCCGGGCGATCCTCAAGAAATTCGGCGGCGAAATGCGCCCGGGCGATGTCTATATGATCAACGACCCCTATGAGGGCGGTACGCACACCTGCGATATGGCGCTGATCCGCCCGCTGTTCGATGGTGGCGAACTCCGCGCTTTCGCCATTGCCGTTGCCCATTGGAGCGAAGTGGGCGGCTCTGTGGCGGGCAGCATTGCGCCAAACGCGACCGAAATTTATCAGGAAGGTATCCGCTTCCCCGGCGTGCGCGTCTGCCGCGACGATGAATTGGTTGCCGATATTATCGATCTGATCCGCGAAAATGTGCGTCTGCCGACGATGTGCCTCGGTGATCTCAATGCCGAGCTGGCGGCGGTGCGCATCGCCGAAGTGCGCTTCCAGGAGATTGAGCAGAAATACGGCAACCACACGGTGGACCGCACCTTCGACTATATCCTCGAGACCAGCGAGCAGCTCAGCCGCGAGGCCGTCGCCGCCATGCCGGACGGTACGTATAAAGCGGAAGATCTGATCGACGGCGATGGCATTAGCGACGAACAAATCCCGGTTTGCGTCGAAGTGCGCATCAATGGCGAACGCATGACGTTCGATTTCACCGGCACCAGCGCCCAGCGCCCGGGGCCGATCAACTGCGCTTATGGCGCGCTCCATTCGGCGGTTAAAACCGTGTTTAAGTCCCTCGTAGATCCACAAGGCGCATCCAACGAAGGTTGGTTCCGCCCGGTCGAAATCATTTGCCCCGATGGCACCGTCTTCACGGCGCAAAAACCGTCGCCGACTGGCTGGTATTATGAAGGCTCGGCGCATGCCTCGGAATTGGTGTGGAAGGCGCTGGCCGAAATCGCGCCGGACCGCTTCAGCGCCGGCAGCTATATGAGTCTGTGCGGCGCCTATGTTTACGGCAAGGATCCGAAGTCGGGCGAGATTTTCGTCCATATCGAGCCGGCGGTCGGCGGCTGGGGCGCGACCTCGAAACGCGACGGCACCGCCGCGCTGATCGCCACCACCGATGGCGACACCTATAATTATTCGGTCGAACTGTTCGAAGCCAAATTCCCGCTCCATATCCGCCAGTACGCGCTCAACACCGCCGAGGGTGTCGGTGAAGGACGCTATCGCGGCGGTTTCGGCGCCGTGCGCGAATTCGAGATCCTGGCTGACGAAGCCTCAACCTATGCCAGCTTCGGACGCACCAAGGAACCGCCCTGGGGGCTTCAGGGCGGCGCCGAGGGAAGCTGCAATTTCATGGAGATCGAGAGCGGTGGCGAGACACGGCGGGTGGCCCGCATTCCCTATCATGCCTTGAAGCAGGGCGACCGGGTGCGGGTGATCACCGGCGGCGGCGGCGGTTACGGCGATGCCTTCGCGCGCCCGGCGCAAGAAGTGCTCGAGGATGTGCGCAACGACTACATCACGCCCCAGACCGCGCGCGATAAATACGGCGTGGCGCTGACTGCGGACGGCGCGGTTGACGCGGCGGCGACGCAATCGCTCAGGGCGGGGCGCTAGACGATGGGACGATTGGCAAGCGATATCGGCGGCACTTTCACCGATCTGGTTTATTTCGATGAGGCGAGCGGCGAGCTCAAGGTCGAGAAGTCGCTCACCACGCCGAAGGATTTAACGCTCGGCGTTGAGGATACCATCCGCTTGGCTCAGGTCGAGCCGGAGAAGATCGATTTCTTCGTTCATGGCGGTACCACGGTGATCAACGCGATTACCGAGCGCAAGGGCGCCAAGACGGCGCTGGTCACCACGGCCGGCTTCCGTGACGTACTCGAGATCGCGCGTGGCAACCGCCCCGATCTTTATAATCTTAATTTCGAGAAGCCGGTGCCGTTCGTGCCGAGGCGTCTGCGTTTCGAAGTACGCGAGCGCATGGACGCGGCGGGTAACGAGGTCGAGCCATTAACGCTTGCCGATCTCGATGCGGTGGTTGAACGCTGCCGCGCGGAAAATGTCGAGGCGGTCGCGATCCAGCTTTTGCACAGCTACGCCGCGCCCGCGCATGAGGCCGCCTGCGCCGAATATTTGCGCGAGAAATTGCCCGGCGTGGCGATCACCGCCAGCCACGAGATCACGCGCGAGTGGCGCGAATATGAGCGCGCCAATACCGCCGTCCTTAATGCCTATGTGCAGCCGATCGTGCAGCGCTATTTTGCCAGCTTGGAGGGCAGCCTGAAGGGCCAGGGTCTCGATTGCCCGTTTGCGGCGATGCAATCGAATGGCGGCTCGACCAGCTTCGAATGGGCCAAGGCGCACCCGATTACCCTGGTTGAATCTGGCCCGTCCGCCGGCGTCAATGGCGCGGCTCTGGTCGGTGAGCTGTGCGGCGAGGAAGATGTCATCTATCTCGATATCGGCGGCACCACGGCGAAATGTTCGGTGATCGAGGGCGCGCAAGTGCAAGTGACGACCGAATACAAGCTTGAATGGACGCGCATCAATCCGGGCTATCCGGTCAAGGTTCCGGTCGTCGATATTGTCGAGATTGGCACCGGCGGTGGCTCGATTGCCTGGTTCGACCGTGTCGGTACGCTGAAGGTCGGCCCGGTTAGCGCCGGCTCCGATCCGGGCCCGGCGAGCTACGGCCAGGGTGGCCGAGAGCCGACCGTGACCGACGCCAAGCTTTTGACCGGCGTGCTCGACCCGAACTATTTCGCCGGCGGGCGCATTACATTGGATGTCGCGGCGGCGGAGCGCGCCATGCAGAAAGTCGCCGATGGCTTGGGCGGCACGGTGGAAGAGGCGGCGGTCGCCGTTCTCCGCCTGGCCGATGCCGACATGATCAACGCGCTTAAGCTGGTCTCGATCCAGCGCGGCCACGATCCGCGCGATTTCGTGCTTGTGGTCGGCGGTGGCGGTGGCGCCATGCATGCGGCGACGCTCGGCCGCGAGCTCGGCGTGCGCGAGATCATCATTCCGCTCTATCCCGGCTATTTCTCCGCCTGGGGCATGCTGGCGACCGAGCCCAGGCGCGATTTCGTCCAAACCGCGCTCACCCGCGCCGACGATATGACGGCGGCAGGCGTGACGGAATTATTCGCCGGCCTCCAGGCCGAAGCGGAAGAATATTTCAGCGCCCAGGACGAGGTCGAGGCCGGCCAGCTCAATTTCGAATTCGGCATCGACCTGCGCTATCTCGGCCAGGAGCATTCGGTCACGGTTCCCACGGCGCTTGACGGCCTCAGTGTCGGTGGAATCCTGCACGATTTCCACATCGCGCACGAACGCGCCTACACCTTCCGCCTCGACGACACGCCGGTTGAGTTCGTCAATTTCCGCCTCACCGCCACCGCCCGTGTGCCGCGCCCCGAGGTTAAACCCTTAAACGGTGATGGCCGCTCCGAGGCTGCCGCCGACAAAGGCACGCGCTCGGTCCATTACGGCGAAGATGGCCGCCATGACGCCCGCATCCTCAACCGCGACCTGTTGCCGCCCGGCTTCGAGGCAGAGGGACCATTGGTCGTCGAGGAACCGTCGGCCAACATCATCGTCCACCCCGGGCAAAAACTCCGCGTTGACGAACTCGGCTTTCTGCATATTTCCTAAACAATACTCCGCCCGGCGCAAACGTATATCGATTGCGCCGTAACATGGCGCGCGCCTGGGCCGGCGAGGAAGACCATCATGTCGGCGACGTCTTCGGGTGGGATGATGGCTTTCATGGCATTAACGCGCATGCCTTCGTCGTAAAGCTGCTCGAACGGCACGCCGCTTTCCTCAGCCATTTGTTGATGCAATTCGATCGCCATTTCGGTCGCGATCCAACCGGCACAGACGGCATTGGCGGTGATGCCGTGCGGGCCGACT
>JABIXB010000301.1 GCA_018666805.1 Rhodospirillaceae bacterium | reverse complement strand
TGGGCGCGGAATCTTTGCGGCGGCGCGCGCCCCGTGTCTAAATCACCGCGCCATAAGCCTCGCTAAACGCCGCCTCGGCATAGGCATTGGAGGCGTAAGCGAAGCCCTTGTCACCCCAATTCGTACCCCAACTGTTGCGGATGATAAAGCCGTCCTTGCAATAGCCGGCCATGCACACCGCATGGCCGCCGCGCACGGTATGCGGCAAATATGTATCGAGCTTGCCTTTGGTTTCGTTCGCCCTGTCCCAGCTGCGGTCGACGCCGAGGCGGGTCAGGATGGGGCCGTTGAAGGCGAGCCAGCGGCGCCAGGCGTCAGGGTCGTTGCCGAGATTGTGGTAGCTCGAAATGCGCAGGCGCGCGGCGATGGTGTAGAACTGCGCCGTCGAGAGGCGCGAGAGGCCGCCGTTCATCGGCAGTATTTTTTCGTTCACCGCGCCGTAATTGCGCGCCACGCCGAGGGCGCGCTTGGTCTGCGTGCCGGCGCTGTCGATAAAGGTCGTCGGATATTGGGTGATTGCGTCGGTCTCCTTGTTCGCCATCCAGATAAAGCGCGGCGCCAGTAAATCCTTTTTGGCGATCTTCCTGGCGCGGACGAAATGCCAGCGCAGTACACCGTCCGCTGCGGCGAAGCCGACGCAGGCGCCGGTCGAGCCCTGATCGCGCACCTTCCACCATTTTTCGCGCAGATCCTTCGCCGCCGGCGGCGCGGCGGTCGAGGCGACCCCGGCCGAGACCGCATCGGCAAAGCCCCAATCCGTGCCGGTGCCGGCCGACGGATCGCAGTTGAGAACATAACGCCGGTAATTTTTCACAGATTTCTTAGCAGCTTTTTTGGCCATGATATTTCCCCCTTTTGATTCAAATAATTCCGCCCAAGCGATGAGTGCGGGAAAGCTAATATTTTGTTCTATCGAGCATGGCTGGAAAGGCGAACTGGTTTGAATTGCCACGTGCAAACCGGAAATTTTCATGGTGGGTGTGAGATTAATGCTTAGTGGTGGGCGCCAATAAAAACGGCGACCCGATGGCCGCCGTCTTAGTTTGTTGCACCTTGGCTTTACATCGCCGCCCGCTCAATGCAGTGTCGCAATCGCCGCCCCAATCCGCTTTCCCTGTGCATCCGTGATCAAGCTCGACATGATTTTGCAGAATTGCGGGTGCTGCGCGCCGGAGTGGATATATTGCCAGCGGTAGGATTTCAGGAAGCCGGCGCGGATGCCGACCGCCTCGTTTTCGCCGATGCTGCGGCCGCAAGTTGCCGCGAAGTAAACGGCGTCCGCCACTGATTGTGCCTGGAGGATGGCGTCGACCGCGCCGACCAGTTCGATGAAATCATCGACCGCCTGGTCGCGCTCGTAAGATGTCAATTCCGCGTCGTGGCGCAGCCATTCGAGCTCATCCAGGATGGCGTGCTGGCTTTCCTCTTTCCAGTGGTAGAGGAAGACATCCTTATAGAGTTCGCTGAGGCACATATCCGGGTCGATGGACTTGCGGTAATGCAGCTGGGTGAAGAGTTCGATGTCGAGCGTCAAGCCCAGCACGGCCCAGGTGCTCTTGCCCAACACGGCCTGCGCTACCTCGTTGGCGTCTTGGTCGAAGCGGTAGCCGTCCGGCATTGTGTCGCCGGCCATATCCTCGATGCGGCGAAACAGTGCCTGATGCTTGAGCTCTTCGTCGCAAAAGCGCACCAGGGCTTCGAGTGCAACTTGGTCGCCGAACCAATGGTCGCGGCTCAGCTCGAGCACCTTGGCGTTGACGAAGCGCTCGGCCAGGCCGAACACATTGGCGTAGGTGCGGCCCTGAATCTGGCTGACAAATACCTTTTCCGCATTCGAGAGGCTGGTGAATTCGCCGGCCAGGGTCAGGCCGTCGGGGAGATATTTATCAGCATTGTCGAAACTCCGGCCACGGATCACATCATCTTCGATATCCCAGCGCACGCGTTTTGACGTTTTAATGCAGCGCGCATAGCGGCTGCTGTCGAATGTCTGGCTGTTGGTTTGCATGATCTTGCTCCTATCCCTCAAATTTGATGTCGCTGTCACTTGTGAAGATAGGAATCGAGCCGCTTGATCGATACTGCGCGGGGTGTAGTATTTAACTACGTATTGTGTAGTTCGGGGGGAGAGGCAGGGAGATGACCTCATACGGCCAGTTCTGTCCGGTCGCCAAGGCGACGGAGATTATCGGCGATAAATGGACCATGCTGATCCTGCGTGAACTGATGCTCGGCACCAGCCGCTTCAATGATTTCCAACGTTCCCTGTCGCGCATCTCGCCGACCATTCTCGCCAAGCGGCTCAAGCACCTCGAAGCGCGCGGCGTTATCGTGCGGCGTAAATTATCCGGCCAGAAGGGAAGCGAATATCGCCTGACGGCAGCCGGCAAGGAGCTCGAGCCACTGATCGAAACGCTCGCCCGCTGGGGCATGCGCTGGGCGCGTAAGCAGATGAGCGATGACGAGCTCGATGTCGAGTTTCTCATGTGGGACATGCACCGCCGCATTCTCACCCAGTCGCTGCCGGACGGGCAGACGGTGCTGTCGATCTCGTTCAATGACCTCGATAAATACAAGAGCTGGTGGCTGGTGATCGAGGGCGATGATGTTGATCTTTGCACCGAGGATACCGGCAAGGATGTCGACCTCTATGTCTCGACCGAGCTGCGCACCATGGTTGAGATTTGGGAGGGCGACACCGATCTCAAGAAAGCGATACGCGACGAAGCCGTCATCGCCGTCGGCGACAAAGCTCTGATCCGCACCATGCCCGACTGGTTTGGCCTCTGCCCCTATGCCGAGGTGCGCCCGGCCGAGGCATAGGCCCGGCTCTATTCGGCGATGTTCTCCAGCGCCTCAAGCGCTTTTCTGAGAGAATTTTCCGCCCGGCGGCGGTCGCCCGGAGCGAGCGACATCGGGTCGAGCGTAACGCGAAAGCCGTCAAAGGCATCGGCAATCGGCTTGGCGCCGCGTAAGTAATCTTCGCGCGTCGAAACGGCCTCGTAGGTTTTCAGCGGATGCGAGATACCCTTGACGTTGACCTCGCCGATTGGGTGACAGTAGATCTCGTCTTTGATCAGCGCGTAGGTGG
>JABIXB010000300.1 GCA_018666805.1 Rhodospirillaceae bacterium | reverse complement strand
TCGATTTGCCGCGAGATGGGCATCACGCTGATGAAGACGTCCTATTCGACGATCTTCAATGAGTCGCTCGATTTCACCTGCGCCATTGCCGACGCCGACGGTGAGATGATCGCCGTGGCGGATTACTGCCCGGCGCAAATCGGCGGCATGCCGCTCTTGATAAAATCCTGCGTGCGCGAGATGGCAGGCGACACCATCGAGGAAGGCGACGTGATTATGCATAACGACCCCTACCGGGGCGGTTTGCACACGCCGGAGCACACCTTCTTTACGCCCATATATGTTGACGGTGAATTTCTCGGCTATGCGGTCTCGATCGGCCATGTGGCGGAGACCGGCGGCATGGTGCCGGGCGGTTTTTGCAGTGAAGCGACAGAGATTTTCCACGAGGGTTTGCGCGTGCCGCCGGTGCGCATCAAGCGGCGCGGCGAGGATGTTGCGGAGGTGTGGAAGCTGGCGCTCGCCAATGTGCGCACGCCGCGCCACAATTACGGCGATTACCGGGCGCTGATCAGCGCCTGCGAATTGGGCGCCAAGCGCGTCGGCGATCTGGTGCGGAAATACGGCAAGGATGTCTACAAGCGCAATTGCAGCGACCTGATGGATTATTCCGAGGCACGCATGCGAGCCGAATTGTCCGCGCTCAGGGACGGCAAATATTCCTTTGACGATTATATGGAGGATGACGGCATCACCGAGCGGCCGTGGCGTATTTCGGTCGATGTCTTTGTCCAGGGCGATGAGGTGGTTGTCGATTTCAGCCGCAGCGACGATCAGGCGCAAGGCGCCATCAACGCCACACTCGGCGTTACCTGGTCGGCCAGTTTTAACGCGCTGCTGCATTTGACCGACCCGACGATTCCGCGCAATTCCGGTTGCTTCCGGCCAATTCAGGTGCTCGCTCGGCCGGGCTCGCTGGTCAATGTCGATTATCCCGCGCCCGAGGTTGGCGGCAATACGGAGACCCACCCGCGTATCGCCTATGCGGTGATCGGTGCGCTTGCGGCGTGTACGCCGGAGCGCGCCTTCGCCACCGATGCCGCCACCCATTGCAATTTTCTCTTTGGCGGACAGCATCCGATCAATGACGAATATTACGTCTGCTACGATTTTCTCTGCGCCGGCTGGGGCGGGCGCAGTTTCGCCGACGGCCATGACACGGTGAATTGCATCAACGGCAATTGCCGCACCATCCCGGTCGAGGTGTTCGAGACGCGTTATCCCTGGCTCATTGAGAGCCTGTGCCTAGCGGAGGATTCGGGCGGCCCGGGAAAATATCGCGGCGGTCTCGGTTGCACCAAGACGCTGCGCTGTACGGGAGACGAAATCACGGTCAGCCATATGGGCGACCGCCACAAGATGCGCCCGTGGGGCTTGTTGGGCGGCGGCGAGGCCGATAACGCATCGCTGTTGATCCGCCAGGATGGCGCGGTGGAATGGCAAAATGTGTGCGAACTCTTTGGCAAGGTAAGCCCAAGCAAATTCGGCAATGTCACATTGCATGAAGGTGATCGCATCCGGCTCACGACTTGCGGCGGCGGCGGTTATGGCGATGTAGCGGAGCGCCCGCGCGACATGATCAGTGAAGATGTGCGCGAGGGCTATGTCTCGGCCGAACAGGCAGCGGCGCGTTATGGCTATGCGCCAGGAGGTATTTGAATATGGCGTATTGCGGCGTCATACTCAAAAAAAAACAAGAATTTGGAGGCGACCCCGGCGGCTTATTCAATCCATGCTGGCGGGTTTTCATGCGAATGCGGGATCTCGATTTTGCATTCACTGCCGCGCTCAGTGGCGCGGTCTTCGAGAGAGGCGCGGCAGTGATACCGCGCAAACAACAGGGGAGATGAAGATGAAGTTGGTAAAAAACCTTAAAACGGCATTATGTGCCGCTGCCGTGGCGGGCTTGCTCGCCGGCGGGAGTGCCACAGCCAATGCCGAAAGCGCGGCGGATATCGCCGTCGAAGCGGCAAAGTAATATTCGGGAACGACGCTGACGGTGATCTGGGAAGCCGGATTGCAATCGCTTGGCCCGATTAATTTTTCGGGGCCCAAATGGGAGGAGTTGACCGGCATTAAGATTGAAGTGGTCGAATCTCAGGTCAACGAGATGTTTCCGAAGATGCTGCAGGAACATCGCGCCAAGACCGGCGCCTATGACATTCTCAACGTGGTGCCTTCATGGATGAGCGATCTCGTCCGTGCCGGCGCGTTGGAGCCGCTCGACGCCTATGTCGACAAATTTAGCTACCGCGAGGAGCTCAACGATATCGGCGATGTCTACCGCCTCAACCAAATGACGGTTGGCGATACCATCTACGGTTTTCCGGACGATGGCGATGTCCTCATTATGTATTACCGCAAGGACGTGTTTTCGGATCCAGAGAACATGGCCGAGTTCAAGGCCAAGCATGGCTATGATCTGGCCGCGCCGACCACATGGGACCAGTTCTACGATATCAGTGCTTTCCTGACCG
>JABIXB010000299.1 GCA_018666805.1 Rhodospirillaceae bacterium | reverse complement strand
CGCTGGCAACGGTGCGCGCCGGCACGGCCAAACGCATCGTCAAACCGGGGCATTTATTCTCGCGCATTCATGTCGACGATATCGTGCAGGTGTTGCTTGCCTCGATGGCCGCGCCCAACCCCGGCGCGATCTATAATGTATGCGACGATGAAGCGGCGGCGCCGGCGGATGTCGTCGGCCATGCCTGCGAACTACTCGGCGTCGCACCGCCGCCGACCGAAGAATTCGCGCCGGATGGGATATCGGCCATGGCGCGGAGCTTCTGGGCCGAGAACCGGCTGGTGCGCAACGACCGCATCAAAAGTGAGCTCGGTATAGATTTGCGCTATCCGGACTACCGCAGCGGGCTGAAAGCGCTGCTTGCGGACGAGGTCAAATAAGCGCGCCTTCGAGGCACCCAGCTGGTATATTAGACTATTGCAAGTCACCGGTAGCGAGCCCAATTAACATGAAAGCGCTCGGGAAGCGCCGGCAGCCGAATAGGGTTAATCATGCGAAAAATTTTCTTCTTGTTGACAGGTCTATTCTTGGGGTTAGCGAATTGGCCTGCTGCCTGGGCAAACGAGGCTGGAAATTACCATGGCGGGCACATGTTGTGGGGTAGCGGGATGATTGCCGGGCCGATCATGATGATCTTGTTCATTGCGGTCGTCGTGATTCTGGTGGTGTTTTTGGTTCGCTGGTTTGGCGCATCCGGGCACGGGACATCGTCACACCCGCCTGCCGGCAAGACAGCGCTCGACATTCTCAAAGAGCGATTCGCGCGCGGCGAAATCGACGCCGAAGAATTCGAGGCGCGCCGGCGCACGCTTGGTGAGTAGCGGCGACAGGCGTACGTCGGAAAACTAGATAAGCGCGCCTTCGAGAGTCGCAAGACCCGGCGCCAATTCGAGCAGCCAATAGGCAAGCGAAGACAGATAGCCGGTGACCAGGGCAATGCCCATCGCCACCATGACGGCGCCGGCGATGAACTGAAAATAGCGCCCGGCGCGGCGCATGGATTTCATTGAATTGAGAAAGAAACCGGTGAAAGCGGCAGCGGCCAGAAACGGCAGGCCAAGGCCGAGCGAATAGAAGGCGAGCAATGTCACGCCGGCGCCGATCTCGTTGGTGTTGGCGCTCATGGTGAGAATGCCGCCCAGCACCGGGCCGATGCACGGCGTCCAGCCGAACGCGAAGGCCGCGCCGAGCAGGAGCGCGCTGGCCGGGTGGCCACCGGCGGCGCGGCTGACAAAGCGCATCTCGCGCGCCATGAAAGGAATTTTCAAAAGGCCCATGAGATAGAGGCCGAAGACGATAATCACCGCGCCGGCGATATTTTCGAACAATCGCTTATTGCTGAGCAGAAACTCCCCGACAGCGCTGGCGCTGGCGCCGAGTGCCATAAAGACAATCGAAAAGCCGAGCACGAAAAAGAGGCTGAGATAGATTGCCCGCATGCGCCGATTGGCGCTCGGATTCTCGGTCAAATCTTCCAGCGAGCCACCGGCAATGTAAGACACATAGCCCGGCACCAACGGCAGCACACAGGGCGAGAGGAACGAGATTACGCCTGCCAGGAAAGCGATGAGAATGCCGAAGAGTGAGAGATCCATGATTTCCGGATTATATGCCTGAAACAGCGGCCCCGCCAATTCGCCGCGCGCACGCCATGCTATTCAATTAGTTTGCGCATGAGGCCGATGGCGTCGGGCGTGAACCAGTTGCGATCACCCAGCACCCGCGCGATTTCCATGCCCTCGCGGTTGAGCAATATGGTGTAGGGAATGCCGTTCACCCGCATCGCCCGCGCCGCATCCATGCCGACATCGATATAGATCGACAGATTCTTGATGTCGTTGTCGGTATAATATTGCCGCACCAACCCGGCGCCGTCACGGTCCACTGAAAGCGGAATGAAGGTGAAGTCCGCACCGCCGAGCTCACCTTGCAGGGCGTCGACCGTCGGCAGTTCCTCGCGGCACGGGAAACACCAGGTCGCCCAAAATTGCAGCGCAACGACCTTGCCGCGAAAATCTTCAAGGCTGAGATAATTGCCGTCCTCGTCGAGGAATTGGATTGCCGGCACAGGGCGCGGCTCGCTATGCGCAACCATGTTCAATATACGCGAGCCATCGGCACGGGTGTCGAGCTCTGTCAGACTCTCCGCGCTGAGCGGCGGCGCGAACAACAAAGCAATGGCCAGCGCCACAGCAGGCCAGCCAAAGAACAGAAGGCCGTGTAATTTTATCTTTTGCATAGGTAGGTTACATAGTGCATCGGCTGCCTTCTGCCTAGGCCCGAGAGCACCCCTCACCAGGAATTGAAAGCGCTTTACCCGCCGTGTACACGCGCCGCCATGCTTTCGACCGCCGCCGTAAGACGGGTCAAATCGGCTTCCTCGCTCAGGCGGTGCCCGCCGCCCTTGACCAGGGTCACGCTCACTTCTTCGCTCGTCACCGCTTCAGCGATGTTGAGCGCCGTTTGCCACGGCACGTCCTTGTCCGCCATGCCATGGATCAAATGGATTGGGCAGGGAATCTCAAGCGGACTACGCAACAGCAGATGATCTCGGCCATCCTCGATCAGGCCAAGGGTTACGGGATAGGGCATATCCTCATAATCGGACGGCAGGTGAAGGATTCCCTCGGCGCGGATTTTGGCCTTCGCCGCAGCGTCGAATTGCTGCCACATCAGGTCTTCGGTGAAATCCGGCGCCGCCGCAATGCCGATCATGCCGGCGATGCGCCCGGGCCGGGCGCGCGCGGCGAGCAGCATCTGCCAGCCGCCCATGCTGGAGCCGACCAGGATCTGCCGCCCCGCCGCAATGCCATCAAGAATAGCGAGCGAATCCGCGTGCCAGCGGCCAATCGTGCCATCGGTGAATTGGCCCGACGATTCGCCGTGCCCGGTATAATCGAAACGCACAAAGGCGCGCCCCACCGCGCGGCAATGGACCTCGAGCGCCAGCGCTTTGCTGCCGCTCATATCGGACATCAGGCCGCCCATAAATATGACACCGGGAGCCTTGCCCTCAAGCACATGGTAGGCGATTGTCTGCCCGTCCGTCGTGGTTAAGATTCGCGCGTCCGGCGAATTTGCCGCCTGTTGATCAGTTATGGGACTATCTCCGGACCGGTCCTGGAAGGAACGCGGAATTAGAGTGACAAACGAGCCCCAACCTAGCACCGCCCCGAAAGCGCGGGAAGAGCGCAAACCGGTTGTCCTTCAGGTCGTGCCCGAGCTCGACGTGCCGGGCGGGACCGAGCGTTCGACGGTGGAAATCGCGCAAGCGCTCGGCGCGGCAGGCTGGGGCGCGCTGGTCGCATCGGCCGGCGGTTCCATGCAGCATCAGATAGAGTCTGCCGGTGCGCGCCACATAGAAATGCCGCTGAAAGGCAAAAACCCGATTCAAATCCGCAAAAATTCCAGCCGCCTCGCCGAGCTGATCGCGGCCGAAAGGGTCGACATCATCCATGCCCGCTCGCGCGCGCCGGCCTGGAGCGCGCTCCACGCGGCGCAAAAAACCGGCTGCCATTTCATCACCACTTTTCACGGCGCTTATGGCACATCCGGCTCGCTCAAACGGCGCTACAACGCCGTCATGACCAAGGGCGAGCTGGTCATCGCCAATTCCGAGTTCACCGCCAATCACATCATGCACACCTACCCGATGGAGCAGAAAAATCTGCGCGTGATTCGCCGCGGCGTCGATATCTCGATCTATAACCCGGGCGCCGTAACCCAGGCACGGGTAATCCAGCTCGCCGGGCAGTGGCGCCTGCCGGACGGCAAATCGGTCATCATGTTGCCCGGCCGCCTGACCGCCTGGAAAGGCCACCGGGTATTGCTCGACGCCCTCACCCATCTCACGCGCGATGATTATGTCGTTGTCTTTGTCGGCGATGAGCAGGGCCGGGCCGAATATCGCCATCAGCTCGAGCGCCAGGTCGAGCAGAACGATCTCGGCCATATCGTGCGCTTTGCCGGGCCGTGCCGCGACATGCCGGCGGCCTATATGTCGGCCGATGTGGTGGTGAGCGCGTCAACCAAACCGGAAGCCTTCGGCCGGGTGATCGTCGAGGGCCAGGCGATGGGCCGGCCGGTCGTTGCCTTCGATCATGGCGGCGCCAAGGAAACCATTCTCGGCGGCGAGACCGGCCTGTTGGTCGAGCCGGGCAATGCCGCCGAACTGGCCCAGGCGCTGGGTGCCGCGCTCGACCTCGGCGCCGAGCGGCGCAAAAGCATGGCCGAAGTGGCGATCCGCCATATCGCCGAGAATTTCACCCTGGAGAAAATGTGCGCCAGCACGCTCGCGGTTTACGAAGAGGTGCTCGCTGCAGGTGCGCCGGGCGAGCGGTGAGCGCCAGCAGCGCCGAAATTCTCGTCATCAAGCATGGCGCCCTTGGCGATTTCCTGCTTTCGATGGGGCCGTTTGCCGCCATCCGCGCGCATCATAAAGCGGCGCGGATTACCCTTCTCACCACCGCCCCCTATGCCGCGATGGCGGAGCGCTCCGGCCATTTCGACCGTATCTGGTTAGATCCGAGAGCCAAGGCGTGGAATATTCCGGCCTGGCTCACCCTGCGCCGGCGCCTGCGCTCGGGCGGCTTCGGCCGTGTCTATGATTTGCAGACCTCGAGCCGCTCAAGCGCCTATTACCGCTATTTCGCTACCCCCCGGCCGGAATGGTCGGGCATTGCGCCGGGCTGCTCGCACCCGCACGCCAATCCCCGGCGCGATGACATGCACACCGTCGAGCGCCAGCGCGAACAGCTCGCCATGGCCGGCATCGACCAGGTGCCCGATGCGGATTTAACCTGGCTCGATGGCGATATCTCCACGCTCCTGCCTGACGGCCAAGATGACAGGCCTTACGTGTTGCTGGTTGCCGGTGGATCGGCGCACCGCCCGGAAAAACGTTGGCCGGCGCGGGCTTACGGCGAACTTGCCACAAACCTCCATAGGGCAGGCTATCGCCCCGTTCTGATCGGCGCGGCGGCAGAGCAGGATGTGCTGGCCGAGATCAGCAGCCATTGCCCCGACGCGCTCAATCTATGCGGCCGCACCAATTTCGGCCAGATCGCCGCCCTGGCGCGGCGCGCCGCAGCGGCGGTCGGCAATGACACCGGGCCGATGCATATTGTCGCTTCGGTGGGGTGTGCCGCCACGGTGATTTTTTCCGCCGCTTCCAACCCTGATCTCACGGCGCCGCGCGGGGCCCAGGTACGGTTGTTACAATGTAAGCGCATGACGGATTTGCCGGTTGACCAAGTGCGCGCCACGTTGACGTTGCCTTAACCACAAATATGTAACCCTAGCCCGGCTTGACAGGTGCCACGCGCCCGTTAGAGTGCCGCCACTTTTACCCATTCAGAGATAGAATTAAGGGGTCCATGCCCGACATCACATTGCCAGACGGCTCGAAGCGTTCATTCGATGCGCCCGTAAGCGGGTTGGAGATTGCCGCCAGTATCGGCCCCGGCCTCGCCAAAGCGGCGCTGGTGGTCTCTGTCGACGGCGAATTGTGGGATTTATCGCGCCTGATCGAGGCCGACGCGGCGGTCAGTATCGTCACCGCCAAAGACGCTGCCGGGCTTGAGGTGCTGCGCCACGATACGGCGCATTTGATGGCTGAAGCGGTCAAGGAGCTCTACCCCGACACCCAGGTTACCATCGGACCGGCGATCGAAGACGGCTTCTATTACGATTTTGCCCGGCCCGAGCCGTTCACGCCGGACGATCTCGTCACCATCGAAGCGCGCATGCATGAGATCGTCAAACGCGACGAGGAAATCACGCGCGAAGTGTGGCCGCGTGACAAGGCGGTCGAATTCTTCAAGCACGCCGGCGAGAACTACAAAGCGGAAATCATCGCCTCCATACCGCAAGACCAGGATGTCACGCTTTACCGCCAGGGCGATTTTATCGACCTTTGCCGTGGGCCGCATTTGCCTTCGACCGGGCGCATTGGCGTCTTCAAGCTGACCAAGATTGCCGGCGCCTATTGGCGCGGCGATT
>JABIXB010000298.1 GCA_018666805.1 Rhodospirillaceae bacterium | reverse complement strand
GCGGCATGGTCGGCTATATGCTGATGTCGTTGCTGATGGCCTCCACACCGCTTGCCATGCATAGCGCCGGGCACGGCTTTTTCGATACCGCCCAGGTGATCCAGTGGCACGTCTTCGCCATGTTCGCGCCCGCTTTCTTTACCGGCCATTTGATCCGCCGTTTCGGCACGCCCGCGATCATGAGCGCCGGCGCGGTGTTGATTGTGGTCTGCGTTGCGATCAATTTAGGCGGGCTTAATTTGACCCATTTCTGGATCGGCGGCATGGCGCTTGGCGTGGGTTGGTGTTTTCTCTTCGTCGGCGCCACAACGCTTGTGACGGAGTGCTATAGCCCGGCCGAAAAAGCGAAAACCCAGGCCGCCAACGATTTTTTGGTTTTCGCCTCGGTGGCCTGCGCGGCTCTGCTGTCGGGCGTTTTGCATGAGATGGTCGGTTGGCAGGCAATGAATTACATCGCCCTGCCTTTCGCCGCCGTCGTTCTTATCGCCTTGTTCGTCATGCTGCGTATGCGCCGCCGCAGCCCGGGGCTGGCCGAATAATTCCAACATATGCTACTCAAGCCGGCAGCTTTTTGGCCGGTGGGCAAGGAGAGAAAAATTATGAGTTCAAATGACAAGGTTGCCCTGGTTACGGGCGCCGGCAGCGGCATCGGCAAACACGCAGCGCTGGCGCTGCTTGGCGAAGGATATTCGCTGGTTCTCGCCGGGCGCCGGATGGAGCGCCTGGAAGAGACGATCGGCGAGGCCGGCGCGGACGGCGCGCGGGCGCTGGCGGTTGCCACCGATGTTGGCGACGCGCAATCGGTCGCGGCCTTGTTCGCCGCGACTAAGGAGCGCTTCGGCCGCCTCGATTTGTTGTTCAATAATGCCGGCACGGGCGCGCCCGCCATCGGCATGGAGGAATTGAGCGTTGAACAGTGGCAAGCGGTGGTCGATATCAATCTTACCGGCGTCTTTTTCTGCACCCAGGAAGCGATCCGCATGATGAAGAGCCAGACGCCGATGGGCGGACGGATCATCAATAACGGCTCAGTTTCGGCGGCCGCGCCGCGCCCCAATTCCGCCCCCTATACGGCGACCAAACACGCCATCACCGGCCTCACCAAAAGCACGTCATTGGACGGGCGCAAATATGACATCGCCTGTGGCCAGATCGATATCGGCAATGCGGCAACGGAAATGACCCAACGCATCGCCGAGGGCGTGGCGCAAGCCAATGGCGAGATCGCCAGCGAGCCGGTGATGGATATCGATAATGTCTCGCGCGCCATTCTCTACATGGCCAGCCTGCCGCTCGATGCCAACGCTCAATTCCTCACCATCATGGCGACCAAAATGCCATTTGTCGGCCGGGGATAAGTACTCCCCGGCGCGTCTTCACGAGTCGTCCGGTTCGGGCGCGTCTTTCCCACCGGTGATTTTGAGGCGTTCGATTGCGTCCAACAGAAGGCCGATACGGTCCTGTTCGGCGTGCAGGCGGAATTTCAGATTGTTGCATTTGCGCGCGATCGCCGGGTCGGCTTCCTGTAATGGCTGCAGCCGGGTTAGCGCTCTGGTGGCATCGATCAACGCCGCCTGATGATTGGCCAGGGCGACCTCCGGGTCCGGGTCCGACCCAAGCGGTACGACGGTGCGGTATTCGATTCTGCTGCCGCGCTGGAACGCTTCCACAATATCGTAGTGAGCCCGCCCACCAATCATTTTTTGCCGCACTTCCATGCCGCAACCTAGCCTGTTGCGCGCAATGTTCAAATGGTTCCGCAATAGGGCACTCGGATAGTCTGGATTGCGCATGGCGGAGGGGATAAGCTGCCGCGCCATGAACGAAGCAACGCCAGCGGCAGAAGAACAAACCCTCACACGTGCGAAACTCTTCGCCCGGGCCGAAGCGCTTGTCGAGACGGTACGCGCGCGCAGCGGCGAGACGGAGCAATTGCGCCGCCTCTCCGCCGAGACGATGGAAGAGCTGCGGGCAGCGAATATGCATCGCATCTTGCAGCCCACGGCGCATGGCGGGGTGGGCGCGCATTTTTCCGGCATGGTCGATATCGTCGAGACAATTTCCCAGGGCTGCTGTTCGGCCGGTTGGTGTTTAACGCAATATTGCTCGCACAATTGCCTGCTCGGCTATTGGCCGGGCGAGGGCCAGGCCGATGTTTGGGCCGATATGCCCGACGCCATGGTGGCGGGCGTCTTGATCCCAAGTTGCGGCAAGGCGCGCAAGGTCGATGGCGGTTGGCGGCTCAGCGGGCAATGGCCGTTCGCGAGCGGCATTTACGGTGCCGATTGGTTCATCGCCGCCGCTTTCACCGAAGGGGAAGACGGCCAGCCGGTGGCGCAGATGCACGCCGTTCCGCGCGCCGATTATGAGATTCTCGATACCTGGCATACGGCAGGCTTGCGCGGCACCGGAAGCGCCGACGTTGCCGTCGAGGATTGCTTCGTGCCGGCGCACCGCGCGCTGGCGATTAACGAAACCAAGGGTGGCGGAAATGCGCCCGGCTGTGCGGTCAATCCGGAGGCGCTTTATAAGCTGCCGGCCTTTTCGATGTTCTCCATCAATCAGAGTGCCGCCGCACTCGGTTTGGCGCAGGCCACTTTCGATGGCTATATGACACACGCGCGCGACCGGGTTGCCCGGGTGTCGGGCAAGAGCGTTGCCGATTATTCCACTGCCCAGGTCAAGGTTGGCGAGGCGCGCACGTCGATTATTATGGCGCGCATGCTGCTGCATAATTGCTGCGATCTCGGCATGGCAGTGGCTGAGAAAAGCGAAGTCGCGCCAATGGAACTGAAAACGGAACTGCGCGCCAAGGCGGCGATGGCAGGCAAGCTTTCGGCCGAAGCTGTCGATCTTTTGTTTCAACTTTCCGGCGGTGCCGGACTCTATGACCGTAATCCGGTGTCGCGGGCGATGCGGGACATGAATTGCATGCGTGGCCATATCACTCAGAATTGGGACGTCAACGCGTCCAATCACGGCCGGGTGCTGCTCGGCCTGCCGTCCGCCGACCCGGCGCTCTGAATGCAAGCGGCCGCAATTTCAACAAGGCCAGGAGGATTGGCGGCGGGCTCCGCCTTGAGTTATCTTGGGTGATACAATTTGGGCAAAGGCCGAGTGATGAAGCATAGCAGCGATAGAATTTTAACCACCCATGTCGGCAGCTTGCCGCGCCCGAGCGATGTGATGGATTTCCTTGTCGCCAAGGAATCCGGCGAGCCATACGATGCCGCAGGCTTCGATGCCTGCATGCGCCGCGCTGTGCGCGATGTGGTGGCGGAGCAGGTGGCGCTCGGTATCGATATTGTGAGCGACGGCGAGGCGAGCAAGCCGGGTTACGCCACCTATGTGAAGGACCGTTTGACCGGCTTCTCCGGCGACAGCCCGCCGATCCATTTCGCCGATCTCGACGGCTTTCCCAAATATCGCGTGCGTATGGGCCAGGCGGCGGGTGCGCGCCGTGTCGTGCGTGCGCGTTGCACCGGCCCGGTGGCGGTGCGCGATACCTTGTCATTGGAAGCCGACCTGGAAAACTTTCGCGATGCGGTTGATGCGGCGGAAGCGGAAGAGGGCTTTCTCAATGCCGCCTCGCCCGGCGTTATCGCAATTTTTCAGAGCAATGATTATTACCCCAGCCACGATGCCTATCTGGCCGCTCTCGCCGCCGCTATGAAGGAGGAATATAACGCCGTCGTGCGCGCCGGGTTTTTGTTGCAGGTCGATTGTCCCGACCTCGCGATGGGGCGCCATGTCTCGTTCAGCGAAATGAGCGACGCGGAGTTTCTCAAGCAGGCGGAGCACAATATCGAGGCGCTGAACGAGGCTTTGTCGGATGTGCCGGCTGATTCCGTGCGTATGCATATTTGCTGGGGCAATTATGAGGGCCCGCATCATTGCGATATCGGTCTCGAGAAGATTTTGGACATCATCGTCAAGGCCAAGCCTTCGGCGATCTCTGTCGAGGCCGCCAATCCGCGCCATGCCCATGAATGGGCGGTGCTGCGTGAAGTTGGCTTGCCCGATGACAAAATTCTCATTCCCGGCCTGATCGACAGCACATCCAACTATATCGAACATCCCGAACTGGTGGCCCAGCGCATCGAGCGTTTCGCCAGTGCCATTGGCCGCGAGCGGGTGATCGCCGGTGTCGATTGCGGCTTTGGCACTTTTGCCGGAATGGGCAAGGTGGATCCAAAGATTTGCCACCTCAAGCTAAAAGCGCTGGCCGAGGGTGCTGCCATCGCTTCGGAGCGGCTTTGGTAGAAGGGAAGTGGGGCATTAACAAAAAATTTAATATTTGCTCATAATATTATACGAATAAAGTCTGGGTGGGGGCCAACAGACCGGGATCCGACTAATGAATTTCTCACGCTTTGCCGCCCTTTTCACCGCTGCCATTTTACTTTTCTCCAGCCCCGCTTTCGCCAATTCAACGAGTTACGAAGATGCGTTGAAGAGTTCGTCCGAGCTCTACGAGCAGGGCCGTTTTCAAGAGGCTATTCCCTACGCCAAAAGGGCGCTCGCCATAGCCGAGCAGGAAATCGGTACGGACGATGCCGTGTTTGCTGAATTGCTCGACAATCTGGCCGCACTCTATGAAGCCGAAATGAATTACACCCGGGCCCAGCCGCTTTACCGCCGGGCGCTCGACATCCGCGTTAAGGTATACGGCGCCAAGCATCCAGAGGTGATCAAAAGCCTGATCAATCTGGCTCTGATCTATGATGCTCTTGGTGAATATGACGCAGCCGTGAAGATGGACGCGCGCGCTATTGAAATTATCGAGGCCGGCACGCTGCAGGGCGCTTAGCGGATGCTCTAGCCTGCGTGCACATGTGACAAGCCCTCTCCCTTTTGGGGAGAGGGCTTTTTTTAATCGCTGCCGAAATTAATGCCTTGGGCTAGAGGCAGGTCGGGCGAATAGTTGATGGTGTTGCTGGCGCGGCGCATATAGGCCTTCCATGATTCGCCGCCGGATTCACGCCCGCCGCCGGTTTCCTTCTCGCCACCGAACGCACCGCCAATCTCGGCCCCGCTCGGGCCGATATTGACATTGGCGATGCCGCAATCGCTGCCTTCGGAAGAGAGAAAACGCTCGGCCTCGCGCATATCGTTGGTGAAGATGCAGGAGGAGAGCCCCTGTGGTACGTCATTGTGCAGCGCGATGGCCTCATCCGCCCCGCCATATTCCATGACGTAGAGAATTGGCGCGAAAGTTTCTTCTGTAACTATTTTCGATTGGCCCGGCATTTCGGCGATTGCCGGGGTGACGTAGTAGGCATCGGGGTATTCATCCGCGAGGACGCGCTCGCCGCCGGTGATTGTGCCGCCCTCGTCGCGCGCTTGTGCCAATGCCGCCTGCATGGCGTCAAAGGCGTGCTTGTCCATCAGCGGACCGAGCAGCACGCCGTCGTCGAGCGGCGAGCCGATGGGAACGCCGGCATAGGCTTTCTTCAAACGGGCCACCAGTTCATCGCGAATTTCACGATGAACGATCATCCGGCGCAGTGATGTGCAGCGCTGGCCCGCCGTGCCGACGGCGCTAAAGGTCACGGCACGTTCGGCCAGGGCGAGATCGGCGCTGGGTGCGACGATCATGGCGTTGTTGCCGCCAAGTTCGAGGAGCGAGCGGCCGAAGCGCGCCGCGACGCGGGGCGCGACTTCGCGGCCCATGCGGCAGCTTCCCGTGGCGCTGAGCAGCGCCACCCGTTCGTCACCCACCAAGGCCTCGCCGACCTCTTTGCCGCCAATCAAAATCTGCAACAGGTTTTCCGGCAGCTCACCGTCAAAGCGCGCGATGGCGCGGGCAAACAGGCGCTGGCAGGCGAGCGCGGTCAGTGGCGTCTTTTCCGATGGTTTCCACACCACCGGGTCGCCGCAGACGATGGCGAGGGCGAAATTCCACGACCATACGGCGACGGGGAAGTTAAAAGCGCTGATCACGCCGCAGACGCCGAGCGGGTGCCAGGTTTCCATCATGCGGTGGCCGGGCCGCTCGGAGGCGATGGTCAGGCCGTAAAGCTGGCGCGAGAGACCAACAGCGAAATCACAGATATCGATCATCTCCTGAACTTCGCCCATGCCTTCCTGGAGGATCTTGCCGCTTTCCAGCGACACCAGCCGCCCCAGCGCTTCCTTGTGGGCACGTAATTCCTCGCCCAGGAGGCGGATCAATTCGCCGCGCCTGGGCGCCGGGGTCATGCGCCAGGCGGCAAAGGCGGCTTCGGCGTGGGCAATTTTATTCGCTGTCGAGGCGCCGTTGTCGCTTCGCACGCGGGCTATCTCGCTGCCGTCGATGGGCGTAAAGACGGCCCGGTCGCCGCCCTGGCGGCAGTCCGGCTCAAGTGCGAGGTCGGCGAATATGCTGTCTAAATTCATATTTTTTCTCCGCGGCAATAGGGCCACCGATTGGCATGGCGCGGAGGGCACATTATAGCTTATACGGTGCAGGCGAAACCGGGATATCCTGCCCGGTAAACCATCTGACATGTAGAAAGAATCATGGCAAACAAACGCGAGTTGAGAATAACCGTCTGGCAATTCGTCCGCATCATGGTGTCGCTTGAGGCGCGCCGTACGCGCCCGCTTGTCTATGACGACTGGAAGGCGGCGTGGCAGGAACTCGACGGCGAGTTAACCCGCCTCGGGCATGACGACCATGCCGCTTATTCGGATCTGATGATGAATCAAGAGGTCGTGTTGGAATTCAGCAATGACAAACGCCGGGGCGAGATCAGGGCGGCATTGGAGCGCGTCATGCAACGCATGAAGCAGGAATTGCGCGTCGCCCAAAGCGGCAAGGAGGAGCGGCGCAGTCTAAAATTTGAGTTGCACGAATTAAGCGAACTTCACCGCACCCTCAAATGAGGTTAGAATAATAGGCAAAAGCAAAGCCGGAGGCGAAACGATGAGCAATGCGGAGTCCGACGAAACTGGCGTAGCGCTAAAGGAATTGGCGGCGACAGACCTGGAATTGGTGCGCGTTATCGAAGATTTGATCCGTGTTCTGGCGGATCGAGATATTCTCGACGAAGGCGCTCTGCCGATTCGCATCCGCCGTTTATTGGAGCGCCGCCGCGAATTGCGCAACACGCTGCCTTAATTATCCGTACATCAGCCAGACGATTGCCACGGCGGCGATGATGCCAGCCAAATCGGCCGAGAGGGCGGGGATGAGGGCGTAGCGGATGCGGCGGATCTGCACCGCGCCGAAATAGACCGCCAGCACATAGAAGGTGGTTTCCGTCGAGCCCTGCAGGGTGGAGACGAGATAACCGGTGTAGCTGTCCGGGCCGATCGCCGGATCGTTGATGATCGAGGCAAGAATGCCATAGGCGCCTGATCCGGAAAGTGGCCTGAGGAGCGCCATTGGTAATGCTTCCGCCGGCATGCCGAAATGCGCCGTTACGCTGCCGATCGGCGCGATGATCATTTCCAGGGCGCCACTGGCGCGGAACATGCCGACCGACACCAGGATCGCGACCAGATAGGGGATGATTCTAAGCGCCACCTGGAAGCCGTCGCGCGCGCCTTCGACAAAAACCTCATAGATGCGCACCCGCCGCGCGACGCCAAAGCCGAGCAGCAACAGCATCAGGCCGGGGATGATCCAGGGTGCGATTTCACGGCCGTAAAATACCGTGAGCGGGATGAATCCGGCGATGCCGCCGAGTACCAGAAAGGAAACATAGGCCGGGTAGGGGCGTGCCGTTTGCTGTTCCAATTGACCGTCCGGACTCTTCTCCTCGCCGTCATCCGACGGGATGCCATCATCGATTTCATTATCTTCATCGCCGGCCTCGATGGTTTCCTCCGTCGATTGGGGCGGCAGCGCGGTGGCCGGCGGAAACCAGCGCATGCAGAGCTTGGCGACGACAATCGCGGTGGCGGTCGAGCAGATCGTGGCGACCAGCGTGGTTGGCACGATGCCGGCCGGATTTTCCGAGCCCGAAGCGGCGCGCAGCGCAATCACCCCGGTTGCCAGCAGGGTTACGCTCGATGTGTTGATGGCGAGGAAGAGGATCATTGCGTTGCTCGCCGTGCCCTTGATCGGGTTGAGCTTGTCCAATTGCTGCATGGCGCGGATGCCGAACGGCGTTGCCGCATTACCAAGGCCGAGCGCATTGGCCGACATATTGAGGATCATCGCCCCCATAGCCGGGTGCTCGGGCGGTATTTCGGGAAAGAGACGCACCATCATCGGCCGTACCAGGCGGGCGATGATCACCAGCAGGCCGCCGCGCTCGGCAACTTTCATCAGGCCGAGGAACAAAGCCATGACGCCGACCAGGCCGATCGCGAGCGTTACGGCGTCGGTCGCCGAGGAGATCATTGCCTGGCCGAGCACGTCCATCGGCACCACATCGCTCTCGGCACCGGCCAGCCACGGCAGATGGCGCACCGCCGCGACGGCAAAAGAGATCAGGACGATGGCGAAGAATATTCCGTTCAAGGCGACCTCCGGCGGCGCGCGCGAATCGCTGCACGCGGAGGCAATGCTCGGCGTTTTCCAGCCGGATGAAAAGGCTTGTTAAATTCCTAGGGTGTCGCGGATTGCTTTTTGTGCCGCCAATTGACCAGCGCGACACCGCCAAATACCAGCGCCAGCGCGAGCCAGATCCACAGGCTGTGCTGCTCGTCAAACAGGATCACGCCCCACATCACGGCATTGATGGTGACGATAAAGGCGACCTGGCTGAAATAAACCGGCCCGGTGCGGCGCAGCAGAACGAAATACATATGAAAGGTCAGCGCCGCCAAAACCATATGCACCAGGATCAGGCCGTCGGCCAAAGCAAAATCATTCCACAGCGGGTGAAAAGTGCCGGTCGCCAGTGACGCCGGCAACAGCATGAGACTGGAAGCAAACATCATGCCCGCGGCGGCATGCATGGAATCCATTTGCGGCGGATGAAACTTGATCGCATAGACCGAATTAAGCGAATAGAAAAACGGTGAGAGAAAAGCGAGGATGACGAAGGGAATGAGATCCGGGCTCGGCAGGCTGCCTTTCGGCAAAAGGATCAGCAGCGCGCCGGCCAAACCCAGGCCGATACCGGCGGCGCGCCGCCAATCAAACCCTTCGACGCGGGCGGCAAGCGACAGCAGATAGGTAAAGAGCGGCACCGTGGTGATCACCAGAGCGACCACGCCGGTCGATAGGTTGGACAGCGCATAAAACAGGTTTGTCGTCGGAATGGCGCTGCCGATGGCACCGATGATCAGATAGTGGCGCAGGTGCGTGCGCCCAAGCGGCGGCGGTTTGCCGCGCGCAAAAGATATCAGCACCAGAATAATACCGGCGCCAAAGGTCTGCCAGAAGGCGTAGCCGAGCGCCGGCACACCGGCCATGGTGACAAATTTAGCCAGCGCCGTAATGCCGCCCCACATCGCGCCAAGCGAAAGCAGGAGCACGAGCGATAGGCCGAGGGAGGCATGCGCGGGGGAATCCGCGCGCGTGGAATGGTTGGAAGTCATCTCGGGCTAACTTGGCATTCAGGGAGGGGTGCTGTCGAACCCAATCAAGGCGGGTCGAAATAATCGAGCGGCGTTGGCGCTATTTTGCCAGCAGCGTGCCGTCCAGCCGTGCGCCGCTAAGGTTGGCACCGTGCAATTCGGCGCCGCGCAGTTCGGCGCCGGTCAGGTCGCAATCGGTCAGATCGGCATCTCTCAAATTCGCCTTGGCCAAATTGCAATTGCTGAGTTTTGCGCCGGATAAATTAGCCCCGGCGAGATTGGCCGCACCCAGATTGGCGGAAATGGTGCGGTCCGTGCCGCGCAGATTTCTGAGCGGCGTGAGGTCGGCGCCGGCGAAATTCGCTTTGTTGAGGTTGGCGCCGGCCAGATTGGCGCCGCGTAGGCCGGCAAGGCGAAAATCCGCTTGCACGGCGGAAATTTCAGAAAGGTCGGCGGCCGCCAATTGCGCCTTGGCCAGACAGGCGCGGTTCAATTGCGCCTCTTTAAAAATAGCCGCCGGCAGCTTGGCGCCGGTCAGATCAACGTTATCCAAATCGGCGCCGTTCAGCCGCGCGCGCTCGCCCTTCTTGCCGGAACTTCCAGCCCAGATATCGTGCTGGGCGATAATTGCCGGCATGCGATCGGCCAATTTTACCTCGCCCTGCGGTGCATTGACGGCGTCGCGCGATTGGGTTTTCGACAGCGCTTCCGGGTCCAAGAGGGCGCCCTCGAAATTGGCGTCGTCCGTATCCGCGCCAGAGAAATTGGCATTTGTGAGATTGGCCTGCTTAAACGACGCGCCGGCCAAATTACTCTCACTCAGATCGACGCCCTGCATCATCGCGCGCTCGAATACGCTGTGGCGCAAATCGGCACTTTGGAAACTCGCATTATGCAAAATGGCGTCGGTGAAATCGGTCTGCACGACAAACGCATTAGCCAGCTTGGATTGAGAAAAATCGGCGCGCCGCGCCGTCACTTCGCCGAGATTGCTGCCCGCCTCGTCAACCGCGACCGGCGCCGGATTGCGCTCTGCGTTATAGCGCGCGAGCGTGCCTTCGCGCAGGTCGGTGCGGATTAGCTTGGCTTCGGTCAAATCGGCACCCTTGAGAAAGGCGCCGCGCAGATCGGCGCGGGTTAAATCGGCGGCACGCAAATTGGCGCCGCCGAGGTCAGCGCCGAACATTTCCGCTTCCTGCAGCCCGGCGCCGGCGAGATTGGTGCCGCGCATTTTGACGCCGGTCAATTCGGCTTCGCGCAGATTGGCGCCGGCGAGGTCGAGGCCGGAGAGATCGTGGAAGGTCAGGAGCGCCCGTTGCCCGCCCGAGCGCCGCTCAAGGAAGGCTTCATGGCGGGCGACCACGTGCATGGCTTCAGCCTGGCTCAGCTTTGTCCATTCTTCGCTTGGGTCTGTAGCTTCTGTTTCGGGCGCCATTTCCCATTTTTACGCTGCGGTATAAAGATATGATTAATCGGTGCGCACCGGGTCGCTCGGCGGCAAAATGAAATCGCCAACGTCATGGCCGGCCACGGTGATTTTCAGTTTCGCCGTGCCGCCATAGCTATTCTTGCCGAGCGCCAAATCGAGTTTTTTGCGCACCACGTCAATGCGCTTGACCGCCCGGTTGCCCCATTCGTCGATGGCGGTGAAGGCAAATTTATTGACGCCGAATTTCAGGCTCTGGCGGGTGCGGAATCTGCCGTCGGCGCGAAGCGCCAGGCGGCGCTCATTGATGAACACATCGGTGATCGCCGAATCATCCCAAATGCGCCCAGCGATTTCGGCGTGGCTGCTGTCGGTCACCAGTTTGGGCGGCACGGTAATTCGCGGCGCCTGTTTGTCATCGCTCTGCTGGCCGCGCGTGGCGAGTTGCTGTTCGTCCGCTGGGGCGCTGCGTGAAACGCGCACATTTTTCCGCGTCTCGTTGTCCCATTCGGCAGCGTGTGCGCCGTTTATCACAAAGCTCACAGCCAGTGTGAGGGCCGCGAGCTTTGCCCGCTTAATCATCTGCACTATTCGCTCTCCGCGCCAATGCCCGCATAGAAGCGATTCCCGTCACATTTCCGACGCCGCATCAGCCTCTTGCTCCCTTCAGCGGGGGGTGCAATATAGAAACCGGGCGCCCTTAGCTCAGTTGGATAGAGCAACGGCCTTCTAAGCCGTAGGTCCCAGGTTCGAATCCTGGAGGGCGCGCCATTTTCCAGGCATTTACGCCTATATCTTTGGACCCGGATTGGTATTGTTTTGTAATCCGGCCTGTCACACAACATCTTGTGGTGCGCGACATTCGATTGCCGCGCGGAAGCATAGCACAGGCGCTCCCGATTGCGGGCATGTTTGCCACCTTGCTGGCCGCCCTGCTGTTGCGCGAACAGGTCGGTGCGCGGCGCTGGCCGGCTATGCATTCTTTGCTGAGATGCTCGATCCTTGGGCCTGGCTTGGCGCGGCAATCATATTCTCCAGTTCCCTCTACATCGCCAGTCGCGAATTGCGCGCTGCCCGGGCGGCGGCTGGCCCACCATCGGGCTCGGCCGGAGGGTGATGATTTCCGGCGCTGGACTGAAGCTGTTATGGCCTGAACATATTGCCCGCCGCTTTTTCAAATACAAATCGAACCCTGATGCTGGCTAGTATTATTTGTGCTCAACAAAATCAAAGTTTCCGGCAGCATGGAAGTAAAATTGGCATGGTTCCGCCGACACACAAGCTGTCGCGTGAACCGAGTTTGCCGGGACAAACCAATAGGAACCCGGGTTCATGACTGGTGGGTTGTTCTCACCTTCGAAGGGATTGGTCATTGCTCCCTTGATCACGACACCATGATACGCTCCGGAGTGCGTATGGAAGGGTGTCTCGAAATTGGCCGGAAATTTCCCGAATGTGCCGTGTTCAGTTGTTCCGAAGTCCCCCCATGCTGATCCAAACTGAATGGCTGGGTTGATGTTGACATAGGAGAGCGTCTCTGCCGGCTTAGCAGTATCTTTGGACGGATCGAAATTTGGCAGAGCTTGGTGATCCGAAGCGAAAGAGGGTAGCGAGAGTACGAGGGCTAATCCTGCCGCGGCAATCGAGATTTTGTGTTTTTTCTGCATTTGAATTTATCTCCCTGATGTTTTGATTGGTGTCGGACAGGAAAATATTATTTTCATTAAGCTGCAATTATAATGTCAATTTATCTCAAAAAATAAACTGATCGTCCAAAATAGTGCGAAAAATTGGATGAAATGTTATTTGGCGGTATAAAACAGGTTGCGCAAGGTCAATTGGAATACAAATCATGCAGGAAGTCTTAAGTGACGTGCTCCGGCTTATCCGGCTAAAGAGTTGCGTATATTTCTTGAGAGATTTTTCGGCCCCCTGGGCTATGAAGATGGATCAGGGCCCGTTCGCCCAATTTCATGTGGTGATGCGCGGGCGATGCATAGCCCATGCAGATGGCCAGCAAATTGAAGCTGCGGCCGGTGATATTCTTTATTTCCCGCATGGCAATGCCCATTCAATAGCAGATAAAACAGGGCGCGATGCCGTGCCGGGCATGCGCGTCCTGCAGGACCCAAAGCTCTTTTCCGAGGGACCAACGACTACTCAATTGCTTTGTGGTCACTATGAAAGCCGAAGCGACATCAGGCATCCCTTGCTTGAACAGCTACCAGACACCGTTCACCTCAAATCTTTCGAATTTCCTGCTGCCAGCGGAATTGATAACGTGCTTCCTCTGTTGGTTCGCGAATTGAATGAAGGCGCACCGGGGGCCGATGTCATTATAGAGCGCCTCGCAGAAATTCTTCTCATCCAGGTGCTAAGAACAATTTTAGCCCAGGCAAAAACGCCAACTGGGTTTCTGGCGGCCATGTCCGATAACCGTCTTACTAGAGCAATGAAGCTTATTCATGATCAAAGTGCAGAAAAATTGACAATTGATGATCTTGCTTCCGCCGCAGGTATGTCCCGTTCAGGCTTTGCCCTTCAATTTAAAAAAGTGGCGCAAATTTCCCCGATTGCATATCTGGCGAAATGGAGAATGTGGCAAGCGACAGACCTTTTGAATACGACGGGAATGGGTCTGGCCCGAATTGCCGAACAGGTCGGATATGAGTCCGAAATTTCATTCAGTCGAGCCTTTAAACGCGAATATGGCATCGCACCCGGTGAATATCGTCGCCAAAGTACGAATTAATTTCTCACATTCGATAGATTCTCCCCAAATACCTTCACTCGGTTATGTCCGTTTTGGCTCAACAACGGCTATTTTAAGCTGGGCTGAATTTAGTTCGATTTCTCCCCGACAACGGACATTAATATTGGGAAATCAGGTGAACGTATACAGCCGAATGACAATTTAATCGGCCGTGCCCCGCGCGGAACTTTTACTTTGCGTGTGGGCATGTTTCGCAGCGCTATCGGCTTCGCACCGGTTTTTGGCCGCCGCCATATCGACATATGTGTAAGCGACCTCGGCGAAGTCGCCGTAAAGCGAGTGTAGATATGCGGTTGGTTTGTTCGGGCAAGCGATGTCGCGGCCGAGGAAGGTGATTGTCGAAGTGGGCAGAACCATCTCCCGCGCCACGCCATAGCCACCGTGCTCGGTCAAGGGCATGGCGCCCTTGCAAAATTTTCTTTCGAGTACGAGCTTGCCATAGCTTACAGCGTGCTCGTATACGGCAATATCAAGCCGGATATCGCCGCGCATGCGATTACGTTCCCAGGACAGGGGCCATCGGCCCGGCCGATCATATGAGATGGCGATGTGTCTCTTTTTCTTGAAAACATCAACGTAATAGCCATCCCGCGCCGCACACGCCGCCAATCCGGCTGCAATCGAGTCAAAAGTTATTTTTTCTTCGAGCGCAACCGAGATATCGACATCGTCCTCCCACGCGAGAAGCCTGCCGTTCTCCCGCACCGCTCCCAGCAAAGTGCCGCCCTCAAGCCAGTGAGCGGCCCCCATGTCCCTCAGGCAGGCGGCGACATAGTGGCACAAGTTCGCCATGTGCTCGCGGCAGCATGGCGCTGTGTTAAGGCCGAGGTGGTTGACGTAAAAATTATATGGGCAAGGGGGCGTTTCCTTACTACAGCCACGCCAGTTGACGGTGCCTTCAGAGAGCACCAATTCGTGGATGCCGTGCTGCCTTGCAAAGCCTTCGAGATCTCCTTTCGCCTGAGCCTTTAGGACCGAAAGGTCGTGGCCGACAATCGGGTGAAGTCGTCGTTGATAGTTTGGCCGGCGCCAAAAAAACCACGCCAGTTCAATCGCCATGGCGGCAGCCAGGACCCCTTGCAGCTTGATATTGTGAAGGGCGAAAGTGGCGGCGATGGCAAATGCGAGGATGCACGGGCCGGCATAGTGCCCGTGCCGGGCCATAAACTCGATCCACTGTGACGCCGGGCGGAAGGCGATCGCAGGAGCGGCAATAATACTGAACAACACGGCAATAATTCCGGCCGACAGCGGCAGCGCCACCGGGTCATATCCGTCAGTCGACACCGAAACGTAGGTTACCGTGACGGCTGCCAGCCCGGCCGTAGTGAGTGACATTGCCAAGGAGGGGGAGTGCCAGTTTCGCGGATATTTCAAGAGACGGACAAATGACAGATAAGTCACCACATAGAGCGCCGCAGCGATCACGAAGTCGATCGCCATGGACGCCGATGATAAATCATCAAACATGTTATCTTTCGAAATGGTCTTTATGGTGCCGGCCGGCAGGGCTTTGGGTCGATCATCGGGCGGCAGGGATAGAGAAGTAAGGTGGAACCTAACATGTCTCCATCGCCAACGGGCGATTAAAGGGTCCGAGGCTCTCTCATCCATCCAACGAACGTCCGAGATGGGTCAAGCTGAGGCGAAAACAAGACGATAAAATCAGCTCTGCTTTCTCTTCAATAACGGTAAATCGGATTTTGCGCTTTCGATGTCCGCTCTTCACCCAGCTTCGGACATTAATTAGACGGCGGTTTTTCTTCCGCGTTTAGCCGGGAATGGAAGTCGGGACCATCGGGCCAACGATATGGCTCGGTCGCCACGTGGAAAAGACAAAATCCCTCGCCGAGCAACTCAAGCGACCGGAAGCCGCCCGGCAGGCCGCTTCAGCCGACCTTGCACATCATGCCGCCATCGATTGGCAGCACATGGCCGGTGATGTAGCTGGCGCGATCGGAGCATAGCCAAACCACGGCTTCGGCCACTTCGTCGGCCTCGCCGACGCGGCCCATGGGCACGCCGAGCGCGGCTTTGTCGACATCGCCCTCCCAGTCGCGCAGCATCATCGGGGTGCGGATCGGCCCCGGCGCAATGGCGTTGACGCGGATGTTTTTGGTCGCAAGCTCAAGCGCAGCGGTTTTTGTCAGGCCGGAAATGGCGTGCTTGGCCGCAATATAG
>JABIXB010000297.1 GCA_018666805.1 Rhodospirillaceae bacterium | reverse complement strand
TGTCATCACCGATTCCATGCAGGCGGCGTTTAAACTGCGTGGCTTGCCGCCGCCCTCTGGCGAGGCGGTGAAACGGATCGTCGGCTTGTCTTTGCCCGAGGCGATTGGCCGTCTGCACGGCGAAAGCGATACGGTTTTGATCGACAGTTTGGTCGCCGCCTATAAGGAGGCCTTTCTCGATTTGCGCGCCAGCAAGGATTTGCATGAGCCGCTCTTCGCCGATGTCGAGGAAACGCTGAGCGAGCTTGAGGAAGCCGGATATATTCTGGGCGTGGCGACCGGCAAAACCCGGCGTGGCCTGCTCGCCACTCTGGAGACGCATGGCCTCGGCAAATATTTCATCACCTTGCAAACCGCCGATGTGGCGCCCGGCAAGCCGCACCCCGGCATGCTCCAGCGCGCCATGGCGGAAACCGGTGCGGCGAAAGGCGAAACGGTGCTAATCGGCGATACGGTGTTTGATATTGAAATGGCGGTGAATGCCGGCACGTGCGCCTATGGCGTTTCCTGGGGCTATCACGAGGTCGATGAGCTGCACGCCGCCGGCGCCGATCTGGTGCTCGATCATCTGAGTGAATTGCCGCCGCTGTTGGCGCAGACTCAAAAAGGAGTTTAGCTCGTGCGTTGGTGGATGTTGCCGCTTGGCCTGGTCGGCCTTGTCCTGCTCGCGATCGTCGTCGGTGTGGTTCTGTTGACGATCCAGGATGTCGAGCAGCAGAAAGAATTTATCACCAAGAAAATAAGCGAGAAGACCGGGCGCGAGCTGGTTATTGCCGGTGATTTCGAGCTTTCCATATCGTTCAGCCCGTCCATCACCGCCGATGACATCACCTTCGAGAACGCGGCGTGGGGCTCGCGGGCTGAGATGCTGAAGCTCGGCCATGTCGAGGCCGAGGTAGAACTATTCCCCATGCTGGTCGGCGATATTAGGGTGAAACGCCTCATTCTCGAAGACCTCGATGTGCTGGCCGAGAGCAATGAAGACGGCGTCGGCAATTGGCAATTCGGCGAACGAAAGAAACCTGAGGGAGACGAAGAATCTGAAGGCGGCGGCGATCTGCCGGTGATCGAGGATTTACGCATCAACAATGCCCTGCTGCGCTATCAGGACGGCCAGACGGGGGAGCGTCATGTGGTCATGATCAGCCACGCCGAAGGCAGCTCGCAAGAAGGCGAGGATGTCGCCTTCGCGCTCGAGGGCATTTGGAACAACAGCCCAATCGATGCCTCGGGAACTGTTGGTGCGGGGGATGAAAATGTCCCCCTGGCGCTATCGATCGAGATGTTTGGCGCGGAGACAAAAATAAACGGCACGGTCGGCGATCCGGAGGAATTCGAGGATGTGAGTTTGGATATCCGCATTGCCGGCGAGCGGCTCTCGGACCTGAACGTGGTGGCCGGGTCTTTCCCGCCCATCGGCCCCTATACGGTGCAGGCCCATCTCAGCGACGGCGAGGATGATTCCTTCATTCTCGATAATTTCCATGCCCGTATTGCCGAGAGCGACCTGGCTGGCACGCTCACCCTATTCAAGGACGAGCGGCCGCGCCTGACAGCAAACCTCACCTCGTCGCTGCTCGACCTCGATGCGCTGTTGACGGAAAACAAGGCCGCCGGCACGGCGGAAGCGCAAGATGCGGGGGGTGGGGGAGAAGGCTCCGCCGTTCAACAGGATTCCACAGCGCCGCGCATTTTCCCGGATGAAAAGCTCGATCTGGCCGCGCTTAACGAGGCCGATGCGGATATCGCCTTAAGCATTTCCGACCTGCGCTATGGCGGTTTGTCATTACGCGATGCCGTGCTCGGCGTGAAATTGGCCGGGGGTGTCCTCACGCTTGACCCCTTGCGCGCGCGGCTTGCCGATGGCTCTTTGGGTGGCACGTTGGAATTGCACAGCCAAAGCCAGCCGCCCAAGCTGCGGACGAAGCTGAATCTTTCCGCAGTTGATTTGGCCGCGATCAGGCCTCTGTTCGATCTCAGCGAGGTGGTCAGCGGGCCGCTTGATCTCGACGTCTCACTTACCGGCCAGGGCCGCACGGCGCATGAAATTGCCGCCACGTTGAATGGCCGGGTTGATATGCTGATCGGCGCCGGCACCATTCCCAACGAATATGTCGACCTTATCGCTGCCGATCTGTTGCGCTTTATCGTGCCGGGCAGTGCGGAGACGGACGGCGCGCGGCTCAACTGTTTCGTCGCGCGATTTGCGATAAAGAACGGTATCGCCGTCAATGAGGCGCTGTTGTTCGATACCGCGCTGACGACGACAGCGGGCAAGGGGACAATTGACCTTGGCCGCGAGGTGGCCGACCTCACCGTCGTGCCGCGGCCAAAAGACCCGGCGCTGTTCAGCCTGGCGATCCCTGTTGTCGTCGACGGCCCGCTTACCGACCTCAGTTATGACCTGAAGAAAGAAGACGCACTTCTCGGTCTGGCCGGTAGCGTGCTGGGCTATGCGCTGCTTGGACCGTTCGGCGTGTTGATCCCGTTGGTGAGCGCCGGTACGGGGGATGAGAACTCCTGCGTCACCGCGTTGGAACAGCCGGCCGAAGAGGCTCGGCCGGCAAACCAGGCGCCGGAGACGCCCGACGAGGCGGTCGAGGGTATCGTCGACGACATCATGGATATCTTCGACTGATATGACACAGAAGCGAATTTACACCAATGTCGCCGTCGAGGCCGATGCGGGCGGTTTTCGCGTTGCGCTCGATGCGCGCGCCGTCAAGACACCGGCCAAGCAACCGCTTATCATCGCCAATCAGGTGTTGGCCGAAGCCGTGGCGGGCGAGTGGCGCGCGCAGGATGAAGAAATCCGCCACGAAACCATGCCAATGACGCGCTATGTCTGCACCGTGCTCGACCGGGTGACGCCGGGGCGCGCCGAAGTGGTCGCCGAGACGGTCAAGTTCGCCGAAACCGATCTTTTATGTTACCGCGCCGAGGCGCCGCGCGAATTGGCAAAACGGCAGGCCGCCGCGTGGCAGCCCTTACTGGATTGGGCGCGTGCGCGCTGTCACGCCGCGCTGACAACGACGGTGGGAGTGATGGCGATTGACCAGGATTCGAATGCCCTGGCGCGCTTGCGCAAGGCCGTCGAGGCGGAGAATGATTTCACCCTGGCTGGCCTCCATATCGCGACCGCGATCAGCGGCTCGCTGGTCGTCGGCCTGGCCTTGATGGAGAAAGAGATAGATGCCGAGCGGGCGTGGCAAGTTTCTCATATAGAAGAACATTGGCAATTGGAGCGCTGGGGCGAGGATGAGGAGCTGTCGGACCGGCTCGCGGCCATGCGCCAGGAGTTTCACGAAGCGGAGAATTTTATCGCGCTCGCCCGCGTCTAACGGCGAACTCACAAGAATCGGCACTTTCGGTATAAAATGCGTCCAACAGCCGTGATTCGCGGCGGCATATTGGATGCGGTAGGGGACGGTCATGCAGGACATCATCCGGCAATTGGAAGAGAAGCGGGCGGCGGCGCGCCAGGGCGGCGGAGAAAAGCGCATAGCTGCGCAGCACAAAAAGGGCAAACTGACCGCGCGCGAGCGCCTTGAACTGCTGCTCGATAGCGGCTCGTTCGAGGAATATGACATGTTCGTCGAGCATCGCTGCAGCGATTTCGGCATGGCGGAAAATACCGTGCCGGGCGATGGCGTCGTTACCGGCCACGGCACGGTCAATGGCCGGCTGGTGTTTGTCTTCAGCCAGGATTTCACCGTGTTCGGCGGCTCGCTCAGCGAGGCCCATGCCGAAAAGATCTGCAAGATCATGGATCAGGCGATGAAGGTCGGTGCGCCGGTAATCGGCATTAATGATTCCGGCGGCGCGCGTATCCATGAAGGTGTCGCTTCGCTCGGCGGTTATGCCGAGGTGTTTCAGCGCAATGTGCTGGCCTCCGGCGTGGTGCCGCAAATCTCGGTCGTCATGGGGCCGTGCGCCGGTGGCGCGGTTTACTCGCCGGCCATGACCGATTTTATTTTCATGGTCGAAAACAGCTCCTACATGTTCGTCACCGGCCCCGACGTGGTGAAGACGGTGACGCACGAACAGGTCAGTCATGAGGAACTGGGTGGCGCCATTACCCATACGGCGAAATCGGGTGTCGCCGACCGCGCCTTCGGCGACGATGTCGAGACGCTCGCCGAGGTGCGCCGCTTTGTCGATTTCCTGCCCGCGTCGAACCGCGAAAAACCGCCGGCCTGGCCGACCGAAGACCCGCTCGACCGTCCCGAGCCGTCACTCGATACGCTCGTTCCGGCCGATTCGCAGAAACCTTACGACATGAAGGAACTGATCGGAAAAATCGCCGACGAGGGAGATTTCTTCGAAACTAAACCGAGCCACGCGCAAAACATCATCACTGGCTTCGCCCGCATGGATGGCCATACCATCGGTATCGTCGCCAATCAGCCGATGGTGCTGGCCGGCTGTCTCGATATCGCCTCATCGCGCAAAGCCGGGCGTTTCGTGCGCTTCTGCGATTGCTTCCACATTCCAATCCTCACCCTGGTCGATGTGCCGGGCTTTCTGCCGGGCACAGATCAGGAGCATAACGGCATCATCACGCATGGCTCGAAACTGCTCTACGCCTATGCCGAGGCAACCGTGCCCAAGGTCACGGTCATTACACGCAAGGCGTATGGCGGCGCCTATGACGTAATGAGCTCGAAGCATCTTCGCGGCGACGTCAACTATGCCTGGCCGACGGCCGAGATTGCAGTGATGGGCTCAAAAGGTGCGGTCGAGATCATCTTTAGGGGCGCGCTCGACGACCCCAAGGCGGTCGAGGAGAAGACCGAGGAATATCGCGACAAATTCGCCAATCCGTTTATTGCCGCCCATCGCGGCTATATCGATGACGTCATCATGCCGCACAATACGCGCCGCCGCTTTGGCCGCGCCTTCGCCATGCTGCGCAATAAGAAACTCGAAAATCCGTGGAAGAAGCACGGAAATATTCCGTTGTGAATATTCCGATAGAAAGACCGAATATACCGCTATAAGGAAAGTGGCCGCACGCCCATGTTCAAAAAAATACTGATCGCCAACCGGGGCGAAATTGCCTGCCGCGTCATGCGCTCGGCGCGCGACATGAATATCGCCACCGTTGCCGTCTATTCCGAAGCAGACGATGGCGCGCTGCATATGCGCGAGGCGGATGAGGCTGTTTGCATCGGACCGCCGGCTGCCGCTGAAAGCTATTTGCAGATCGACAAAATTATCGCCGCCGTGCGTGAAACCGGCGCCGATGCGGTGCATCCCGGTTATGGCTTTCTCTCCGAAAACGCTGGCTTCGCCGATCGGCTGGCAGCGGAGGGCATTGCCTTTATCGGCCCGTCCTCATCGGCGATTGCCTCCATGGGCGATAAGATCGCGGCGAAGAAAGTGGCCGAGAAGGCTGGCGTTCACACCATTCCGGGCCACGGCGAAGCGATTACCGACGCAACCGAGGCAGCGGCCATCGCGGCGGAAATCGGCTATCCGGTGATGATCAAGGCGGCGGCCGGCGGTGGCGGCAAGGGCATGCGCGTTGCCGCATCCGAGGACGTGCTGGCCGACAACATCGCTTCGGCCATTCACGAGGCGAGCACGGCCTTCGGCGACGGGCGCGTCTTTATCGAGAAATTTATCGAAGAGCCGCGCCATATTGAAATTCAAATATTGGCCGACGGCCATGGCAATGTTGTTCATCTTGGCGAGCGCGAATGTTCGATCCAGCGCCGCCACCAGAAAATCATCGAGGAATCGCCGAGCCCCCTATTGGACGAGGCGACGCGCGCCGCGATGGGCGCCGAGGCTTGCGCCTTGGCCAAGGAGGTCAATTACAGCTCGGCCGGCACGGTCGAATTCGTCGCCGACCAGAGCCGCAATTTTTATTTCCTCGAGATGAACACCCGCCTTCAGGTCGAGCATCCGGTGACCGAATATGTCACCGGCATCGATCTGGTCGAGCAGCAAATCAGAATTGCTGCCGGCGAGAAACTTTCGCTAAGCCAAGACGATATCAAACAAAATGGCTGGTCGGTGGAATGCCGTCTCTACGCCGAGGATCCGGCGCGCGGCTTCATGCCCTCGATTGGCCGTCTGGTGCGCTACCGTGAGCCGGAGGCAAGCGCCGCTGTGCGGATAGATACGGGCGTGTTCGAGGGCGGCGAGATATCGATGTTTTACGATCCGATGATCGCCAAACTGGTAAGCCATGGCAAAGACCGCGCCACCGCCATCGCCGCCATGCTGGGCGCGCTCGATAATTATCAGGTGCACGGCATATCGCATAATTTGACCTTCCTCTCGGCCATTCTCGGCCATACGCGCTTTGCCGCCGGCAATCTCAGTACGGCCTTCATCGATGAGGAATATCCGGATGGTTTTGCGCCGCTCGCCGGCGCGGCGGAGTTGGCGGTGCTGGTCCCGGTCGCGGCGCTGATCGAGACGCGCCTTAGTGCGCGCCGGGCAGGGCCAGTGGCTAAGCGCGACTATACTGTTTCCGTCGCTGACACCGACCATGGCGTGACGCTTGTTGAAAACGGCACTGGCGCAACTCTCACCTGGCAGGGCCGGAAGCAGCTATTGCAAAGCGACTGGCGGCCGGGCGAGATGCTCTTTCAGGGCAGCTTGGACGGAACCGCAATCTCGGTGCAGGTCGTGCGCAATGGCTCAGCTATGCGCATGTCGTGGCGCGGCGCCGAAGTTACGCTTAGCGTCCGTAGCCCGCGCGCGGCCGAGCTCGCGGCGCGCATGCCGAAGCGCGAACCGACGGACCTCTCGCGCTTCCTGCTCTCGCCGATGCCGGGACTGGTGGTCTCGATTGCCGTCAATGAAGGTGATGAGGTGCAGGCCGGGCAGGCGCTCGCCGTGGTCGATGCGATGAAGATGGAGAATGTACTGCGCGCCGAACGTCAGGGCGTTGTGGCTGAGATCAAGGTTGCGCAGGGTGACAGCCTAAGCGTCGATCAAGTCATTATGGAATTCGCCTGACTGCCATGCCGGTCGTCCCCGAAGACGGCGAGGAGACGGCGCGCTGGGTTCGCATCACCGGCGAAGTGCAGGGCGTTTGGTATCGTGGCTGGACTTGCGAGGAAGCGGTCCGGCGTGGGCTTAACGGCTGGGTGCGAAACCGCAAGGACGGCAGCGTCGAGGCGCTGTTTGCCGGCCCGGCATATACCGTCATGGAGATGGTCGCTGCCTGCCGCAACGGGCCACCGGCAGCGAATGTGCGCTATATCGAATCAGAAATTGCCGAGATACCTGACCTTATCGGCTTTGAGCAGCGCCCGACGGCCTGATTCAAACGCCGAACTGGTCTTCAAACTTCTCTTTTAATACTGCATCGACCACGGCCATGCTCACTTTCACGCCAAGCGCCTCGAGCGAAGTCACGCCATGCTCCGGAACGCCGCAGGCGATGATGCCATCATAATGGCTGAGATCGGGCGCGACATTCAGTGATACACCATGAAAGGTAACCCAGCGGCGCACACGAATGCCGAGCGCGGCAATCTTGGCCTCGCGCCCGGCGCCCAGTTCCACCCAGACGCCGACACGCCCATGGCGGCGCTCACCGGTGACGCCGAAGTGGGCGAGGCTATCTATCAGCCATTGCTCGAGGCGGCGCACGAACTGGTGCAAATCCGGCCCGCGCGTCTCTAAATCAAGCATCACATAGACAATTCTTTGGCCCGGCCCGTGATAGGTGTATTGCCCGCCGCGTCCGGTCTTGTGCACGGGGAAAGCGCCCGGATCGAGGAGGTCGCTATCCTTGGCGCTGGCGCCCGCCGTATAAAGGGAGGGGTGCTCAAGAAACCAAACCATCTCGGATCCCGTACCGGCGCGAATTTCGGCAGCGCGATCTTCCATCGCGCGGACGGCATCCTCATAGGGCACCGGCCCGGAACTTGTCTTCCACTCGATTTGATTTAATTGGCGCAAGGCAATGTCTTTCTTAACGAATAGGGACTGTAATGCAGCCAACCATCTGGCACTATCGACAAATCATAATTTATATCCGCAGGGGGGAATTTGGTCATGACCGACTATTTCGAACGTTCGCTGATTCTGCATGAACAGCTTCGCGGCAAGATAAGCGTCCACAACAAGCTGCCGATCGGCAGCCGCGAGGATTTGTCGCTTGCCTATACGCCGGGCGTGGCGCGGCCGTGCGAGGTAATTGCCGCCGATCCCGACCAAGCACGAAAATTGACTATCAAGGGCAATTCGGTTGCCGTGGTGAGCGACGGCTCAGCTGTGCTCGGCCTCGGCGATATCGGCCCCAGGGCGGCGCTGCCGGTGATGGAAGGCAAGGCGTTGTTGTTTCGCGAATTCGCCAAGATCGATGCCTGGCCGATTTGCCTCAACACCAAAGACCCGGCGAAAATCATCGAGACCTGCCGGCTGATAGAGCCGGTCTTCGGCGGCATCAATCTCGAAGATATTTCCGCGCCGCGCTGTTTTGAGATTGAAGACGCGTTGCAGGATCTTGGCATCCCGGTATTCCATGACGATCAGCACGGCACGGCAATTGTTCTGCTCGCGGCACTGATCAATTCGGCCAAGGTCACCGGAAAAAAACTCTCCGAACTGCAGGTGGTCATCAATGGTGCCGGTGCGGCAGGCTCGGCCATCGCCAAACTCATTCGCGGTGTCGGTATCCCGGCGAGCGATATCGATCCGGTCGGTGACGTGATTATTTGCGATTCCAAGGGCGCCATTAGTCCGGACCGGGATGACCTTAATTCGTCGAAGCAAGAGATGCTCGATTATACCAATGGCAACAAAAAATCCGGCGGGCTTAAGGATGTGATGAAGGGCGCGGATGTTTTTATCGGCGTGTCGCGCGGCAATATCATCGGCGCGGACGATGTGAAGACCATGGCCAAGGACGCGATTATTCTCGCCATGGCCAACCCAACGCCGGAGATCATGCCGGAGGAAGCGCAAAAAGGCGGCGCGGCGGTGATCGGCACGGGACGCAGCGATTTTCCCAATCAGGTGAACAATGTGCTCGTCTTTCCGGGCATTTTCCGCGGCGCTTTGGATGCCAATTCTCCGGTCATCAATGGCGAGATGAAAATCGCTGCGGCGGTAGCGCTTGCCGGCGATGTTGAGGAGCCCTCGGCAGATATGATCCTGCCCCATCCGCTCGACCGCACCGTGGCGCCGACAATCGCTAAAAAAGTCCGTGCCGCGGCGAAGGAGAGCGCTTAAACCTTCTTGCCGATTATCGCGCTTCTCGGATGCAAGTTTCGCCGTCTTGGATATACTGCGGGCAACGGAACAGCTAATTCGAGGATTGTGCGATGTCGGAGGATTTAAAAGAAGCGGCGCTGGCGTTTCACCGCCTGCCTAAACCGGGCAAGCTCGAGATTCAGCCGACCAAGCCGCTTGCCAACCAGCGCGATCTGGCGCTTGCCTATTCGCCGGGCGTGGCATATGCCTGCGAGGAAATCGCCGACAATCCGGCGGCGGCGTTCGAATATACCGCGCGCGGCAATCTCGTTGCCGTGATCAGCAATGGCACCGCCGTGCTCGGGCTGGGCTCGATCGGCGCGCTTGCCTCGAAGCCGGTGATGGAAGGCAAGGCGGTCCTCTTTAAGAAGTTCGCCAATATCGACGTCTTTGATATCGAGCTGGATGAGCGCGATATCGATGCGTTTGTCGATACGGTGGTCCGCCTCGAACCGACCTTCGGCGCGATAAACCTGGAAGATATCAAGGCGCCCGAATGTTTTGCCATCGAGCGCAAACTGAAGGAACGCCTGAAAATTCCGGTGTTTCACGACGATCAGCACGGCACCGCGATTTGCGTCGCGGCGGCGACGCTGAATGGTCTCAGGGTCATCGACAAAAAACCGCAAGACATAAAACTGGTTTGCTCCGGCGCCGGCGCCTCGGCGATGGCTTGTCTCGATCTGCTGATTGGTCTTGGCGTTCAGCTCGAAAATATCCGGGTTTGTGATAGCAAGGGCGTCATTCATAGCGGGCGCAACGATCTCAACGTGGAAAAAACACGCTTTGCCGTCGATACGCCGGCGCGCGATATCGGCGAGGTGATGGCGGAGGCGGATGTCTTTCTCGGTCTTTCCGGGCCAGGCACGCTCACCGCCGATATGGTCAAGGGAATGGCGCGCGACCCGATCATCCTGGCGCTGGCCAATCCGACGCCGGAGATCATGCCGGAAGACGCCATCGCGGTGCGGCCCGATGCGATCATCGCCACCGGGCGCTCGGACTATCCCAACCAGGTCAATAATGTGCTGTGTTTCCCGTTTATATTTCGCGGCGCCCTCGATTGTGGCGCAACGGAAATAAACATGGAGATGAAGCTCGCCTGCGTGCGTGCCATCGCCGATATCACCAAGGCGGAATCGAGCGATATCGTCGCCAATGCTTACGGCGATCATTCGCTGAAGTTCGGCCGCGATTACATTATTCCCAAACCCTTCGATCCGCGTCTGATTACCACCGTGCCGGTGGCGGTGGCCGAGGCGGCAATGAAAAGCGGTGTCGCCCAGCGCCCGATCGAGGATCTGGGAGCCTATGCGCAACAGCTCTCGGGCCAGGTCTATCGCTCCGGTTATGTCATGAAGAGCGTGTTCGAGCAGGCCAAGAAGGACCCCAAGCGGGTTGTCTACGCCAATGGCGAGGAAGACCGCGTCTTGCGCGCGGCCCAGCAAGCCATCGATGAGGGCGTCGCCCGGCCGATCCTGATTGGCCGCCCGTTCCGCATTCAGGAGAAGATCGACAATTTGTCGCTGCGTTTGAAAATCGGTACCGATGTGGCGATTGTCGATCCGGCGAGCTATGAAAAATACGATCATTATGCGCGCTCCTATCACGATTTGATGGGCCGCGCCGGCGCCTCGCCGAAGACGGCGCGTATGGTTTTGCGCTCGCAGAACACGGTGATTGCCGCGATGATGGTGCGCCTCGGCGATGCCGACGCCATGCTCGCTGGCCCGGTTAGTCTTTACCGCCCCGAGCTGCTGCATGTGCTCGATGTGATCGGCCTCAAGTCCGGCGTCATCGCCGCTGCCGCCATGCAGATGCTGGTTCTCGATAAAGGCGTGTACTTCCTGTCCGACACCCATGTGACGGAAGACCCGTCGCCCGAGGAAATATACCAGTCGGCGGTGCTGGCGGCGGAACAGGTCAAGCGCTTCGGCCTTGAGCCGAAAATGGCGCTGCTCTCGGCGTCCAATTTCGGCAGCAACGATTTCGTCCAATCGGTGAAGATGCGCAAAGCCCTGCAGATTTTGCACGAGCGCGCACCGGCGCTTGAAGTGGAAGGCGAGATGCACGGCGATACGGCGCTCAATCCGGATATCCGCAACGAGATATTCCCCAATTCGCGTCTGAACGGCCAGGCCAACACATTGATCCTGCCCGACCTGACCTCCGCCAACATCGCCTATAATCTGGTCAAGACGCTCTCCAACGGCATCTCCGTCGGGCCGCTCTTGCTTGGCCTGTCGGCGCCGGCCCATGTTCTGCATGGCTCGGCGACGGTGCGCGGTGTCTTGAACATGACCGCCGTGGCTGTTGTCGAAGCGCAAACCCGCTCGATCGAGCACAATATCGCCAGGGCGCTCGACGCCCAGGCCGGTTGATCGACCATGACAGATGGAGCGCCCAAAATAGAGGCGCTCCCCCAAGCGGGCGGTGAGGAAGGCCTTTATGGCCTAACGAGTGCGCTGGTGCGGGCCGTGCGCGCGGCATTGCACCGGGCCGACGCGGGCGAATTGCGCGAGCTCATTGCGCCGCTGCACGATGCCGATATTGCCGACCTGATCGAACGCCTGCGCGGCGACGACCGCGAGCAATTCATTGACCTGGCCAGCGATGCGGTGAGCGGCGAGGTGCTCGCCTTCATCGAAGACGATGTGCGCGAAGCAATCATCAACCAGCTCGATACCAGCAAGGTCGCCGAAGCGATCTCGGATCTCGATACCGATGATGTGGTCGCGGTGCTGGAAGATCTCGACCCGCCGCAGCAACGTGAAATTCTCGAGGCCCTGCCGGATCAGGCGGACCGGGCCGGGGTTCAGGAGAGTCTTTCCTATCCGGAGAATAGCGCCGGGCGCTTGATGCAGCGCGAGTTTATCAGCCTGCCGGCATTCTGGACGGTCGGCCAGACCATAGATTTCATGCGTGAAGATGAGGATTTGCCGGACGATTTCTACGAAATTTTTGTCGTCAATCCGCGCCAGGAGCCGATCGGCACGGTGCGCCTCAATCGCTTGCTGCGCAGCAGCCGGCCAATCCGCCTGCGCGATATCATGGAGCAGGAGCTGCACATCATTCCCGCCGATACCGACCAGGAGGATGTCGGCTTCGTCTTCGATCAATATGATCTGATCTCGGCCCCGGTGGTCGGCGTCAGCGGGCGCCTGATCGGTGTTATTACCGTCGATGATGTGCTCGATGTGGTTCAGGAAGAAGCGGAAGAGGATATTTTCCGCCTGAGCGGCGTGCAGGAGGCGGATATCTACCGCGCCGCGCTGCAAACGGCGGGCGGGCGCTTTATCTGGCTGCTGGTCAATCTCGCCACCGCCATTCTCGCCTCGTTCGTGATCTACCAGTTTTCCGGCACCATCGATCAAATGGTGGCGCTCGCCGTGCTGATGCCGATTGTCGCTTCCATGGGCGGCAATGCCGGCACCCAGACTCTCACCGTTGCGGTGCGCGCCATTGCCACCAAAGATCTCTCGCTCGCCAATGCCCACCGGGTGTTCGGCAAGGAAACCATCGTTGGCCTGTTGAACGGTATTGTGTTCGCGGTTCTGACCGGCGGCGTGGCGGCGGCCTGGTATGAAGATACGGCCTTGGGGTATGTCGTCGGTGGGGCGATGATCATCAACATGCTGGTCGCCGGCATGTTCGGCCTGATCATTCCGGTGGTCCTGTGGCGCTTGCGCATCGATCCGGCGACGGCGGCGGGGGTGCTGCTCACCACCGTTACCGACGTGATCGGCTTCCTTGCTTTTCTCGGCTTGGCTGGCATGTTTCTACTTTGAGGTAAGAGGTAACGACAGATGGCGAGCATTCCAAACCGCTGGCCGGGCCTTAATTTCGGCCTCGGCGAGACAGCCGACATGATCCGCGACACGGTCGAGAGCTTTTCGGCGACGGAAATTGCGCCGCGCGCCCAGGAGATCGACCGCAGCAACGAGTTTCCGCGCGACCTCTGGCCGCGCCTCGGCGAATTGGGGTTACTTGGCATTACCGTGGAGGAAGAACTGGGTGGCTCCGGCCTCGGCTATCTCGAACATGCTATTGCGATGGAGGAAATCAGCCGCGCCTCGGCCTCGGTCGGCCTCAGCTACGGTGCGCACTCGAATCTGTGCGTCAATCAGCTGCGGCGTAACGGCAATGAGGCGCAAAAACAAAAATATCTCGCCAAACTGATCTCCGGCGAGCATGTCGGCGCGCTCGCAATGAGCGAGCCCGGCGCCGGCTCGGATGTGGTTGGCATGAGCACCCGGGCGGAGAAGAAGGGCGACCGCTATGTCCTGAACGGCAGCAAGATGTGGATCACCAATGGCCCCGATTCCGAAGTGCTGGTGGTTTACGCCAAAACCGACCCGGACGCCGGTAGCCGGGGCATCAGCGCCTTCATCATCGAGAAGGGCATGGCTGGCTTTTCGACGGCGCAAAAGCTCGACAAGCTTGGCATGCGCGGCTCCAACACCTGCGAACTGGTGTTCGAGGAGTGCGAGGTGCCGGAGGAAAATATCCTGGGCGAGCTCAACAAGGGCGTCAATGTGCTGATGAGCGGGCTCGACTATGAGCGCGCGGTTCTCGCCGCCGGGCCGCTTGGCATCATGCAGGCCTGCATGGATTGCGTGCTGCCCTATGTGCATGAACGCAAGCAGTTCGGTAAACCGATTGGCGAGTTCCAGCTGATGCAAGGCAAGCTCGCCGATATGTATACGACGATGAATTCGGCCCGCGCCTATGTCTACACCGTGGCTCAGGCCTGCGACCGTGGCGAGACAAGCCGCAAGGACGCCGCCGGCGCCATTCTCTATGCGGCGGAGAAGGCGACCTGGATGGCGCTTGAGGCGATCCAAACCCTGGGCGGCACCGGCTACATCAACGAATCGCCCACCGGGCGCCTGCTGCGCGACGCCAAACTGTACGAAATCGGCGCCGGAACGAGCGAGATTCGCCGTATGTTAATCGGCAGAGAATTGTTTAATGACACAGCATAAAATGCTAATAATAAAGAATAAAATAAGAATGTTGCGAATGCTAAATGCCTGGCATCTGGATTTCGCATCTGCAACATAATAAGATCGGGGAAAGAGCGGGCCGGCAGGCGGCCTGAAAGGCGAAGGATTGAGCGGATGAGTGACGACCCTACAATGGACCCAATTGTGATTGTTGGCATGGCGCGCACCCCGATGGGCGGGTTTCAGGGCGATTTGCAAGCCGCGACGGCTTCCGAGCTGGGCGCGACGGCGATCCGCGCCGCGTTGGACCGCGCTGGAATCTCTGGCGAAGATGTCGACGAAGTGGTGATGGGCAACATTCTCTCGGCCGGGCAGGGCCAGGCGCCGGCGCGCCAGGCGTCTATCGGCGGCGGCATTCCCGATTCAGTCGGCTGTACGACGATCAACAAGATGTGTGGCTCAGGCATGAAGGCGGCGATGTTCGCGCATGACATGATCAGCGCCGGCACCAACAGCATTATGGTCGCGGGCGGCATGGAGAGCATGAGCAACGCGCCCTATCTCTTGGACCGCGCGCGCCAGGGCTATCGCATGGGCCATGGCGCGGTGAAGGATCATATGTTCCTTGATGGCCTTGAGGATGCTTACGACAAAGGCACCTTGATGGGCGTCTTTGCCGAGGCGACGGCGCAGAAATACCAGTTCACCCGCGAGCAGCAGGATGAATTCGCCATCACCTCGCTGACCCGCGCCCGCACCGCCATCGAAGACGGCTCGTTTGAGAGCGAAATTACGCCGTTTACTGTCAAAACCCGCAAGGGCGAGACCGAAGTGACGCAAGACGAGCAGCCACCGAAAGCGAATTTCGACAAGATCCCGAAATTGCGCCCGGCCTTCGCCAAGGACGGCTCGGTCACGGCGGCCAATTCAAGCTCGATTTCCGATGGCGCCGCGGCACTGGTGCTGATGCGCCGCTCCGAGGCCGACAAGCGTGGTCTGAAGCCGCTCGGCATCATTCGCGGCCACGCCACGCATGCGCATGAGCCGGCCTGGTTCACCACCGCGCCGGGGCCAGCGATCAAGGGCCTGTTGGACAAGGTCGGCTGGCAAAAAGACGAGGTCGGCCTGTTCGAGATCAACGAGGCTTTCGCGGTTGTGACCATGGCGGCGATGCGCGATTGCGATATTCCGCACGACAAGGTCAATGTGCATGGCGGCGCCTGCGCCCTCGGCCACCCCATCGGCGCCTCGGGCGCGCGCCTGATCGTCACGCTGTTGGCGGCGATGGAGAAATATGGCGAGGACAAGGGCTTGGCGGCGCTCTGCATCGGCGGCGGCGAGGCCACGGCGATTGCCGTAGAGCGCGTGAACTAGTGGCAGTCACGGTTCCGGCACGCCTCGGTAAAGCGTTGCGGCTGGATGCCGGCCAGAGTGTCAAGCTCGTCAATACATATGGCTCCCAGGTGGTCGACACCTGGGCCTTCAACGCGGCGGACCTCAGCGAATTCATGTCGATGGAGCATAGCCGAGCCACAATTGGCGGCATCTTTCCCCATGTTGGCGACAGCATGGTGAGCAATCGGCGCGAGCCGATCCTGACTCTCACCGAGGATACCTCGCCTGGCATTCACGACACGCTGATCGCCGCGTGCGACCGCTACCGCTATGAAAAGCTCGGCTGCGAGGGCCATCACGATAGCTGCACCGATAATCTTGCCGCCGCGCTGGGAGAGTTGGGCATGGCGCCGCCGGAAACACCGGCGCCGTGGAACATGTGGATGAATATCCCCGTGGCCGAGGACGGCTCGGTCAGTTTTGAGGCGCCTGTTTGCAAGATCGGTGACCATGTCGTGCTGCGCGCCGAGCGCGACGCGGTGGTGGTGTTTTCCTGCTGCCCGCAGGATATGCTGCCGATCAACGGCGCCGATTGCGTGCCCAAGGATTGCCATTTCGAAATATTGCCCTGACCGACGGAGTCCCTCATGAGCAGCAACGGAAGCCCTTTCCTGACCGAAGAACAAGGCATGATCCGCGATATGGCGCGCGATTTTGCCGCCAATGAATTGGCGCCGAACGCCGCCGAATGGGACCGGAGCGGTGGCTTCCCCGAGGATATGTATAAACGTATGGGTGCGCTTGGCCTGATGGGCATGATGGTGCCGGAGGAATATGGCGGCGGCGGCACCGATCACGTCGCCTATGCGCTCGCCATGGAAGAGATCGCCGCCGGCGATGTCGGCACCTCGACCGCCATGAGCGTCAACAATTCGCTGGTCTGCGCCGGTTTGCTCGGATATGGCTCGCAAGCGCAAAAGGATCGCTTTTTGCGGCCGCTGGCGCAGGGCGAAATGCTCGGCGCCTTTTGCCTGACCGAGCCGCATACCGGCTCGGATGCCTCGGCGCTCAAAACCCGCGCGGTGATGGACGGCAATTCCTACATTATGAACGGCACCAAGCAATTCATTACCTCGGGCTCGAAGGCCGATGTGGCCTTGGTCTTCGCCGTGACCGATCCGGAGGCGGGCAAGAAGGGCCTGAGTTGCTTTATCGTGCCGACCGACACCGAGGGCTATATCGTCGCCAGTCATGAACAAAAGCTCGGCCAGCGCGCGCACGACACCTGCCAGATCGTGTTCGAGGATATGCGCCTCACCCCTGATCTGATGCTCGGCAATCCGGGCGAGGGCTACCGCGTTGCGCTTTCCAATTTGGAAGGCGGGCGCATCGGCGTTGCCAGCCAGGCATTGGGCGCGGCGCGCGCCGCTTACGAGGCAGCGCTTGAATATGCAAAGGAGCGCGAAACCTTCGGCAAGCCGATCTTCGAGCATCAGGCGGTGAGCTTCCGCCTCGCCGACATGGCGACCCAGATCGAAGCGGCGCGGCTATTGACCCATAACGCCGCGCGCCTCAGAGACGCCGGCCAGCCGTGCCTTAAGGAAGCCTGCATGGCCAAGCTGTTTGCCTCCGAAATGGCCGAGACGGTGTGTTCGGATGCGATCCAGACATTTGGCGGTGTCGGCTACCTCAACGATTTCCCGGTTGAGCGCTATTGGCGCGATATGCGGGTATGCAAAATCTACGAAGGCACCAGCGACGTGCAGCGCATCGTCATCAGCCGTGCTATCGCGGCGGAGTAGGGAAGAGGAGTTGAGCGCATGTCCCAGGCAATAGATTTCTATTTCGACTTTTCCTCGCCCTATGGCTATCTCGGGTCGCAGCGTATCGACGCCATCGGCGAAAAACATAATTGCGCGGTCAACTGGCGGCCCTATCTGATGGGCGCGGTGTTCAAGCAACTCGGCACCAGCCCGCTTGTGTCGCAGCCGGTCAAGGGGCCGTACTCACGCCACGATCTGATGCGCTCGGCCCGCCTTTACGGCATTGATTTCAATATTCCCGATCCCTTTCCGGTCCATACCGTGGCCGCCTGCCGCGCCTATTACTGGGTGCAGGACAGCGCGGGAGACGAGCGCGCCAAACAATTGGCGCAGGCCCTCTATCGCGGCTATTTCATCGACAACTGCAATGTCGGCGACGCCGAAGTGGTGGTGAAAACCGCCGCCGGACTTGGTCTCGACGGCGAGGCGGTCGCCGCCGCCCTACAAGACGACGCCATCAAGGCGCGGCTTCGCACCGAGGTCGACGCGGCACTGGAAAAAGGCGTCTTCGGCGCGCCGTTTTTCATCTATGGCGATGAGCGTTTCTGGGGCTGTGACCGCATCGACCATCTCGACAAATGGCTCGAGACCGGCGGCTGGTAACTGTCAGCGTTTTTTCCGGCTCAAGGCCGGCCGCTTGATTGTTGCATTATTGCCGCAAATCCGTGCAATTATGTACCACAACACCTTGTGGCTAAATCGCCGCCTTGCACTCTACATATAGATGAAGTAGTTTCAACGGTAACTGCAAAAAAACCCGGGGTTGCAGCCCCGGGTTTCCTAGTGCGTCCCAAACTTAACCAAGAGTTGCCCCGGGACAAGGCTTTGTAACAAGGGATATATCCCTCGAATTGAGTTCTGAGTCAAGGCAACTCCTTTTTTTAGGAGGGCCAGAAATGGCTAACTACTTTGTAACGTATGATCTTAATGGCTCACGTCCAACTCACAGAGATATGGATGAGCACCTCAGTAAATTGGGTTCGTTGAGAGGTCGAGTCCTTGAATCGGTTTGGTATATCAACTACCCGGGTTCAGCGACTCAACTCCGTGATCAAATTAAACCGATCCTGGGGGTAGAGGATTTGCTTCTGGTAATTGAGGCAAAAAATGCGGCATGGACCTCTCTCCTCGTAGAGGATAATTCCCTGAAAAATGCGTGGAATAAAGCTGCTTGATGCAGGAGCCCCGGCCAAGTGGCCGGGGCTTTTTCCCAAGAAATAAATGGCTTGAAATGGGTGGCTGGCAACTTAGCGCTTATGCCAGTCCTCGGTGAGCGGCTTGGCGGCGTTTAGCTCGCCGTAGCCACCACCGAACGTGCCGCCAAGGCCGGGCGCCATGTAGCGTGGGTCGAACGGCTCGCTCTCGGGTTGCCAGCGCACGTCGCATGAGACCCGCACCGGCATATCCGGCGCGCGGTGGTCGAAGGCGCCGTGGATCAGGTTCATACCGAACAGCATGATGTCGCCGGCGTTGATTTTTGCCGTTAGCAGGCGGGTATCATGTGCCTGGGCGAACGCGGCGATATCGTCGCTGAGGGTTGCCTGACGGGCGCCGTTGGCGCGCTCGAGATCGAAGCCGCGCATGGCGTCAATATGTTGCTGCCAGCGGTGCGAGCCCTCGACGACATAGAGCGCGCCTTGCTTGAATTCGAGATCGCTCAGGCACAGCCAGCAGGTCAGCACGCGTTCGGTGGCGCGGGTGAAGAATGGATAGTCGCAATGGGTGGCGGTGCCGCGACCTGGGATGGCGACGCGCAGGTAAATATAATCATGGCCGCGCGCCGGCTCACCGAAGGTGGCGGAAACGATTTCCCCCAGATGTTGATCACCGGTGGCGGCGCGAAGACGCGGCCCGTCACATAGCGAGCGCAGGAATTCACCGGCATCGGGGGCCAACGCATTACGTTGACTGGTGCCGCTGAAAGTCTCGCCGGGCAAGTCGATTTCACCGACATCGGCGAGGCGCGTCAAAACCTCCTGGCGGGCGGAGAGTGCCGTGCCGAGCGGGACCACGCCGCGCAGCAACAGATAGCCATGTTCGGCCAGGCTGATACGCAGTGCCTCGCCGTCACCGAGATGGGCGCTTGAATCGACGAGCTCGCCGATCAATTGGGGCGGAATAGGGCGTCCTTCCGATGTAAAACCGGTCATCAAGCGCTGGCGTGCCGCAACACGCGCTCGATCAGCGCCGGGTCGGCATTGCCGCCGGAGAGGATCAGGCCGGCCTTTTTGCCGGCCATTTGCGTTTTCTCCTGCAACAGCGCGGCCAAGGGCGCGGCGCCGGCGCCTTCGGCGAGATTGTGCGTATCGGTCAGGTAATGCGCCATGGCGTCGAGAATTTCATCGTCGCTGACACGCACGATGCGCGCGGCGCCGGCGCGGATGATATCGAGCGCCTCGGCGACCGGTACGCGGCAGGCCATGCCGTCGGCCACCGTGTCGGCGCTATTGGTGCTGATCGGCTTGCCGGCCTCGAAGGAAAGGGCATAGGCGGCGGCGTTTTCGCTCACCACGCCGACGATCTCGGTTTTGAGGCCGAGCGCATCGCGCGCCGCAATGGTGCCGCAGATGCCGGAGCCGAGGCCGATCGGTACATAGACGGTGTCGAGGTCGGGTGCGGCGGTGAAGAGCTCAAGCGCATAGCTGGCGACGCCTTTCGCCAGTCCCATATCGAACGAGGGGACGAGGTTCACGCCGTCGCCGCCGGCCAGGGTCATGGTGTATTCGAGCGCCTCCTGAAAATCGCGGCCATGTTCGATCAGCTCGGCGCCGAAGGCCTGCATGGCGGCATTCTTGCCGGGGGAATTGCCTTCGGGCACGACAATTGTCGACTCCAGCCCGGCGCGGGCGGCGGCGAAGGCGATGCTTTGGCCGTGATTGCCGCGCGTTGCCGCCAATACGCGCTTGGTGCCACCCTGGCGTTTGAGTGCATCCATATAGACCAGCCCGCCGCGCACCTTGAAGGCGCCGATCGGTGTGTGATTCTCATGTTTGACCCACACTTCCGCACCGGCGCGCTGGCTCAAGAGTGGCCAGCAAATTTGCGCCGTCGGCGTAAGAGTCTGGTGCACCAGTTCCGCCGCTTCCTGCAGTTCGCTTAAATCGGGTAATTTCATATCGCCTCCGGCATTTTGGTGGCCGCACTATAGACCGGATCCCGATGATGATCATGTTTCATTCCACCGCCCGGGCGGGTAATCTCAGGCGCTAGGAAGGATTCTCTCTATGGCGCGTTTGCCGAGCAAGGTCGATACGGGTTCAGCGGAATTCGTCGAAAATGCCGGGGTGATGCAATCGCTCGTCGATGGGCTCAACAGCACCCTTGGCGATATTCATCAAGGCGGCGGCGACAAGTCGCGCGCGCGCCACATCGAGCGTGGCAAATTGCTGCCGCGCGAGCGCATTCAGGCGCTGATCGATCCGGGCACGGATTTACTCGAATTTTCCGCCCTCGCGGCGCATGGGCTCTATGGCGGCGATGTGCCGGCGGCGGGGATTATCACCGGCATCGGCCGCGTTTCGGGGCGCGACTGCATGATCATCGTCAATGATGCGACGGTCAAAGGTGGCACCTATTATCCGGTCACGGTGAAAAAGCATCTGCGCGCCCAGGAAATTGCCGCAACAAACCGGCTGCCGTGCATTTATCTCGTTGATTCAGGCGGCGCCAATCTGCCGCATCAGGACGAAGTCTTTCCCGACCGCGATCATTTCGGCCGCATCTTTTTCAATCAAGCGCGCATGTCGGCTGCCGGCATCCCGCAAATCGCCGTGGTTATGGGTTCCTGCACCGCCGGTGGCGCCTATGTGCCGGCGATGTCGGACGAGACTATTATCGTCAAGGAGCAGGGCACGATTTTCTTGGGCGGCCCGCCGCTGGTGAAGGCGGCGACCGGCGAGGAGGTCACCTCCGAGGATCTTGGCGGCGCCGATGTGCATACGCGGATTTCCGGCGTCGCAGACCACATGGCGGAGAATGATGGCGAGGCGTTGGAGCGCGCGCGCGGCATCGTTGCCCGCTTGGACGGAACAGGTAATGGCGCGGCGGAGACGATAGCCGCGGTGCCGCCCGCCTATGACGCCAAGGAAATTTACGGCATCGTGCCGACCACTTTGCGACGCATGTTCAATGTGCGTGACGTTATCGCGCGCATTGTCGATGGCAGCGAATTCGACGAATTCAAGGCGCGCTACGGTAAAACCCTGGTCACCGGCTTCGCCCGCATCGACGGCCGCCTGGTCGGCATATTGGGCAATAACGGTATTTTGTTTTCTGAATCGGCCCTGAAGGGCACGCATTTTGTCGAACTCTGCTGCCAGCGCGGCATTCCTTTGATA
>JABIXB010000296.1 GCA_018666805.1 Rhodospirillaceae bacterium | reverse complement strand
GCGCGCGATCTGCATCTGCTGGCGGTACCGCAAAGCGGCATCCAGGCCGACATGCTGATCGGCGCCGGCTGCGTTTCGCTGGTCGAGACGGCGGCGGTGAGCCTGGGTGAACTCGGCTCGGCGCCGCGTTTCGTTGCGGCACTTAAGTCCGGCGAACTGGCTATCCGCGATTCGACCTGCCCGGCCATTCATGCCGGCCTGCAGGCGAGCGAAAAGGGCCTGCCCTTTATGCCGCTTCGCGGCCTGGTCGGCAGCGATCTTCTCCGCGTGCGCGAAGATTGGAAGGTGAGCGAAAACCCGTTCGAGCAGGGCGATCAGATCGTCGTGCTGCCGGCGATCCAGCCGGATATTGCGCTCTTTCATGCCCCCTTTGCCGACCGCAACGGCAATGTCTGGGTCGGCCGGCGGCGCGAGCTGGTCACCATGGCGCACGCGGCGCGCCACACGATGGTGACGGTCGAGGAAATCCGTGACATTAATTTAATGGAAGACGAGCCCTTGGCCGGTGGTTCGATCCCGGCACTCTATGTCTCGGCCATTGCCGAGGCGCCAAACGGCGCCTGGCCGCTTGGTCTCGCCGGCGAATATGCGCCGGATGCCGCCCATCTCGCGCATTACGCCAAGCAAGCGCGCAGCACCGACGACTTTCAGGGCTATCTCGCCGAGCATGGCGCATGAGCGAGTCCGATCCCGAAGCCAAGTATAGCAAGACCGAACTGCTGATCGCCGTCATCGCCCGCATGCTGGATGGCCTCGGCCATGTGGCGGTCGGCGCCTCCTCGCCGATCCCGGGCGCTGCCGCCTTGTTGGCGCGGGCGCGGGCGAAAGATATTTTTCGCGTCAGCGTGCTTTCGAGCCAGCGCCACAATGATTTTACCGACGGCGCGCGCGAGCTGTTCGATTGCGCCGCGCAAGGCCGCATCGATGCCTTTTTCCTCGGCGGCGGCCAGATCGACGGCCAGGCCAATGTTAATTTGGTCGGCCTCGGGGACTATCCCGAACTCGACGTGCGTTTCCCCGGCACCTATGGCTCGGCCTATCTCTATTTTCTCGTGCCGAGGGTGATCCTCTTCCGCCAGGAACATAGCCGCCGCGTCATGGTGCCGAAGGTCGATTTCATCTCCGCGCCGGGCGTCAGCCCGCCCGGCCTTTATCGCCCGGGCGGCCCCCATGCGCTGGTAACGGAGCGCTGCGTGTTTTCCTTCGACCGCGCGGCGGCGCGCTTTTGCTTGGAGAGCGTCCACGCCGGGGAATCGGCGGAAAGCGTGCACGATAATACCGGCTTCGATTTCGATTGTCCGGCCAAAGTGCCACAAACGCCGCCGCCCTCACCCGAAATCTTGGCGCTGATCCGTGGCGTTGTCGGCGCCGATATCGCCGAAGTTTACCCCAAATTCGCGCGCCAGGTGTTGGGCATCGACTAAGCTAGTTGACCGATACTCATGTCCGTTGTCAGCGCCAAAACGGACTCAAATTCTGTCTGAAACTGACAGCTGCTGTTGACCCTGAGGAGACAATATGTGGCCCCTTTACTAATCTATGCGATTGCTTGGATTGACGGCCCCCCAATTTGCTATTCAAAGTCATCCGCGCCTCTATTTGCGGCCTGTTATTTCTTTGAATGAGTGGTGGTACGATGAACTCAATTCGTGAGACCGCGCCGGAGCCTGTTTATCGTTGGGTGATTGTTAGCGCATCGGCGCTTATGCTCGCACTTAGCATGGGCATGATGGTCAATGGGACCTCTGTCTTTTTCATACCGCTTTTTGAAGAGTTCGGTTGGCAGCGTGGTGACGTCTCGCTGATAAATACCTCAGGCTTGGTTGGTCTGGCTATTGGCGGCATTTTTATGGGCCGGATTGCTGACGAAACGCCAATCCGCCGGGTCATACTGGTTGGCGCGGTGGTTATTGGGCTCTGCATATTAGGCGCTTCACAGGCAACCGTCTTGTGGCAATTTTATGTGCTATTTTTTATCGCTGGATTTTTGGGGGCTGGAGCCCTTTTCGCGCCCTTGATCGCCAACGTGGGAAACTGGTTTAAAACGGGTTCCGGACTGGCGCTCGGCATTGCCGCAGCCGGTCAGGCTTTGGGCCAGGGTGGTATGCCTTATGTGCTGGCGCTATTGATCGGTGCTTTGGGCTGGCGCGATGCATTAATGAGTGTTGGTTTGACCATGCTTGTGTTGTTGATATCGCTGGCCATGTTGATCAAACAACCGCCTAAAAACACAATATCTTCAGACGTCAGCGCAGCAGACGATCCATTGGCCGATCCGGTGGCCGACGTCGGGGATGCTGTTTTGATTGCGCCCAATACCACCGCGCTGTGGCTGGGTGCGGCGGCAATTTTGTGTTGCATCTGCATGGCGGTTCCTTTGATGCATCTGGTGCCTTTGATGCAGGACCGGGGCATTACACTGGAAGAAGCGGGCAGTGTGCTTTTTGTTATGTTGATTGTCGCGATTGCGGGCCGCATTGCCTTTGGCAAACTGGCCGACATGATCGGCGCGATCCGGACTTATTTGATTGCTTCGTGCTTTCAGACGGTGCTGGTCTTTTTCTTCTTAGAGATCAACACACTCCAGGGGTATTATATTTTCGCGGTCATTTACGGCTTTGGTTACGCAGGTGTAATGACGAGCATTCTGGTTTGTGTGCGGGTCTTAACACCGGTATCAAAGCGGGCTTCCGTGCTTGGCATTGTCATATTTTTTGCGTTTATGGGCCACGGCATCGGCGGGTATCAGGGCGGGTTCTTTTTTGATTTGACCGGAAATTACACTCTGACTTATGCCAATGCTGCCTTTGCAGGAATCATAAACTTGATTTTAGTTGGCGCGTTATACATCACGACAAACCGTCGCCGCGCCGCCCTAGCGTTTGCGACTTGAAGGCCGCATCCAACCGCGATGATCACCGAATACGGGAACTTCAACTGGCTTGGTTCCAGGGTGTCGCTTCTTGGCTATCAACGAAAATCAAACTGCCGCCTGATTTATGTCCGAAGCTGGGGCCGTAAGCGGACATTAAAAAGTGTTTATACGGGCGATTAACAAAGAAGTATTCTGGATTATCCTCGGAAAGAGGTTTCCGGCGGCACGACTGAGCCAAACCTTAGGCCGGGTTGCCCTTCAGAATTTAACCACCCCATTATTGTTCCACATGGCGCATTTCTGGATGGCGTGGGCGTGGGCCAAGGCCCCATCACGAACCTTTCCCCCCCTGCAGCGCCTCCAGCGCCTCGGCGGCTTGCAGCCAGTCGGCTTCGGCGTTTTGTATGGCGCGCTCCGCTGCGCTCAGTTCCCGCCCGAGCTTGGCGAGGCGTTCGGGCGCGCCTTCATAGAGGGTGGTATCCGACATCTTGGCCTCGATATCGGCTTTTAGCCGGGTCGCCTTGTTGAGGCGGAATTCGGCGCTTTCGGCGGCGCGTTTTAGCGGCGCGCGTTTGGCCCGTTCGTCGGCCGCGCCGCGCCGTGCCGATTTGCCTTTGGTGGGTTTTTCGCGCGCCGGGTTTTCAGTGGCCGGTTTTTTGCCATTACCGGTGCCGTTGCCAGCCCGACCGAGAATTTGGCGGCGGTAATCGTCGAGGTCGCCGTCATAGGGTTGCACTGTGCCGTCAGCGACCAGCCACAGGCGCTCGGCTGTCAGTTCGAGCAAATCCCAATCATGGCTGATCACCACCACGGCGCCGGGGAAGGCGTTTAGCGCCTGCACCAGGGAATCGCGTGTCTCCAGGTCGAGATGGTTGGTCGGCTCGTCGAGCACCAGGATTTGCGGCGCGCCGTAGCTGATCAGGGCGAGGTTAAGGCGCGCCTTCTCGCCGCCGGAAAGGTCGCGCGCCACCACATTGGCCTTGTCCTGGCTAAAGCCAAACGCACCAAGACGGGCACGCACTTGATGCGGCGCCGCCTTGGCCATGGCCCGGCTCAAATGTTGGAAGGCGGTCTCACCAGCGTCCAGGGTATCGACCTGATGCTGGGCGAAATAGCCAACGCGCATTTTGGCGGCGCGGAAGATATCGCCGGCCATCGGCTTCAGTTCTTCGGCGAGCAGCTTGGCGAAGGTCGATTTGCCATTGCCGTTTGCGCCCAAGAGGGCGATGCGGTCGTCCGGGTCAAGGCGGAGATCGAGGCCTTTCAGAACCGGCGTATCGGCGACATACCCGGCCGCCACGCCGGAGAAGGTGACGAGCGGCGGCGCCAGGCCCTCGGGGTCGGGGAAATTTATTTCGACCGTGGCGCTTTCTACCGATGGCGGCGCGTCGCCGAGCCGTTGCAGCGCCTTCAGGCGGCTCTGCGCCTGGCGCGCCTTGCTCGCATTATAGCGGAAACGGGCGACGAAGCCCTCGAGCTTGCGCCGCTTCGCCGCCTGGCGCGATTGGCTCGCCGCCGCCGCCGCGCGGCGCTCGGCATAGGTGCGGGCGAAACTGTCATAACCGCCGGGATAAAGCGTTAGTTTGCAGTTCTCGAGATGGAGGATGCCGTCCGGCACGGAATTCAGAATATGGCGGTCATGGCTGACCAGAAGCAGGGTGCGGGGATAGCTGCGCAGGTGATTTTCAAGCCACATGGTGGCTTCGAGATCGAGATGGTTGGTCGGCTCGTCGAGCAGCAAAAGGTCG
>JABIXB010000295.1 GCA_018666805.1 Rhodospirillaceae bacterium | reverse complement strand
GGCGTCATATTCTGCGCCGCCGCGGAGCTGGATGATCGGGGCGTAATCATTGGCGAACGGGAAGGTGCTGAGGAAAGCGTAGGTGTGGAACGGGCCGTCGCGGCTATAGCTGGTGGTGCCGACCGATATGCCGCCGCGCAGCGCCGAGTGCACGTCCATACCGTAATATTCGGCGCTCGCCACGAGCTGATTGGTGAGGACGATATCGTAGGGCAGCGCACCGTGCGCCAGCGTGTCCCACAGGGTCCATTCGTTAAAGAGCGAATCATCGATGACGGCGCGCTTATCGTTCGCCGGCAAGACGCGCCACACGCGAAGACGCCGCAACAGGGTGTCGGTCAACGCCTCGGCATAGCCTTGGTCGGTGGCGCTCCTCGGTGGATTGACCAGATGCGGGCGGGCGAAGCTGTAGATTTCTTCCGATCCGGCGCCGTTATTTTGAATTCTGGCCAATAGATCAGCGACCAAAAGATCTGTTTTGCCGCTGTTATTCTTGAAATCGTAGATCCATTCCATCACTTCGCTGTCGGCGAACGCGGGCCGGAGAGCGAATAGCTCGGCAATGGAGATTTGCTCCGGCGTGGTGAAGGTGATGTCGATAGCGAAATGGTCTTTGGCAACCTGCCGCGCCTCTTCGAGCAGAATCGTGATTTGTCCCTCCGACATATGTGAAAAGCGCGGATTCAACGCATGCGCAACGCGCATTGTGACTTTATTGTGCTCAATTTCCGGGCGCGGCACCGGCAACCACTCTTCCGCCGCCGGCGCGTTGTTCAATGCCGCCAAGCAAAGCGGGACCACCACCCCGGCAACAAGAACGATCCGGGGCAAGGTGGAAATTAGTCGAAAAATGACCATCTAATACTATATCTCGTTGTCATATGCGCCGTGCATACCCTATACATGGGTGAATTCGCTGGAGTATGAGCATGGCCAAGGCATTGGATTTATTTAGTTACGCGCCTGATGCGGCGCAAGAAGAGATCGCCGAGAATAAAGCCATGAAACGAAAAACCAGTAAAAAACCAGCTTCAGGCGACAATCCAAGACAGTCAAAGATAAAGTCCGGCAAGAAATATGTAAACGACGATTACACAGCCGACGATATCGAGGTTTTGGAAGGTTTGGAGCCGGTGCGCCGCCGCCCGGGCATGTATATCGGCGGCACCGATTCCCATGCGCTGCACCATCTTTTGGCCGAAGTGCTCGACAATTCGATGGATGAGGCGATTGCCGGCCACGCCACCTGGATCGAGTTTGCCCTCAATGCCGATGGCTCGGCCAGTGTGCGCGACAATGGCCGTGGCATCCCGGTCGATCCGCATCCCAAATTCAAGGACAAATCGGCGCTCGAAGTTATTTTGACGACCCTCCATTCGGGCGGGAAGTTTGGCGGCAAGGTCTATGCGACGTCGGGCGGATTGCATGGCGTCGGCCTTTCGGTGGTGAATGCGCTCTCGGATGAACTCACCATCGAAGTCGCGCGCGAGGGCACGCTGTGGCGCCAGAGCTATTCACGCGGTGCCGCCAAGGAGAAGCTCAAGAAAAAGGGTGAGGTGAAGAACCGCCGCGGCACGTTGGTCAATTTCCATCCCGATAGTGAAATATTCGGCAGCGACAATCATTTCCGCCCGGCGACGGCCTATCGCATGGCGCGCGGCAAGGCGTATCTCTTCCGCGGCGTGGAAATCCGCTGGACCTGTGCGCCGGAATTGCTCGCGGATGACAGCGCCATCCCCGAAAAGGGCGTTTTGCATTTCCCGCATGGGCTCAGCGATTATCTCGCCGCCGAGATCGGCAAACGCGCCACGGCCACGCAGCGCGCCTTTGCCGGTGAGGCCAAGCTGAATGGCGGCTCCGGGCGGGTGGAGTGGGCAATTGCCTGGCCGGAAGACGAAGACGGGTTCTTTGCATCGCACTGTAATACGGTTGCCACGCCAAACGGCGGCACCCATGAAGCGGGCTTGCGCTCTGGCCTCCTACGCGGCCTCAAAGCTTACGGTGAATTGACCAACAATAAACGCGCCCAGCAACTGAGCGCGGAAGATATCACCGGCGAAGCCTGCATTGTGCTGTCGGTGTTTTTGACCGACCCGCATTTCCAGGGCCAGACCAAGGATAAACTCACCAACCCGGAAGCGAGCCGGCTGGTCGAAGCGGTGCTGCGGGATCATTTTGATCATTGGCTGTCGGGTGACCCGGCGGCGGCCAATCTGCTTTTGACCTATGCGTTGGAGCGCTCGGAAGAGCGCTTGCGCCGGCGCAAGGAAAAAGAGGTCAAACGCAAGACGGCGACGCGCAAGACGCGCCTGCCGGGCAAGCTCGCCGATTGCAGCAACAAAGCGGCCGCGGACACCGAGATATTTCTCGTCGAGGGTGATTCTGCCGGCGGTTCGGCCAAGCAGGCACGCAACCGCAAAACCCAGGCGATCCTGCCGCTGCGCGGCAAAATCCTCAATGTCGCCAGCGCCAGCAGCGACAAGCTGCGCGACAATCAGGAACTGAACGATCTGGTTCAGGCCTTGGGCTGTGGCACGCGCGGGAAATATGACGACAAGGCTTTACGCTACGAGCGGGTCGTGATCATGACCGACGCCGATGTCGATGGCGCCCATATCGCTTCGTTGTTGATGACCTATTTTTACCGCGAAATGCCCGACCTGATCAGCAATGGGCATCTCTATTTGGCCCAGCCGCCGCTCTACCGGCTGTCGCAGGGTGACAGGATCGCCTATGCGCGCGACGATGATCACCGCGATGAATTGTTGAAGGGCGACTTCAAAGGCAAGCGCAAGGTTGAAATTAGCCGCTTTAAGGGCCTTGGCGAGATGCCGGCGGTGCAGCTGCGCGAGACGACGATGGATCCCAAGCAGCGTATATTGCTGAAAATATCAATTCCGGAAGGCGAGGAGACTAAAACAGCGCGCCGGGTGGAAGACCTAATGGGGCGCAAACCGGAAACGCGCTTTTCCTTCATCCGCGAACATGCCGGATTCGTTTCCGATCTCGATATCTAAGCCTTTTGACGCAATTCGACCATTTGGTGCGGTAAAAATGAGAACGGGGTTGGCTTTTAAGGACAATATGCGGTAAGCCTTGCCGCCCCGTTTTTCGATTGGGTTTCCCAGCGAAAATAGCCGGAAATGCTTTGTTAAGTAATATTTCGAATAATCCAACAGATTTCTTGCTGGTTCATTGCCGCATACGTGATGGGCAACTCGATTTGCGTGCGCCTGAAACCAGCCCCAGCCAGCCGGAGCGCTGAGTAGTTTTGACAGAACAAACAACAAGTTTTGAAGATTTGGGCCTGAGTCCTGAATTGCTGAAAGCCGTCCATGACGCCGGCTATATAAATCCAACGCCTATTCAGGAAAAGTCGATACCGCTCGTCTTGATGGGCCGCGACCTGATGGGCTGCGCGCAAACCGGGACCGGCAAGACGGCGTCTTTCTCCTTGCCGATCATCGATATCCTGTCCCAGGGCAGAGCGCGGGCGCGCATGCCGCGGGCGCTTATTCTCTCGCCGACGCGCGAATTGGCACAGCAGATCTCAGAAAATTTATCGACCTATACCAAACATCATGATCTCGGCCATGCTGTCCTGATCGGCGGCGAATCAATGCCGGATCAGGAGCGCGCGCTCTTAAAGAATCCGGACGTGGTAGTTGCCACACCGGGCCGCCTGATCGATATGTTCGAGCGCGGCAAGGTGATGTTGGGCGGTATCAAAATTCTGGTTATCGACGAGGCCGACCGGATGCTCGACATGGGATTTATTCCCGATGTCACGCGTATTGTTGCGTCCTTGCCGCGTATTCGCCAGACGCTGTTGTTCTCAGCCACGCTCGGGACGGACATTCGCGCGCTGGCCGATGCGTTTCTGATCAACCCGAAGGAAGTAAGCGTCGCACCACCGGCATCGATTGCGCAGACGGTGAAGCACACCATGATATCGGTGCCGAAATATCCCAAGGACAAGCGCGCCGCTTTGCGCAAAGTGATGGCCGGCGAGGATGTGCAAAGCGCGCTAATCTTTTGTAACCGCAAAAAAGACATTTCCGTGTTGCGCAATTCGCTCCGGCGGCACGGCTTTGATGCCGAGGAATTACACGGCGATATGGCCCAGCATCGCCGCACGGAAACTTTGGCCGATTATAAAAACGGCAAGATCAAGCTTTTGATCTGCAGCGACGTTGCCGGCCGGGGGCTGGATATTCAGGGTGTTTCGCACGTCTTCAATTTCGATGTGCCCAACAATGCCGAATCATATGTACACCGGATTGGCCGCACCGGCCGCGCCGGGCGGGCGGGAACGGCAATCACCCTGGTGACGTCGGAAGACGCCAAATATTTGGATGCCATTGTCAGCCTGATCGGCATGAAAATACCGGTTCAGCATCTCGATGAAGTTGGCACCAAGGCGCCGGAGGCGGCACCGCCGCCAGCCGAGGAAGCGGTAACGCCGGAAGCGGTATCCAAGCCCGAAGCCGAAGAGATTAAAGAAGATCCCAAAGAAGACGCTCAAACCAAAGTCGACGCCAAAGAGAGCGAAAGCCGGCCGCGCGGCCGGCGCTCGCGCTCACGTGCAGGCGGCGAAAATAAATCGCCGGGCCGCGCGGCGCCGGAAAAGCCGAGCCGGGATCATGCGGTGCGCGAGAGACGCCCGAGAGACGCCGGGCGGAACAAGGCGAGCGGGCACGGCAGTAGCGCTGAGGGTGACAAAGTGATCGGCATGGGCGATCATTTTCCCGACTTTTTGCGCGAACCGACCAAGCCGAAGCGGGGTGGATAAGATTGAAAGCGGTCTTCGTGATGGTGAAGTGCGAGCTGGGACAGGCCTATGAGGTCGCCGACCGCGCCATAGAGACGATCGAGCAGGTCTCGGAGATTTACTCGACCTCGGGCCAATATGATTTGCTGATCAAATCCTACCTCGATGCCGACCAGGATATCGGCCATTTCGTTACCGAGAAGATTCAGCGGCTTGAAGGCGTCCGCGATACGTTCACGATAATCACCTTCAAAGCCTTTTCCTAAAATTTCACGCAACATGCCGAAGCCGGCCCTCTCGCGAGGACCGGCCACGACCTGTTTGCGTTGTGTTTAGGCGGCTTTGTCCTGAAGCTGCCGGGCGCCGCGAATTTCGATCTTACGCGGCTTTTTTTCCTCCGGGATTTCGCGCGCGAGATCAATCGTCAACAGACCATCCTCCAACGCGGCATTTTCAACTTTGATGTGATCGGCGAGCTGGAAGCGGCGCTCGAAGGCACGCCGGGCAATGCCGCGGTAAAGCAGATTTTTGCTTTCCTTATCTTCCTTCTCCTCGGCGCGGCCGCTCAATGTCAGCGTGTTCTCGTGCAGAACAACATCGACATCATCCGCTTTGAAACCGGCAACCGCCATGGTGACGCGGTAATGATCCTCGTCAACCTGCTCGATATTATAGGGCGGGTAGGAAAGGTCGCTTTCCGTGTTCTGCGCCGCATTGTTGAGCATCCGGGTCATTCGGTCGAAGCCGACGCCGGTCCGAAACAGGGGGGAAAAATCATAGGCTGTACGCATTGGATATCCTCCTTTGAGCAATATCTTGGCGGGCGGCTATGACGCTCCAGACGCGCCATCGCGGCCCCGCCTGTTAATGGCGGCCCCGTTATGGCGACCGCCTAAAGGGAATGTGGGGTCTTGTGGCGTGCTGTTCAAGAGGCGGAAAGATTCAAGTCTCCGGAGAGAATTCGCGCGACAAACTCGGGCACGATCCGGCTCGCCAGGCCGTAATGAGATTCGGCGTACAGGCTGCCACCAAGCGATGGTTCGAGGTTTAGTTCGACCGTATGGGCGCGTCCCGCGATCTCTAATTCATGCACAAATCCGGCCGCCGGATAGACGCTGCCAGAAGTGCCGATTGAGATAAATAATGCGCAATCGTCGAGCGCTTGCGTGGTGCGCTCCTG
>JABIXB010000294.1 GCA_018666805.1 Rhodospirillaceae bacterium | reverse complement strand
TGTTGTTGTGAATCTGAAGTGGGCGCGGAAGTAGTGGGCGGTTGGGTTGTCGTGTCCGCCGTATTCGAAGTGGATAGACTGTTGTAAGCGCCAGGCGCCGATTGGAGCAGGCTGAGGCCCGCGGCGGCGCCCGGGCTTGGCGCGGATGACGCCAACAGGCCGGCTTGCGCGCCGGCGTTTGCAGCCTGAAAACGCAGCGAGTCGACATCCTTGCGGGTGTTCTCGCGGAGGATGGAGATATCCGTTGCCTCCAGCGTACGCGTATCCAAGAGCGCATTCTGCGGGCTTGAGCCCGGATCGTTGACCAGTACGCCATTGGCGGCAAAGCCGGCCCGTTGCCGGCCGATCATTTGCGCCACTTTGACGCGGTATTGGCGCTCGGACTCATCGCCCTGCTTGATACGGTCTTGCGCCGCGCGTTGCAGCAAAACCTGGTTATTGCGCGCCACACCGGCATCAAACTTGGCCTTGGATTTCTGCGCCTTTGCCTGTTGCTGAGCGCTATAGGCCGCCATGACAGCCGTTACAGCCATAATGATCGTTGTCGGTTCACACATGCTTCAAACTCTCTTTTTGTTCGTCAGATTCGATTCGTCTGCCCGCTGGGATAGCGAGGCCAGGCATATGAAATTTATGGAAAGGCAGGCGGGCGACGCCGTAGGGCGCCGGCGGCTCCAACGTAAAACCCAGCCAGGCGAGCCAACGCCGCGAAATGTGATTGCGCGCATCGACATAATTGCTGAGCCTCGCGAACGGAGCTCGCGCCAGAGCCAGATAGCGCTGCGAATATCTCAACACCGGCACCGGATGGCGCTCCATTAACATCGAGGCAAGCAGCCAGGGCTGACCTTCGTCCGAGAGCAGGCGAGGCCGGGGGCCGAATGCAGTAGCGAAAGCACGAGCGCACTCTCGCCGGAAAGCCGACTGCTCGCCCAAACCTCCTCACAGTCAGCACGCCTGAGATGCGGCGCCAGGGCCAACGCATCCTCACGCGTCGCTGCGGTAATCGTGATCTTAACCACCGACATTTACCTCCGCCGTCATGCCCAAGACGGTAACCGGAAGCGGGTCGGTCTGGCGCACCACCAGGGTGGTGTCGTAGGACCAGCTCGGCAGAACGGTCATTTCCGCCGTGCCGGTTTCGAGTGCTGTCGGGTCGCCATAAACTTCACCGGCGCGTTGCTTCCATTCGGTCAGCTCGCCCGTGTTTGGGCCGGCAAAGATGCCGCGCGCATTCTCGACGCGGAGCTGCACCCTGGAAATTTTCATACGCCGCCCGGCGCCGGCCTGCGCCGTCACACCGCCCAAGGGCAAGCTTTCCAGCGTTGCCGAATAAGGCATGCCGACATGCACCTTGGCGGCGGCATTCGGGAGGGTAATGGCACCGTCCGTAACCGTCATGCCGGGGATAACATTGCCGTCCGCCAGCACCGCGACACTCTCGCCTTCCAAATGATCGAGGCCGGAGATGACAGTTGCGTCCGAGCCGTCATAGCTGAGGCCGTTGTCGACAAAAAAGGCGTCTTCGATGGTGCTGAAGATACGCGTGTGCAAACGCTCGATAAAGCGCATCTCGATACTGTTGATCGTGCGCTTAACGACGAAATACGGCACATCTTCGTTGCCTTCGGTGATCACCGCGACGCTCTCATAACTGCCGTCGGTGGAATGGGTGGTCCAGGCCCAGACTTCATGCTCGCGCAGGTAGGTCATTGCCGCCGCCGTGCCGTCAGCCAGCACGCACCAGACAATCGAATCCGGATTTTGCGCATAGTCCCATTCGGCGATTGTGGTTTCCTTAAACAGATGCGCGGCCAGAATGGACAGCTCATTGCCGCCATAGCCGTCCTTTTCGAGCTGATAGCCGAGATCCCGCACCAGCTTGCCGGCCTTCTGCACATAAAGCGCGGTGGAACCGATCACCAATGGCGGTACGTTGCCTGAGCCGCGATAACTCTGTGGCTTAACGTTGACATTCGACGGCGTGATCGCCGCCTCCTCGCCGCCATTCACTTTCCATTCGCCGCCACCGGTGAGGATGATGAGATCATCGAGCGTCAGGTAATGTTTGATCGCATTGACCTGCTTGGCGGCGATGGTGAAGGTCACGGCATCATCGGCCTTCGACGGGGTGGAGACATTCATATTGAGAAAATTCGCCGATTGCGACATCCACACCTTTTGCGGATCGTTGGTACTGGCACCCCACACTGCGCGCTGCTCATGCAGAGCGACCGTGCCGGGATAATCGCCCGCCAGGCGGAACGGATTGCGCGCCTTGGGCGGCGTGTCAAACAGATCCGCCACCACACCATCATCTTCGTAGCTGGTGTCTTCGGTCGAGCCGACAAAGCCGTAGATGCCGTTTTTCTCACGGTAGACATTGTATTTTTCAATGTCGCCGGCTGGCGCGGTCCAGGTGAGTGTGGCTGTGGCGGAGGTCGAGAGCGCCGCCGCCGATGTCAGTATGATCTCGACCAGGCTGGCGGCACCGCCCGAGCTGTAGGCGCTGTAAGCCGAGCCATCCTCGCCATTGAGCTCAAACGTATTAGCCGTCTTGTTGGCGACGACAAAGCGCCGGTCGTTAAGCTCGGTCATGCCGGCAACGCTTTCGATCAGAATCTTATCACCGTCCGAGAAGCCATGCGCCGTCGCCGTGATGACCACCGGGTTGGCCGCTGTCGCGCCGCTGATAGTGGCCGGCGTCACCGCCGCCGCAGGCAGGCTTTCCTCAAAAGTTTCGGCCAGCATTGCCGT
>JABIXB010000293.1 GCA_018666805.1 Rhodospirillaceae bacterium | reverse complement strand
TGACGCGGCGCTTGGAAAAATCGAGCGCGATTTCAAGCGCGCGCTCGGCCGCGCCGAGCGAGCTAGCGGCAACGAAAGCGCGGCTCGGCTCAAGCTCGCCCAAAAACACATCGAGCCCATCGCCTTCTGCGCCGACCATGCTATCCGCCGGCACGCGCGCATCGTCAAAATGGAGGATGCCGTGATAGGGCCCATTATTACCCATCAGATGCGGCATCGGCTCGATGGTAAAACCGGGCGCGTCAGACGGGATCACCAGCGCGCTCAATCCGCGCCGGTCGCGCCGATCATCCGGCGCACCGGTGCGGCAACAGACCAGATGCAGATCGGCGAAATCGGCATTGGTGATGTAATGCTTGGTTCCATTCACCACCCAATGATCACCGTCGCGCACCGCCTGGCAGGCGACATCCATGCCGCTGCCAGAATTGGGCTCGGTGATGGCAAAAGTGAGCGAGGAATCGCCGCGCGCCAGCGCCGGCAACAGTCTTTCTTTCTGTGCCTCGCTGCCGTAACTGACCACCGCGCGCGCACTGGTGTTGTGGACATGCAACAGCACCCGCACCACCCCCGCCACTTTCGAAAACTCAGCCAGAAACGGCAGATATCGCTGCGTGCTGAGCCCAAGCCCGCCATAGGCCTCGGGGATCAGCAGCCCGAAGAGACCATGCTCGCGGAATTTCGGAAACAGTTCCTCGACCGGAAATGTACCGCTGCGCTCGATCTCCGCCGCCATCGGCTCGACCTCGCGCCAGAGAAAATCGAACACGCCGCGGCGGTAGGATTCGTAGTCGGCGTCGGCTGTTTGCTTTGGCATCAGGCTCTAGCCCCCTCGGTCATGTCCCAGGCAGGCGCTACCCAGCCTCGGCGACCGCCGCTCAATTCGGCTGCCACTCGCGCGCCAATTTTTGTGCTTCCGCCATCTGATCCCGGCTCATGCCGGCGGCGGCGATTTCGCGGTTTTTGCTGGCGCCCTGGTGGCCTTGCCGGGCGGCGATGGTCCACCACATGTGGGCGAGGATGTAATTCTTTTTGACGCCCTGGCCGAGGGCGTACATCAGGCCGAGATTATATTGCGCCTCGGTGAGCTCCTGGCGGGCCGCATTGCCATACCATTTTGCCGCCTCAGCGTCGTTGCGCGCGACGCCGTGGCCGCCGACATACATTAGGCCGAGATTATATTGCGCCTCGGCGTGGCCGCTCTCGGCGAGCGGTTTGATTTTAGCCAGCGCAGCGCTGAAATCGCCGCTCTGATAGGCCGCCATGCCGGCCTCGAAATCCGCCGCCGCGCCGGGCGGAACGAGGGAGATTTGGGCGGTGGTGGCGCGCCAATCGCGGGCGCGCTGGCGTGCCTCGGCAATCTCTTCCGCCGTCATATTGCCCGCCACTTGCTCGCGCGCGCCGGCGGCGATGGCGTTGTCCTGGCTCGCCGCGAGGCTCCACCACATATAGGCCTCGATATAATCTTGGCCGACGCCCATGCCGTCCTGATACATGAAGCCGAGTTTGATTTGCGCCCGCGCATTGCTCTGCTCGGCGGCGCGCAGATACCACGCCAGCGCTTGCGCATCGTCGCGCGCCACCCCCTTGCCCTCGCGGTACATATCGCCAAGCCGGGTTTCGGCCTCGGCATTGCCTTGCTCGGCGGCGCGGCGGTACCAATTGAGCGCTTCGCCGGCCGACGCCGTCACGCCCCGGCCCTCGCGGTACATGTCGGCGAGCCGGGTCTGGGCGTAGGCCACGCCCTGTAGCGCCGCCTTCAGATACCAGCCCGCCGCAGCGGTCTGATCCGCCGCCACACCCTTGCCTTCCTGATAGATGAAGCCGAGCCGGCTCTGGGCAAAGGCGACGCCCTGGTTTGCCGCCATTTGGTACCAATTGAGCGCCGCTTCATAATCCCGCGTCACGCCCCGGCCGTGATAATACATGATGCCGAGCGTGGTTTGCGCCTGCGCGTGGCCCTGCTGCGCGGCCAGGAGATACCATTTCGCTGCTTCGTCATAGTTCCGCGCCATGCCGTGGCCGCGGTAATACATGACGCCGAGATTGGCCTGCGCCGCGGCATTGCCGGCCGCCGCCAGCGGCTGCCAGTGCTGCAGCGCTGCGGCGTAATTCTCACGCAGATATGCCTCCCGCCCGGCCTCGAAATTCTGCGCCGCGACGGGTGCCGCGAGCGCCAGAAAGAGCGCGAATGGCGCCGCCCAGATGATTTTTCGCATGTCCCGATCTTCTCGTTTTCGTTGGCGGCCAGAGATCAAATATCAATCCAATTTTACATGCCAGTGCTTGAGGTCCAACCCCGGCGAGGCAATCTTACAGATGCTTTTACGCAAAGTCGCCGCCGGCCTCGGACCGTAGCACGCAGGGATATCTCGACCAAACAACCCTAGCCGGCGAAGCGCGGCTCCTCGATTCCTCTGACGCCGAGCCCATAAATGGCGAACAGGCTGCCGCCGAGCGGGCCGTCATCGGGGAATTGCGGCTGCGGCGATTTGGCGATCGAGGTGACGTAGAGGATGTCGAGATCGGCGCCGCCGAACATCACGCTGGTGGCGATTTTGACCGGCAGGTCGATGCGCCTATCGACGCTGCCGTCGGGCGCGTAGCGGATGATTTCGCCGGCATAAACCAGGGCATTCCAGACGAAGCCCTCGGCATCGACGGTCGAGCCGTCCGGCACGCCGGAATCGTCGTTCGGATCGGCGGAATCGCAGGTCGCGAAGATGCGCTTGTTCGATAATTCGCCCGTCTCGAGGGCATAATCATAGGCCCAGAGCTCGCCCGACCAGGTGTCGGTGAAATAGAAGGTTTGGCCATCCGGGCTCCAGCACGGGCCGTTCGAGACCTTGATCTGGCTCTCGATCTTATGACAGCTGAGATCGGGCTCGAGGCGGTAGAGCGAGCCCGCCGCCGCCTGTTCGGTCATATCCATCGAGCCGGCGATGAAGCGGCCGCGCTTGTCGACCTTGCCGTCATTGAGGCGGGTATCGGCCATATCGGGCTCGGGATCGAAAATAAGCTCGCATTCAGCGCTGGCGAAATCGAAGAAATGAAAGCCGGTGCGGAGCGCGATAACCGCACCGCCCTGTTGGCGCAGCGCCATCGAGCCGATCATCTCAGGCACATCCCAGGTCTCGAGCTCGCTGCCATCGGGCGCGGCGCGGAAGATCTTCTTGCCCCAACTGTCGATCCAGTAAAGTCGCTGCTCGGTGACATCCCACAGCGGCCCCTCGCCGAGCAGATTGTTGCCGTCCACAAGCTGCTTTATTTCCATGCCGCCGTTCCCCGTATGCTGGATATCGCTGCGGATATAGCTTGTGGGAAATTATGCCTGCCGTCCGGCAAAGGTCAATATTCGGCCAAACTCAATCGCGCCGCCGCCAAGCGCCGCAAATGGCGCGGCGTGATGGCCGGGCTGTGCTATGATCGGCGAAGAGTGCAATTCGTAGCATTCCGGCGTCATAAAAAGACGCCGGTCACAGAACAATACCAATTTTCGGATTATTGTTTAATTACAATTGATTATGGTTTTTACCCGGGTATAATTCTCGTGCCCTGACGTCTATATATAGTGGGTCCGGAGCGGGATTTTACGGCTTGATCGGGGTGTTGGTGGAGCCGAGGGGAATCGAACCCCTGACCTTCGCGTTGCGAACGCGACGCTCTCCCATCTGAGCTACGGCCCCGTCAACACATTGAGCGCGGATGTGATGAATAAATCGGTAACACCAGCGCCTGAGGGCGACAATGTGGCCGCTTTTTGCGCCCTGTCAAGCGAAGCGGTGGAAATCGCCGGCGATATATTGGCTGCTTAGAAAGGCTGGCCCTCGTTCAGCTTTTGGATATACTTGCCGCCGCCCGAGCGGGCGCGAACATTTCGTTAGCAATTCACAGCATAAAATAAAGCCATGAATGCCTTAGCAAGTCTGATCGATACGGTCTTTACGCTCTATATCATCCTGCTGTTTGCCTCGGTGGTGCTGAGCTGGCTGGTGCAGTTCAATGTTTTGAACACGCAGAACCAATTCGTTTATGGCGTGCTCGGCTTTCTCTATCGCCTCACCGAGCCGGCGCTCCGGCCGATCCGGCGTATCCTGCCCAATATGGGTGGTCTCGATCTGTCACCGGTGATCCTGATCATCGCGCTTTATTTTATCCGCGATCTGCTCGTCGATAATATCCGCTAACGCGCCGCGCCCCAGGCGAAAAATGGCGGAAAAATGGGCGGCAACGCACCCTTCAGCAGCCATAAATCAGGCGTTCGCCTGTCTGTGCGCCTGACGCCAAAGGCACGCCAGGCCGGCGTCTACGGCTTAGCTTTGGGCGCCGATGGGGCCGCTTATGTCAAAGCCGGCGTCAGCGCGCCGGCCGAGGGCGGCAAGGCCAACCGCGCCCTGATTAAGCTGCTGGCGCGCGCGCTCAACCTGCCGGCTTCGAGCATGACTATTGCCACAGGCGCTGCGGCACGGCACAAATCGATCCAAATCGCCGGCGATACGGCGGAAATCAAAAAACGTCTCGAACTTTTCTGTGGAGAACTGGAACATGAGTGAAGCAACAAGAATCGACGGCAAGGCTTTCGCCGCCGATCTGCGCGCCGAAATCGGCCGCAAGGTCGCGGTGCTGAAAGAGAAGCATGGCCTGACGCCGGGCCTTTCGGTGGTGCTGGTCGGCGAAGACCCGGCGAGCGAGGTTTATGTGCGCAACAAGGGCAAGGCGACGCTCGAGGCCGGCATGAAATCGGACACCTACACGATGCCAGAAGATTCGAGCCACGACGACGTGATGGCCAAGGTCGAAGAGCTCAATGCCGATCCGAGCGTGCATGGCATTTTGGTGCAACTGCCGCTGCCCGATCAGGTCGATAGCGATGCGATCATCAATGCGATCAATCCGGACAAGGATGTCGACGGCTTCCATACCCTGAATGTCGGGCGCCTCAACAGCGGCCAGGACGCGATGGTGCCGTGCACCCCGGTCGGCTGCATGGTGATGCTGAAAGAGGTGATCGGCGATCTCACCGGCAAGCAGGCGATTGTCGTCGGGCGCTCCAATATCGTCGGCAAGCCGATGGCGGCGCTGCTTTTGAAAGAACATTGCACGGTGACCATTGCCCATTCGCGCACCAAGGACCTGCCCGCCGAGTGCCGCCGCGCCGATATCGTCATCGCCGCCGTCGGGCGGGCGAAAATGGTCAAGGGCGATTGGATCAAGCCGGGCGCGGTGGTGATCGATGTCGGTATCAACCGCATTGAGGATGCCTCGACCAAATCCGGCACGCGCCTCGTCGGCGACGTCGATTATGACGACGCGGCCAAGGTCGCCGGCGCGATCACGCCGGTGCCGGGCGGCGTCGGCCCGATGACTATTGCCTGCCTGTTGAAAAACACCGTCACCGCCGCCTGCCGCCAGGCCGGTGTGCCCGAGCCCGAGTGAGAAAATAGAATGACCGGCACGCTGTGGAGCCTGGCGCTCGCGCTCGCTATTTTCATCGCCGTTCATATGGTGCCGGTGGTGCCGGGCCTGCGCGCGGCGATGATCAATGCCTGGGGCAAACGGGTCTACCGCGCGCTGTTCTCGATCCTCTCGCTCGCCGGTCTGGTGTGGATCGTTTTCGCGCACAAGGATGCGCCGCAAATTCTCTTGTGGGAGGGGCCTGACTGGTTTCGCCTGATTCCGCTCGCGGCGATGCCGCTGGTGTTGATTTTGCTGGCCACGATGCCCTCGGACGGCATCAAGAAAGTCACCCGCCACCCGCTGCTGTGGGCGATCTTTCTCTGGGCAACCGCTCACATCCCAACCAATGGCGACGCCGCCTCGCTGATGCTGTTCGGCGCTTTCGCGCTTTTTGCCCTGATCGACCAGCCGCTCGCCGACGCACGCACGCGGCGCGAGGAGCCGGAAGACTGGGCCGAGAAATCAGCGACGAGTTCGGCCCTGCCGTTCCTCGCCGCCCTACAAGGACGGGCCAAGCCAAGCCTCAAGGAAATCGGCTATATCCGCATTGCCGCCGCACTGGTGCTTTACGTGGTAATTCTTTTCGCCCACGAACATGTCATCGGGCTAACCGCCCTGCCGCTGTAAAACTACTTGCTGCGCAGGCGGAGGCGTAGCGCGTTGAGCTTGATGAAGCCTTCGGCGTCGCGCTGGTCATAGACGGTATCGGCCTCGAAGGTGGCGTGGTCTTCGCTATAGAGGCTGGTCGGGGATTTCCGCCCCTCGACATGAATGCCGCCCTTATAGAGCTTGAGCCGCACCGTCCCTTCGACGGTTTTCTGACTCTCGTCGATCGCCGCCTGGATCATTTCGCGCTCGGGCGAAAACCAGAAGCCGTTATAGATCAGCTCGGCATAGCGCGGCATCAGCTCGTCCTTGAGGTGGCTGGCGCCGCGGTCGAGACAGAGCGATTCGATGGCGCGGTGGGCCTGCAGCAGGATGGTGCCGCCGGGCGTTTCATAGACGCCGCGCGATTTCATGCCGACAAAGCGGTTTTCGACGATATCGATGCGCCCGATGCCGTGCGCGCCGGCGAGCTCATTCAATCTGGTCAAGAGCGCCGCCGGCGACAGCGCCTCGCCGTCGACCGCCACCGCGTCGCCGGCCTTGAATTCGACCTCGACCGATTGCGGCGTGTCGGGCGCGTTTTCGGGCGCTACAGAGCGCGTGAACATATCCTCGTCCGGGCCGACCCAGGGATCTTCCAGCGCCTTGCCCTCATAGGAAATGTGCAACAGGTTGGCGTCGGTCGAATAAGGCGGCGCGCCGCGTTTGTCGCGCGGGATCGGAATCTGGTGGCGCTCGGCATAGCGCACCAGATCGTCGCGCGAGGTGAGATCCCACTCGCGCCACGGCGCGATGATGCGGATTTCCGGATCGCGCGCGTAATAGCCGAGCTCAAAGCGCACCTGGTCATTGCCCTTACCGGTGGCACCGTGCGAGACCGCATCGGCGCCAACCTGATGGGCGATCTCGATCTGCCGCTTGGCAATGAGTGGGCGCGCGATCGAGGTGCCGAGCAGATAGAGGCCCTCATAAACCGCATTGGCGCGGAACATCGGAAAAACGTAATCGCGCACGAATTCCTCACGCAGATCCTCAATGAAGATTTCCGTCACGCCGAGCGATTCCGCCTTGCCACGGACCGGCGCCAATTCCTCGCCCTGGCCGAGGTCGGCAGTGAAAGTCACCACCTCGCAGCCATAGGTTTCCTGCAGCCAACGCAGGATGATCGAGGTATCGAGCCCGCCGGAATAGGCGAGGACGACTTTTTTAATCGGCTTATCGGAAGATTGGGTCATTGTATTACGCCGCGCATGGTTGAAAGCGCGCGCAGTATAGGCGAAGTGCCGCGCGCGGCAAGAACCGCCGGCGCTGAGCGCCGACTATTTTTATTCGCTGGTCTTGCGCCGCTTTCGCCTCGGCGTATCCGCTTCCATAAATCCGGGGTTCACATTGCGGTGCGGATCGGCCGAGGGCATATCGTCGCGCCAGTCGCGGCCCTGCTGGGCAAAGCGCCGATTGCTGCCCGCCTTCGGGTCTGCTTCGAAGCTCGGCCAGCGCTTGAAGGCGAAGATCCAGATCAGCACCGCCGGCACGATATAGGGCGCGATCAATGACAAGATCGGCGGGCCCTGAATAAGACTATCGATAAACACGACAGCCAATGACAGCAGCATGAGATAGGCCCACCAGCCGCTAATTCCCGCCCGGCCGAGAATGCGCCAATAACACCAGATGGTGATGGCGAGCATAACCAGATTCAAAAGCCCGTGCATAAGCGGCATGACGTTTCTCCTAGCGGCCGAAGGGATGGTTCGGCCAGCGGCTAAACGCCAGCAGATAAGCAACGATGGGTGGCCCGATAATCGGGATAAAGACTGAGAAGGCCGGCCATTTGGGCAGGCCGGCGCGGTCGCAGATGCGCCACAGCGGGTAGATCACAACGAGTGCGAAGATCAGGGAAGCGACGATCAGGGGCATAGGGGCCTCAGGATATAGCCGCCTGCGGCGCGGGTGCCGGGCGGGGTTTCGAAGGTTGGCCGGAACGTCTGGCTTTGACGCTTTCCGAGCGAAGCTGGCCGCAGGCGGCAAGAATATCGCGCCCGCGTGGTGCGCGCACCGGGGCGGAATAGCCGGCCTTGTTGACGATCGCGGCAAATTGGTCGATCGCCTCGGGCGACGAACATTCGTACGGCGCGCCGGGCCAGGCATTGAACGGGATCAAATTGATTTTGGCCGGAATGCCGGCGATCAACTGCACCAGCGCCTTGGCGTCGGCGGGCGAATCATTGACGCCCTTCAGCATGACATATTCAAACGTGATGCGCCTGGCGTTGGAAGCGCGCGGATAGCGCCGGCAGGCCTCAAGCAGTTGCGCCAACGGATATTTGCGGTTGATCGGCATGATCTCGTCGCGCAAATCATCCTCGACTGCATGTAGCGAAATCGCCAAATTCACGCCAAGCTCGGCGCCGCAGCGCTCGATCATCGGCGCCACGCCGGCGGTCGATAAGGTGATGCGGCGGCGCGAGATCGAGAAGCCTTCCGGGTCCATGGCAATCTGGATCGCCTTGGCCACATTGTCGTAATTGAAGAGCGGCTCGCCCATGCCCATCATGACGATGTTGGAGATCATCCGGCCGTCCTGAGGCGTCGGCCATTCATCGTAGCTGTCGCGCGCGACGAGGAATTGCGAGACGATCTCGCGTGCGCCCAAATTGCGCACCAGGCGCTGCGTGCCGGTATGGCAAAACTTGCAGGTCAGGGTGCAGCCGACCTGCGACGACAGGCAAAGCGCGCCGCGATCCTCTTCCGGGATGAAGACGCTCTCGGCCTCCTGGCCATCCTCGAAGCGCAGCAGCCATTTGCGCGTGCCGTCCTCTGAGCGCTGCTCGCGCGCCACGTCCGGACGCGCCAGGGTAAATCTTTCCGCCAATGTCTCACGCAGCGGGCCATTGAGGGTCGTCATCTCGGAAAAATCGGCGACACCATGGTGGTAAATCCAGTGCCAGAGCTGCTTGGCGCGCAGTTTGGCGCCTTTCTCGGGCTCGCCCATAGCCACCAGTTGGCACGCCAGTTCGGCCCGATCCATGCCGATCAGGTTCGTCCGTTCATGCGCAGGAGAAGTGCTGGTCTCGTTCATAGGGCTTGATATACGTGCACCTGCCGGCAATTGCCAGAGCCGCTCTCTCAATGATCGTTTAGGAGCTCGAGCTTTAAGGGCAGGCCTTGACGATCGCCTTGTGGGTTTTGCTGAACCCTTTCAGCGAATAACTGTCGAGCGAATAGGTGTCTTTTCGCGAGGTGCCGCGCACGGTCAATTTATTGCCGCGGATCATCGCCTTGACGATCTTTTTGTCCTCGGCCGCATCGTCGGCCCAGACATGCTCTTCCTGAACGATGCCTAATTTGAAACCGCGGCCATCGATTTTCACCTTGATCGGCGTCTTATCCTTGTAGGGATAGCCCGAGGTAATGCTCACTTCCTCGACCACCTTGGAGCCACGCCGCCGGGTGACCATGGCGTGCGGATCGCCGCGTTTTTTATAATTGCCTTCCTTCTTGGTCGGCTGGCTGTACATGTAACAGGTCAGCTTGCCGCCCTCACTATAGGTATAGGCTTTCCAGGCACCGCTCTTGCTGAGCTCCGTCTGGGCCTCGGCATCGCCGGCCATGGCAAAACCGCCCGCCAGCAATATCCAGGCGAAGAGAGTGCATTTGGCGTGGACCGATGAAAGTCGGAAATATGTAACGAATCGCTCGCGCATCGCCCTAGGATATCCGCTTCGCCAGTCCGGTTCCAGGGCATTTTCTGCCCCACATTAACCAAATATTGAACATATGTTATGTCGCCTTCGGCCGCCGCCGGGTCGGCGCACCGAAAACATGGGGCGGACGCGGCGTGGATTTGGCGCGCGGATTGAGCGGCCGCTCGGCGAAACGGCCGAGCGCCAGCATCCGGTCATAAAGAACAATCGCCCCGGCAACGCCAAGATTTATCGAAAACCGCGCCGGAATCCGGACGATATGATCGCACCGCTCGACCAAGGCCGGCGATAGCGAGCCACGCTCGGGGCCGAGCACATAGGCGGCATTGAGCGGATGGGGAAAGCTTGGCAGTTCCACCGCCTCGTCCATCAGCTCGATACCGACCAGGGCGCAGCTTTGCGGCAGGGAAAGGCCGGCCACGTCGTCAAACTGATAAAACGGTACATGTTCATGCGTTTTGGTGGTGTCGGAGCCGGCGCCGCCATATTCGGCCGCAATGGTAAAGACAAAGCCGGCGCCGAAAGCATGCGCCGAGCGCATCAGATTGCCGACATTGAAAGGCTTGCTCACGCCTTCCACGCCAACGCCGAAATAACCGCGCATGATTTCCGTCATGTTAAATCCATCATGGTCACAAGTTTGCAGGCGGCGGGGCGCCAAGGCAAGTTGTCTCATTATTTCCTCATTTTAATGAATTAATGCGTGCACTGAGAAATGACGCCAAGAAAGAACATGGATACAGACGTACGCGGGCAATATGAGGCCTATCCCTATCCGCCGCGCGATCCGGCGGATGAGGCCAAACGGCTGATCACCGGCTCGCCGAGCAATATTGTCGAAATCGAGCACTATGTCTTCGGCCGCAAGCTTGCGGCCGACCAGCCGTTTCGCGCCTTGGTCGCCGGCGGCGGCACCGGCGATGCCACCATCATGCTAGCCAGCCAGTTGGCGGCGCGCGGGCTCATGGCCGAGATCACGCATATCGATATTTCCGGCGCATCGCTCGAGATCGCCCGCGCCCGTGCCGCCGCGCGCAAGCTCGACAGCATTAATTTTATCCAAGCCTCATTGAACGATTTAACCGAGCTCGGGCTGGAAAAATTCGATTACATCGATTGCTGCGGCGTGCTGCATCATTTGCCCGAGCCGGCGGCGGGCCTGCACAGCCTGGTGGCGGCGCTGAGGCCTAAGGGCGGGATCGGCCTCATGCTTTATGGCCGGCTCGGGCGCACAGGTGTCTATGAAGCGCAGGACCTTTTACGTCTGATCGCGGATGATCTGCCCGATGCGGAGCGTGTCGAGACCGCGCGAGCTCTCCTGGATGATTTACCGCCAACCAATTGGCTCAAGCGCAATTCCCATATCGGCGATCACCACAATGCCGGTGACGCCGGTATTTACGATCTGCTGCTGCACCGCCAGGACCGCGCCTACAGCGTGGCGGAAATATTCGCCCTGGCGGCGGATGCGGAACTTGAAATCACCGGCTTTATCGAGCCGGCGCGTTACGATCCACTCAACTATTTAGAGGATGCGGCGCTGCGGCAAAAAGCGGCCTCCCTGCCCTGGCCGCAACGTTGCGCCACCGCAGAACTCATCGCCGGCAATTTGAAAGTGCATATCTGCTATCTGGTGAATAGCGGGCGGGGAGGCGATATTCCGCGCCGGCCACAGTCACAAATGGCTGTCCCGGTACTGAACAACGTCTCGCCTGAAGCGCTGGCCGGGCGCCTGAAGGGCGCGCCGGCCATTTCCCTCGATTTTGACGGCGCCAAAATACGCTTGCCACTGCCCAAGCTCGCGGCCGAAATCAGCGCGCAAATAAATGGCGAGCGCAACCTGGCTGAGATCCGCCGGCGCCTCGCCAAGGCCGGCCACAGATTGTCCGCCAGCGCCTTTGCGCGCCAATTCGAGGTGCTTTACAAAGCCCTCAACGGAATTAATGCGCTGCTTTTGCGCTAGCCGCGCGGCGCCAAGCGCCATATATAGCGATCAAACAGTAGAACGGATTAAGCAAAGATCATGGCGAAGGCCGGACGGCAGAGCGATATAATCGATCGCGCCGCACTCGATGCGGCGCTCGCAGCGAGCGCGTGGCGCCCGGGCGAGGGCGGCGAGCGCAGTGAAGCGCTTGCGCTCTGCAAGGATTTTCTTGCGCGCGGCCGGGCCGAGCTCGAATCCCGCCTCGATACCGGCGCGCGCGGTGGCGCCCTGGTGGCGGGCTATACCTTCCTGATCGATGAAATCCTGCACGCGGTGCGCGACCATGCGGCAAACCGTATTTTCGCCGAACCCAACCCGACCAGCGGCGCCCGCCTCAGCCTGATCGCCGTCGGCGGATATGGCCGCGCCGAGCTATCGCCCCATTCCGATATCGACCTGTTGTTCCTTCACCCGTGGAAGCTCACGGCGCGCAACGAACAGGTCGTCGAATATGTGCTTTATATGTTGTGGGACCTGGGCCTCAAGGTCGGCCAGGCGACGCGTTCCATCGCCGATTGCCTGGCGCGCGCGCGCGGCGACATGACGATCCGCACCGGCCTCCTGGAATCGCGCTATCTATGCGGCGATGAAGCGCTCTTTCGCGAGCTTCGCCAGCGCTTCAGCGATGAAATCGTGCCCGGCAGCGAAGGTGAATTCGTCGCCGCCAAGCTCGCCGAGCGCGATGCAAGGCATCAGCGCACCGGCGATTCGCGCTATCTGCTGGAGCCCAATATCAAGGACGGCAAAGGCGGCCTGAGAGACCTCCACACCTTGTTCTGGATCGCCAAATATCTTTATCGCGTCGACCGCTTTGCCGATTTGATCGAGCGCGGCCTGCTCACGCGCAAGGAACAGGTGCGCTTTGCCCGGGCGGAGGGGTTCCTCTGGAAAGTGCGCGCCCACCTGCATCTCGTTGCCGGGCGGGCCGAGGATCGTCTCTCTTTCGACCTGCAGCCGGAAATCGCACGCCGCATGGGCTACGGCGACCGCGACGGCAATCTCGCTGTCGAACGCTTCATGAAGCATTATTTCCTGGTCGCCAAATCGGTCGGCGAATTGACGCGCGTGCTATGCGCCTCGCTCGAAGCGGACCACCTCGACAATGCCCCCCGGCGGCGCGGCACGGACGGCCCGTCACCGGCCGCCGATGGCCTCCGCACCGTGGGTGGGCGCCTCGCCGTGGCGGACGAAGCGGCCTTTGGCGAACGGCCAGCGCGCCTGATCAAACTGTTTCGTCTGGCGCAAACAGGCGGCCAGGATATTCACCCGCGCACCCTGCGCCTGGTGCACCAAAGCCTGCCGCTGATCAATCGCGACTTACGCGAAGACGATGAAGTCAACCGCCTGTTCATGGCCATATTGATCGATAAGCGCGAGCCCGAAGTGGCGCTCCGACGGATGAACGAGGCGGGCGTTCTAGGGCGCTTAATCCCTGAGTTCGGGCGCATCGTCGGCCAGACCCAGCACGACATGTATCACGTCTATACGGTGGACGAGCATACCCTGCGCGCGATCGGTATTTTATCGCAGATCGAGCGCGGCGAATTGGCCGAGGATTTGCCCCTGGCGACAACTATCGCGCCCAAAATCCTATCGCGCGGCGTGCTTTATCTGGCGCTCTTTTTGCACGATGTCGCCAAGGGCGGGGGCAAGGACCATTCCGAGGCGGGGGCGCGCATCGTCCATAAGCTGGGGCCGCGCCTTGGACTCACAGCCGAGGAAACGGAGCAGGCGGCGTGGCTTGTGCGTCATCATCTGTTGTTCAGCGACACCGCCTTCAAACGCGACGTAAACGATCCGCAGACGCTGTCCGATTTCATTGCCCAGGTGCAGTCGGTCGAGCGCCTGCGCCTATTACTGGTTCTCACCGCCGCCGATATCCGCGCCGTCGGGCCGGGGCGCTGGAATGCCTGGAAGGGTGCGCTCCTACGCGAGCTTTACTACCGCGCCGAGGAAGTCATGACCGGCGGCCATGAGGCCGAAGGCAAGGCTGCGCGCGTCGCCGCGGCAAAATCCGCCTTACGCGAAACGCTCGACGATTGGCTCGGCAGCGAGATCACCGCGTTCAGCGACCGGCTGTTCGCGCCCTATTGGCTGGCCTTTGACAGCGCCACCCATGCGCGCCACGCGCGCCTGGTGCGCGACGCCGAGCAGCGCGCCGCGCTGTTGGAGCTGGATACCCGAATTGACCCGGTGCGCGCCGCCACCGAGATCACCCTCTACGCCAAGGATCAGCCCGGCATGTTCGCCGCCGTGGCCGGCGCCATGGCGGCGGCTGGCGCCAGCATTGTCGATGCTAAGGCGTTCACCACCTCGGACGGCATGGCGCTTGATGGCTTCTGGGTGCAGGACGCCGGGGGCGGCCCGTTCGACAATCAGGAAAAACTGGCCCGCACCCTCAGCCTGCTCGAACAGGCGCTGGCCGGCGATTCGCCGCTCGATGCGGTGCTGCGGGACAGACAGAACCTGGCGGCGCGCAGCCGGGCAATTCAGGTGACGCCGCGCGTATTGGTCGACAACCGGGCGAGCAGCCAGCATACGGTTGTCGAGATCAATGGCCGTGATCGGCCCGGACTGCTTTATGATATCAGCCGTGCGCTGACCGATCTCGGCCTATCTATCATTACGGCGCATATTTCGACATATGGGGTGCAAGCGGTGGATGTGTTTTACGTCAAGGATCGCTACGGTATGCAAGTGACAAAAAAGGCGGAAATCGAACGGGTGCGCACGCAGCTGCTGAGCGCTCTTGAAGCGCCTAAATCGGCAACAATAACCGCCGCGGCGGAATAGGGTTCCAGCGCCATGGCATTGGGGCGCTGGGTGGCGACCGTCGGCGGCTATACGTTGGGCTCGCGCTTGCTCGGCTTCATCCGCGATATCCTGATCGCCGCCACGCTCGGCGCCGGGCCGGTATCGGACGCCTTCTTCGTCGCCTTCAAACTGCCCAATTTTCTCCGCCGCCTGTTTGCCGAAGGCGCCTTCAACGCCGCCTTCGTGCCGCTCTTTTCCGGCGAGCTCGAACAAAATGGCCGCGCCTCGGCCAAGGCCTTCGCCGAGGAGGTTTTGGCGGTTTTGCTCTGCGTCCTGTTGCTGATGGTGGTGGTGGCGCAAATCGTCATGCCGTGGCTGATGTATGCCCTGGCGCCGGGCTTTGCCGAGGACCCGGAGAAGTTTGACCTCACGGTTCAGCTCACCCGCATCACCTTCCCCTATATCCTGTTCATCTCGCTGGTCTCGCTGTTGGGCGGCGTACTCAATTCGCTGTACCGTTTTGCCGCCGCTGCGGCGACGCCGATAATTCTTAATCTTACCTTGATCGGCGCTCTCCTCGGCCTTTCGGAAGTGACCGAGACGCCGGGCCACGCCTTGGCGATCGGCGTCTCGGCCGCCGGCGTACTGCAATTCGCTTGGCTCATCGTGGCGCTCAGGCGCGCCGGCATTGCGCTTCGGCTACCGCGCCCACGTCTCACGCCACGCGTCAAACATATGCTTATCCTGATTGCCCCGGCGGCGCTTGGCGCCGGTGTGGCGCAGGTCAATCTGGTGGTCGATGTCATTATCGCCTCGCTGCTGCCGGAGGGTGCGGTCTCGTTTCTCTATTATGCCGACCGCATCAATCAATTGCCGCTCGGCGTGATCGGCGTGGCCGTCGGCACGGCGCTGTTGCCGCTGCTCTCACGCCAATTGCGCGCGGCGCAGGACGAAGCCGCAGGACAGGCGCAGAATCGGGCGATCGAAGGGGCGCTCCTGCTTACCCTGCCGGCTGCCGCAGCGCTGATGATCATTGCCGAGCCGGTGATCTCCGTTCTCTTTGAGCGCGGCGCCTTCAGCGCCGTCGCGACCGCCGCCTCGGCCGATGCGTTGATCGCCTACGCAGCCGGCCTGCCGTCCTTTGTTATGATCAAAGTCTTGGTGCCGGGCTATTTCGCCCGTCAGGACACTAAAACACCGGTGCGAATCGCGATCGTTTGCCTGACCGTCAATATCGCCTTTAATTTGATTTTGATGGGGCCGCTCGGCCATGTCGGCATTGCGCTGGCGACGACGCTGTCGGGCTGGCTCAACGCGGCGCTGCTGGCGCGCGGCCTGCACCAGCGCGGCTATTTCACCGCCGATCCACGCCTGCGCCGGCGATTGCCGCGTATGCTGCTCGCCACATTGGCAATGGCGGCGGCGCTTTGGGCGGTTTCTGCGGCGCTAAGCGGGCCGCTCGGCGCTTCGCTCGGCACCGGCGTCGGCAGTCTGCTTGCCCTGATGTTCACCGGCATTATCGTCTATGGCCTCGCCGCGCGCGCCTTCGGCGCCGCCTATGTTGCCGACATTAAGGGATTGTGGCGTTCGCGCGACAGCGATGCCGGTGGAGAAGACAGCACCGCCTGAACGCGGCGTGTGCAGCTCTCTTGACCAAGGTGGGCCGGCGCGCCATAAATCCGGCGCTTCATTATTCGACCAAGCAGGTGGCTATGAATCGGATTTTCTCCGGCGTTCAACCGACCGGAAATTTGCACCTCGGCAACTATCTCGGCGCGATCAAGAATTGGGTCGGGATGCAGAATGACTATGAATGCATTTACTGCATCGTCGATCTGCACGCCATCACGGTTGCCCAGGACCCCGTTGAGCTGCTTGCCAACACGCGCGAGGTCACGGCCGGCCTGATTGCCGCCGGCATCGATCCGGAACGCTCGATCATCTTCAATCAGAGCCAGGTCGCGAGCCATGCCGAACTGGCCTGGCTGTTCAACTGCATCACCCCGCTCGGCTGGCTCAACCGCATGACCCAGTTCAAGGAAAAAGCCGGCAAGAAGCGCGATAACGCAGTGCTCGGCCTCTACGCCTATCCGGTTCTGATGGCCGCCGACATTCTGCTTTACCGCGCCACCCATGTGCCGGTGGGAGAGGATCAAAAGCAGCATTTGGAATTGTCGCGCGATATCGCTGGCGCCTTTAATCGGCTCTACGATCAGGAATACTTTCCCCTTCCCGAGCCGCTCATTCTGGGCGAGGCGAAGCGCGTGATGAGTCTGCGCGACGGGCGTGCCAAGATGAGCAAATCCGAGGCATCGGAAAATTCACGCATCAATTTGACCGATGATGCCGAAACCATTCAGCGCAAGATCCGCCGCGCCAAAACGGACTCGGAACCCGGTATGAGCCTGGACGCGGAAAATCGGCCCGAAGCGGCCAACCTGCTCGGCATTTATGCCGCGCTCAATGATGAGAGCGTCGAGGTCGTAGCAGCGCGTTTTACCGGCAAGGGTTTCGCCGAATTCAAGCTTGAACTGGCCGACCTCGCCGCCGCCAAGCTCAAGCCGATCGCCGCCGAAATGCGCCGCCTCATGGCATCGACGGACCATATCGACGATATTCTGAAAAAAGGCGGCGCGCGCGCCGCTGCCATGGCCGAGCCGAATTTGGCCGAAATTAAGAAAATCATCGGCCTGCTGGACCCTTGAGAGGGTGCCAGTAGCAATTATCCTGCGTTAAGGAGCATACTGGCGAGATACACAAAGCGGCCCTGAAGAAGCAGCGTTCATGGAAATTTATCTGCCGATCGCGGAAATCTCGACAAATGTATTTTTGTTGCTCGGCCTCGGCGGGGCGATCGGCTTTCTGTCCGGCATGTTCGGCGTCGGCGGCGGCTTCCTGATGACGCCGATGTTAATCTTTCTCGGCGTGCCGCCGATCGTCGCGGTCGGCACCGGTACCAATCTTATTGTCGCTTCATCGGTCTCGGGCATGATGGCCCATTGGCGGCGCGGCAATGTCGATTTCCGCATGGGTGCGCTGTTGTTCAGCGGCGGCATCGGCGGCTCGTGGCTCGGCGTCTGGCTGTTCCGCGCCTTGCGCGAGGCGGGCCAGATCGACCTCGTCATCTCGCTCTTCTATGTTGTCTTTCTGACCGTTGTCGGCTGCTTGATGGGCTTTGAGTCCATACGCGCCGCACTGCGCCGGGGCACCCAGCGGCGACGCAAGGCGCATCAGCACAATTGGTTTCACGGCCTGCCGCTGAAGGTGCGCTTCCGGCGCTCAAAACTATACGTCAGCGCCTTGCCGCCGGTTGTCGTCGGCTTCCTGATGGGGTTGCTCGCCGCCTTCATGGGCGTCGGTGGCGGCTTCATCATGATTCCGGTGATGATCTACCTGATCGGCATGCCGACCAGTATCGTCGTCGGTACCTCACTGTTCGGCATCGTCGTGATCAGCACCGTATCGTCATTCGCGCACGCCGTGCAAAATCACAATGTCGATATTATCCTGGCGCTGCTGCTCGCCGCGGGGGCTGTGATCGGAGCGCAATACGGCACCCGATTCGGCCTCAAACTTCAGGGCGAATATCTGCGCGCTCTGCTGGCCACCCTGGTGTTGGCCGTCGGCGGGCGCCTGCTTTACGATTTGGTGGCGCGGCCCGACGATCTCTTCAGCATGACCTTAATGGCGGCGCTCTGATGACTGGCCGGATGCCGTTTTTAGCCCTTTTGCTGATCCTGTGCGGCGGTTTGTCGGCGCCCGCCGATGCCGATGACACACCTCTCCTGGTCGATATTTCGCCGCAAACCATTGAAGTCGATTCGAGTTTTCACGGCACCACGATCATCCTGTTCGGCGTTAAATCGCTACCCGGCGATATTATCATCACCCTGCGTGGGCCCGAGGCGCCGATTGTGGTGCGGCGCAAACGGGTGGTTGCCGGCATTTGGATCAACCGCGATTCGGTGGCGTTTCGCGATGTTCCGCAATATTACGCCCTTGCCGCGTCACGCCCGATCGATGAGATCATGACGACGGAGGAGCTCAACCGAAACCAAATTGGCAGCGACCATATTCTGCTCAATACCATCTGGTCTCAAACGACCGATGAGGTCAGCGCCTTCCGCGAAGCGGTATGGCGGGCACGAACGCAAGATGCGCTCTATGCGCCGACGGCCGGCGAAGTCGTAATCACCCACGACAGCCTGTTTCGCGCAACGCTGAAACTGCCCGGCAATGTACCGATCGGCGATTATGTGGCTGAGACGCTATTGGTGCGTGACGGCGAAGTGCTGAGCCGGCGTGAATCGCAGCTGAAGGTCGAGAAATCGGGCATTTCAGCCGAGATATACGACTTTGCCAAGGGACAGGGCGCGCTCTACGGCCTGCTTGCTATCGCTGCGGCGCTGGTGGCAGGATGGGTTGGCGGCGTTGCCTTCCGAAAGAACTGATCATTGTTTGAGGCTTGCCCATGAGTGATTCCGAAAAAGCGCATGGCAAAGAACATATCGCCGGCCAGATCACATTTCTGGTTTGTGTGGCGCATGATGATCATTCCGCCGTGGCGGCCCGCTTTGCCGCCATGCGGGCGCAGAATTCCGGCGGCGGCGTCGCCCTTCTGCATGTTACCGAGCCGCCCGAATTCCAGCATTGGGCGGCGGTTGGCGAGCGTATGCGCGAGGAAACCCGCGAAGAGGCCGAGGCGATGCTCGACCAACTCGCCGGCGAAGTGGAAGCGACGCTGGGGGTCAAGCCATCCCTGCACTTGCGCGAAGGGCGGATCGGCGAGGAAATTCTCGGCCATATCGACGAGAGCGAATCGATTGACCTTCTCGTTGTCGGCGCGGCGCCGCCCGATGACGGACATGGCTCATTGATATCATGGCTCGCCGGTCAGCTCGCCGGGCGCCTCAATATCCCCTTGGTGGTGGTGCCGGGGAACCTTAGCGATCAGCAGCTTCGCGACCTGACATAACGATCGCGGCCGGCGGCGTGGCAGTGCCGGATTCACGGCACCCCGTAATAACCCTCCAGAAAGTGCAAAAATGCCCACTTCAGGCAAAATGGCAACGCGCCAAAACCGGCCGTTTTTGTTAACTATATATTTACCAATTCAACCAATGGCTTCCGTTCAGCACTTGATTCCTGCTTCGCTCTGGCCCACATTCCCGGTGCAAATTCGAGCGATCTATTAATGATCGCCATTCGGTACAGGCAGACAACGGAATGTTCATTCAAACTGAACAGACCCCGAATCCGGCCACTTTGAAGTTCCTTCCGGGACAGACGGTGTTGGCTGAGGGGTCTATTGATATACGCGATGCGGAAGCAGCCCAGTGCTCGCCACTGGCGGCGCGCCTTTTCCTTATTGACGAGGTCACAGGCGTATTCTTCGGTAATGAATTCGTAACCATAACCAAGACGGATGATGCGGATTGGCAAATGCTAAAGCCAGTCCTTTTGGGCGTCATCATGGAGCATTTTGTCTCGGGCCAGCCCGTGATGCTGGACTCCGCAGATCTTGGCGATGGCATGACGGACGACGCCGTGGACGGTCCCGATGCGGAAATAATCGGCCAGATTAAAGAATTGCTCGATACCAGGGTGCGGCCGGCCGTCGCTCAGGATGGCGGCGATATCGTCTATCGCGGATTTCAAAATGGTGTGGTGATGGTTCAGCTCCAGGGCGCCTGTCAGGGCTGCCCAAGTTCAACCGCGACCCTAAAGATGGGTATCGAGAACATGCTGCGCCATTACATTCCCGAAGTGGTTGAGGTGCGCGCGGTTTAACCGCGCGCAAGGAAACTTTTTCGGTCCGGCGGAAATTGCGACCAACGTGGAACAGGTTGTATGGGTGATTCGGTGATGGAAGATCAAAAATATATTAGTGGCACGCAGGAACCTGCGCTGCCCTGGGCGCATGTGCCGCTGTTTGCACCGGCGCTGGCAGTGTTGGGTTGCGCGGCGATCGCGGTCGCAGCCCTCGCGATCTTCATGCCAGCAGATAGTGAGAAAACAGAGCGTGCCACATCAGCGCCGATCGTTGCGGCACAGGCTTCGATCGTACCACCAACTGCAGCCGTACCGGAAAGCACTCCCGAGACTGAAACCGCTGGCGCTGAGGCGGCCGCATTTGTGGACAATAAGACGAGCGGCAAGAGAGAAATCAGCTGGGCATTCCAGAGCCTGTTCGCTGATAAATTCACGCCTGTCTCATACGAGATGCCCACCGATACGACGGACGAAATCGCGACTTTGTTCAACAATAACGTAAATGTTGGACAGAACGAATTTCTGCCGGCCCCGGTCAAGCCTGAGACGGCGGGCGAATCGGCAGCCACAGCAGCTATTCAATTGCCGTTGCCTCAATTGCCGTTGCCCAAGCCCGCCGGCAAACAACCGATCACGGGGGCCGTGGCGAATTTAGGGCCGATAGACGGACATATCGGCAGCGTCGCGGCGTTGGACGCGCATTTCGAGCAGATCGATTATGATTTGGCGAATGTGCGCGATTTGGGCAATAACGTACCGCGCCTATATCTCAAAAAACTGCCCGCCGATATCGCCGATGTTGTCTCGGTTACGACGCGCAAGCGCGTGTTCATCAAGGCTATCCTGCCTGTCGTCCTGCGCGTCAATGAGGACATTTTGGCCGCCCGCGAAAAATTGCAGAATTTGCACGATATCTTGGATTCCGGCATGTCCCTGAGCGACGATCAGCGCGAATGGCTGTACGAAATGGCGGATCGTTATGAGGCGGACCCATATGATTGGGATGCCTTCATGGCGCGCGTCGATATCATTCCGCCGTCACTTGCCATCGCCCAGGCTGCGGAAGAGTCCGGCTGGGGAACCTCCCGTTTCGCGCGCGAGGGCAATGCGCTGTTTGGCCAATACACATTCGCGGCGGCGAACGGCATGCTGCCGGAAGAACGGGCAAGCGGCCAGCAACATCTAATTCGCGCTTATTCGAGCCTGGTCGACGGCGTGCGGTCCTATATGCACAATCTGAACTATCACCGCGCCTATGGCGAGTTCCGCGGCTCGCGCAAGTGGCTGCGTGACCGCGCCAAGCCGATCGACGGCGATAAACTGGCCGGTGAGTTGCTACGCTATTCAGAGCGCGGCGCGAAATATGTGAAAACGCTCAGAACCATTATGCGGGCCAACAACCTGGCGCCTCTCGACGATGCCCAGTTGCATGAAGATCGTTGGACCCAGGACGAGCAAAGCAGCGCCGAACACCAATCCTGACTATTGCTCTCTTCAGGGCACGAGATATTGCATGCCAAACCACAGCCAGCGATTATCCGGGCCGGGCAGGGTGCAATTGACACGGCTGCGGCCGCGCGGAAAGGGCTTGGGCACGCGAAGTTCCACCCGGCTTGCGCCTAACAATTCTAGCTGAACCGCACCCTGGTTGGATGCGTAGCAGGCAATCCGCTTAATATCCCCGACGCTGTCATCAACCGTAAAGCCGATATGCGGCGGATTTTGCTGCAAGACGGGATCGGCCGGCGTCAGGTCGTGAATCGGAATCGGCAGCGTATCGATGATCAGGCGGAAGCGCTTGATATCGCCGTAGGCCTCATTGAGAGAGAATCTGGGCAAGGCAAAGAAATCCGCGCTATTGCTCGCCACGCCCGAACTTTGCGCAAACGCAACGTCAAAACCAAGTTCTTCGACGAGCCCGCGCAGGGCCAAATTATATTCACCATAGGGGTAGGCGAAGAGGCGCGGCCTGAAGCCGAGCTCGGCCTGAAACCGCGCCTGCGCAGCCTCGATATCGTGCCGTGCCGCCGCAATGTCGCCGCGCCACAAATGGCCATGCGTGCTGCTGTGGTTGGCGATTGTCACACCGGCATTAACCAGGCTGCGGATATCGTCCCAACTCATGATGCGCGCCTGGTGATGGTCAACGGCATCGGTGGCGACAAACAGGGTAAAGGGGAAACCAGCCGCGCGCAGGCGTGGCCAAGCTTCGTCGATGACTGATTTGACGGCGTCGTCAATGGTGATGCCGACCGTTTTGTCCGGCAGCGGCTGGCCGGCGCTGAGCGCGGCGATGATATGCGGCACCGGCAACACCGTGTAACCACCGGATTGGAGATATTCGAGATGCGCTTCGAACTGCTCCAACGTCACATTGGTGGGCGACATGTCCGATTCACCAAAGCGGTGATATTGCAGAATAACCGCCGAATCAGCCGCCATGCCCGACGCCGGCAGGCCAAATGCGGCAAGTAAAATAGCGGCCAGCGCCAGCTTTAGGCGGCGCAGCTGAAGTGGCGGTATGAATTTCAATAACGTCATCATTCCGTCATTAATCCCGTGCGCGCAGCACTATCCCAAAGCAACGGATAGCTGCGCGGGTTATAAAGTTGATAGTGCCACCATTCATTTAAATAGTGATCCCACCCGGCACTGGCCATCAAGCCCAGCAGTAGATACCTGTTACGCCTAATATCGGCTGCAAGAGTTTCACAATTATGAAAGGCCCGTTCGCTAAAATCATCGAATGACGTCCCCATGTCGAGCGCCGTGCCATCGGCGCGCCGCAGCAACGTCAGATCGATGGCAATACCGCGCGAATGGGGCGAGCCGCGCCTCGGGTCGGCGAGAAAGTCAGGATCCGGATTGTGGCGCCATAACGCCCATTGTGCCTCGACCGGCCTATAGGCATCAAAAATACGAAATTTTAGATCCAGCTCGCCGGCCAAAGCGATTGCTCTGGTAAGCGCCGCTGCGGCATCGGGGTGCAACCAGCATGCCGAGTGGCGGTATATGGCTTTGCCGGTCAGATTGCCGGGCGTTGCATAGGCAAGGGCCAGCTCAACATCAAATTCCGGCGCTGAAATTCTTGTCAAATTCATGCTGTCGCCACCTTGTCGGCAACGCCTTCCTGGTGATAGTGGTTACGCGGCATGCGGATTACTTTTTACAGTTTATTTTCATCGAATCGACAATAAGTTAAGACATTAGGTTAACAGAAAGGGCGGCGTGAAGAGCGATGAGGCTTCTGGCGCTTGATGCCACCACCACGACCTGCTCCGTGGCCTATTGGTCCAGCGGCAGTGTGCGTGTCAATCGAGAGGAAATTGCCGGGCGGCGTCAGGCCGAGATTCTGATGCCGATGGTAAAGACGGTTATGAAAGAGGCGGCGATCGAATTTGAAGCGCTTGACGGTATCGCTGTGACCCAGGGCCCCGGTTCGTTCACCGGCGTGCGCATCGGCCTGGCAACGGCGCGCGGCCTCGCTCTGGCTGCCGGCTTGCCGCTTGCTGGCGTCACGACATTACAGGCGCTGGCGGCGGCGACGGCGCCGGCAGAGCGGCTGGGACATATGATCCTGGCACTTCTGGACGCGCGGCGCGATCAGGTCTATGGGCAATTTTTCGCGGCCGATGGCGCACCAGCCGGCGCACCGTTCGCCGCCGGCGTGGACAGCCTACCCGGCCGTCTCGCGCCGATCTGTGCGCCCGGCACACCGCTCTTGCTTGTCGGCAGTGGCACCCCGCTGGCAGCGCCGGTACTCGCTGCGGCGGGGTGGCAATACGACCTTTCCGGCAGCCCGCCCTACCCGCAAGCGGCGACCGTCGCCACCCTTATCGCAGTGCGTGGCTTCGCCAACTCCGCCGCCACAGCCGTGGCACCGCTTTATTTGCGCAAGCCCGGAGTCAGCCCGGTAAATTCCGGCCCGGCAGGCAACTAATGGATTCTCCTTCGCCAGCCACCCTTCAAATCGAAGAAATGAAGAGCTACGACCTACCGTCCATCGCTTCGCTGCATGCAATTTGTTTTGAAGATGCATGGCACGCCGAGCTGCTCGGCAGAATATTGACCGCACCCGGAGCGTTCGGCCTGTTCACCCGCCCGCACGGAAAAACAGTCGGATTTATTATTTGCCGCTCAACCGGCGAAGAAGGCGAAATTCTTTCGCTTGCCGTGGCGCCAAACGTGCGGCGCAATGGGTTGGGCGGCGTATTGTTGGAGGCGGCAAAGGTCCAGGCGGCGAAACTTAGTATAGAATCCCTCTTTCTCGAGGTCGCCGAAGACAATTTGGCAGCGCGCCGTCTTTACGAAAAGTCGGACTTTTCAACGGTTGGCCGCCGCCCGCATTATTACCGCAGGCGCTATGGCCCGGCCGTCGATGCATTGACATTGCGCTGCGAGTTAACGCCCTGAGCCAGGCGAGGTATTTAATTAATACTATATAATTACTATATAATTCATAATTATTTCGCATTGCCTCTGCCTTAACTTTTCACTATAAGATTAGGAGTATGATTTAGTTAGTAGGAACTTTTGTGTCAAAAACGAATAATTCGCTGGTTTTGCTAAGTTTGACTGCGGATATAGTTTCATCGCACGTCTCGAATAACGCTGTAGCGCCAGATTCATTACCCGAATTCATTAAGAATGTTCATGCCTCACTGTCTGCTGTGACCGGGGCGGCAACACATTCGAGAGATTTGCCGCTACGTCCTGCGGTACCGATCAAAAAGTCTATTTCAAACGATTATATTGTCTGCCTCGAAGACGGTAAGAAGCTGAAAATGCTGCGCCGCCATTTGAAACGGGCTTTTGGCATGACTCCCGAGCAATACAAAACCCGCTGGGGGCTGCCCTCCGACTACCCCATGGTGGCGCCGAGCTATGCGGCAAAGCGCAGCGAATTGGCCAAGAAAATGGGCCTTGGCACAAAGCGCGGCGGAGCAAGCTGACCTGCCGGCTGTGACCCGCGACGAGACGCCGGCTAAATCCTTTTACTTTTACTTCGCACGCATAGACGTTGCTCCACGCGCGCCTATAATAGCGGCGAGAGCAGAACATGGCTTGTCGGAATCGCT
>JABIXB010000292.1 GCA_018666805.1 Rhodospirillaceae bacterium | reverse complement strand
GTCGGATTTTGCGAGCAGCGGAACAGGCTGGACGTGTTTTCAGCCGAGACGCAAATATTGCAGCCGATACATTCGCGGATGTCTTCATTGCGCCCTTCCTCGATCTTGTTGGGAATGAACGGATCGGCAATCGAGGGCCGCGCCGCGCCGATCATATCGGTTATGCCGCGCTCGATCTGCGAGACCATGGTGTCGGGCGAGGTAAAGCGGCCGACGCACACCACCGGCTTGTCGGTCTTTTGCTTGACGAAGGCGACATAGGGCTCCTGAAAGGCCTCGTCGCTAAAGCGCGAGGTTGCGGAATCTTCCGCCCAGTCGCTGATATTGACGTCCCAGAGATCCGGCAGGTCGGAGAACATCTCGACCACGGCCTGACCTTCCTCTTGCCAGCGAATGCCGTCCTCGCCGCGCATCTCATCGACCGCAAGACGCAGCACCACCGCAGCCTTGTCGCCAACGGCCTCTTTGGTATCTTCCAGCAATTCGCCAATGATACGTGCGCGGTTCTCGACACTGCCGCCATATTCGTCGGTACGATGATTGGAATGGGGCGAGAGAAAACTTTGCGCCAGCGCGATATCGTGCGCCGCATAGACATAGACAAGGTCAAAGCCGACATCGACCGCGCGCTTGGATGCTTCGACTTGCCAGCGGCGGTATTCGCGAATGTCCGCCTTATCCATCTTGCGGCCCATAATCGGATCCCAATTATAGTGCACCATATTGTTCGACGGGCCCATCGGATATTCCTTGGTCTTGCGGTTCCCCATGCCGATGCCGTTATGGACCAGTTCGACGGCGGCCAAGGCGCCATACTCGTGCATGACGTCGACCCATTCGCGCAGCTGGGTGGAGTGTTCGTCGTTCCACAGGCGGCGTTCGGCGAAGGGCGCACAACATGAGCTTGGGTGGATGGAGCATTGCTCGGTCGAGATGACTCCCCAGCCGCCTTCCGCCTTCATGCGCCGATGCTCGACGTCGCCATGATGCTCGGTGTAGCCCATGGCGTTGCAATGAGGCACTTGATAAAAGCGGTTTTTCGCAGTTTTCGGACCGATCTTAATCGGCGTGAAAAGCACATCATAGCGGGGATCGCGGGCCATCTTTATCTCCTTGGCGTGGTGCTTAAATTTTTATTCTTGTTGATTCTGTTTTGCTCAAGCTTGGACGCGCGCTTCGCCGGGCGGCGAAGGCGCGCGCCTTTACTCGGATGGTCAGGCCTTGCAGTTATGCAGCTTTCTCAGAGAGCTGCTCGGCGTCGGGATCGTGAATGTAGAAGACTTTGTAAATCGTCTCGAGAATTTCCCACGTCGCGACTTCGCCCTTACGGGTATAGAAAATATCGCCGGGACCATATTCGTGCATTTTGCCGTCTTCATCGGTCGTCTTGAGTTTGCCTTCCAAAATCGTGCAAATCTCATCGCCCGGATAGGTATATTCGAACTTGCCCGGCGTGCACTGCCAGACACCGGCCATGGTGCGATAGCCGAAACCGCCGACATCGAAGCGCCCGATATGCTCCGGGTTGCCTTCGAGCACATTCACGAACGGCAGATCCGCCATCGCGGGCCATGGCTCGAGGCCTTCCTTTTTCTTAAGATCCGTGTAATCCAGCATTGTTGTAGCTCCCTTGTTGATTTTTCAAATATTACGAGACCAAGCGCGCCAAGTACAATTCAGCCGCTTGCCAATTTCTTGATCGGCGCATTTCACAGTGTGCACAATCATTTCATATTGTGCACAACGAATTTGGGGTTGGTCAACTGTGCCCATAAGCCGCATCCCCTGGCACGTTAACCGTTCAATTTCGGGAAGGTTTCGTGGCCCCAGACCTGGCGCTCACGAATCCACGGCAGGGGATATTGCGGATCTTCCGATTCGAACTCACGCGCCAGACGGTGGCCATCGAAAACGCAATTGGCAATCAGGCGTGGCGCGTGACAATCGCCGATTTGGTAGACCGCCTGGATGCCTTCGTCGGCCCATTCGGGTTTGCGCGCTTTAAGCTCGCGGAACAGCCCGTCATTGCTGTTGCGCGCCGTACACAGGATGACGCTGTCGCAGGCGATTTCCGTCACCTCGGTGCCGGCCCGGCGGGTGTATTCGCCGGGTTTTGGCGTCATCGTGCGCTCATGGCCGTCGCGGTAGAGATAGAAGATCGTCAGCTTGACGTCGTTGCCGATCTCAATACCTTCGGCGAAATGCAGGGTGTGCTGGGCGATCTTTTTCTCATGTATCATGCGGCGGATATCATGAATTTCCTCGGTATAGATGCAGTGCGGCGCGACGGTGTCCCAATTGGTGACGATGCTCACCTGCTTGCCCTGATCGGCCAACAATTCAGCCATGCCGACGCCGGTGAAATAGCCCTCATAATCGAGCACCGCCACGCGGTCGCCGGTTTCCTTGCCGGCCATCACCTGCTCCGGCGTGCAGATTTGCGGCAGCGCGGCGTCGGCGCCCGGTAGCGGCGCCATGCTGACGGCGCCGAAACCGTCCTTGGCCCAGCTTGCACCGGTGGCGATCACCACCTTGTCGGCGCCGTAGGTGAGCACATCATCGGCGCTCATCTCGCCGATGCCGGTACGCACCTCGACATTGCCGAGGCGCTCGAGCTGGCCCTGGCGATAGCTCGTCACCCGGCCCCACTCGGCCAGATGGGGATAGCGCTGAATGTCGCGCATGCGCCCGCCAATCTCGTCCGCCGCTTCGCGCAAATGCACGTCATAACCGCGTTCGCCGAGCACGCGGGCGCACTCCATGCCGGCCGGGCCGGCGCCGACCACCAGCACCGAGCAAGGGTCTTTGGTCTGCTCGAATTTTTCCGGATGCCAGCCGCGCCGGTACTCTTCCATCGCCGCCGCATTCTGGGTGCAGATCAGCGGTACGATCTGCCACCATTTTGACAGACAAATATTACAGCCGATGCATTCGCGGATGTCTTCTGTCCGCCCTTCGTCGATTTTTGTCGGCAGGAACGGATCGGCGATTGAAGGCCTGGCCGCGCCGATGATGTCGGCCTGGCCGGATTTCAGAATTTGTACCATTTCATCGGGGCTGGTGATCCGCCCGACGCTCACCACCGGCACCTTTGCCGCCTTCTTGGCTTCCTTGATCCAGGGCGCCATGTAGTTCGAATTGGTCGAGCGCGACGGTGCAATTTCAAGCCCGAGCTCTGAATAGCGTCCGATTTTCATATCCCAAACGTCGCAAAGACCTTCCTTGCTGCACAGCTCGATAAACTTGATCCCTTCGTCCCAAACCTCCAAGCCGTCCGCGCCATCCATGGTGTCGACGGCATAGCGGTTGCCGATGGCGCAGTCATCGCCGACCGCTTTCTTCAACGCCGCGAACACTTCGAGGCCGAAGCGGGCGCGGTTCTCAAACGAGCCGCCATAACCATCGCTGCGCTTGTTGTAATAGGGCTGCAGGAACTGGTTGATGATCATCGAATCCGAAACCAGATTCTCGATGATATCGAAACCGGCATCGCGCGAACGTATTGCCGCGTCGACATGCAACTGGATGATGGCTTTGATGTCGTCTTCATCGACCTCGTGCACGCTGGCCAGCGGAATCGCCTCCGACGGTGCGGCGCTCGGCGCACGGCTGACGGCGCGCGATTCGCCGCATTGCGAATGGAGGCCGGCATAATAGAGTTGCACGCCGGCGAGCGCGCCGTGCTTGTGGATGCTGTCGGTGACATGGCGAAAACTGATGACATCGCCCTCATCCCACATGCGGGCGGAACAATGCGGCGCGTCGTCGGATTCCGGGTGGATGGCGGTATATTCAATCGACACGGCGCCCCAGCCGCCCTCCGCCTTCATGCCGCGAAAGGCCGCCTGGGTGCCGGGCCGGTCGGAGCCCGCGCTGTTGCAGTGCGGCGGCTGCCAAAATCTGTTTTTCATCGTCTTGGGGCCGATCTCGATCGGCTCGAAGAGAATATCGTGCTCCGGATTTCGCGGCATTATTCTTCTCCCGTTTTGGCGGTGGCTCTACGGCTCACTAATATCCAAGCAACGCATATATCTCGATCAGGCGCAATAAGCGGGGGCTGAATTGTGTTGCGCGCCCGGAGATATATGGGCACGATTTGATAGCCATTCATAAATGCTGGATACTCGATATCAAGAAACTGTCTTTGCTAAATGAGCTTGGAAAACAGGGAGAGACCAAAATGAAAACTATAAGATTGATGTTGTCCGCCTTGGCGGTTGTTGCGCTGACACTTGTTGCGCAAGGCTTGTCCAAGGCGAATGCCGAAGAGATGGGCGACCCGATTAGTATCGGCTTTAACGCTCCGCTCTCCGGCCCGGTTGCGGGTTGGGGTTTGCCCGGCTTGACCGGCCTGAAAATTCTTGCCGATTGGCACAATGCCGAAGGCGGCATATTGGTCGGCAATACGCGCCACAAACTGGTGATTGATCAATTCGACAACGAGTATGTGCCAAGCAAGGCGCTGCAGGGCGCCAAGCAGTTGGTGTTTGAACATGATTCCAAAATGCTGCTCGGCGTGGGCGGCTCCACGGGTGACACGCAAATTCCGTTTCTGACGGAAAACGGCGTTTTCTACGCTTCGCTGGCAACGACCGACATCAACCCCAATCGGCCTTATGTCATTGCCGGTGAGGATGCTTTCCCGCGCGGCGAGATCATGCGCCCGTTCTATATCAAGAGCGTCTACAAGGGCCTGAAAACCTACGCCGTTATTTCGCAAGAGGACGCGACGGCCTTTGTCGGCCAGGCTTGGGAAGTCGGCGCCGCCAAAGCGGCCGGCTGGGATGTGGTCTATGACAAGCATTTCTCACCCGAGACGACCGACTTTGCACCGGTGGTGACCGCCATGCTGGCGACCAACCCCGATGCGGTTGCGCTCGGCATCACGTGGCCGGATTTCATCCCGTTGATCATGGAACAGCTCTATCAGCAGGGCTTCGAGGGGCCGATCAACGCCAACTATATCGAGTGGGAAGCGGTGCTGCAGAAAGTACCCGCCGAGTGGGCCGCGAAAGTTGCCGGCTTCGACAGCTATCCGACCATGGACGATCCGTGGTGGGGCAATCCCTCGATGCAGAGCAAGTTCGTCATCGACTGGCAGGCTCGCTTTGGCGATGGTGCGCCGGAAGATGTCAACGCGCCGATGACC
>JABIXB010000291.1 GCA_018666805.1 Rhodospirillaceae bacterium | reverse complement strand
GTGCGAAGGCGTTTGCCCGGTTGGCGATACGCTGGAACCGGTGGCGATCGGCCGGCTGGAGCGCTGGATCGGCGATCTGGCGATCGAGAACGGCTGGGCCAACTTACCTCATATTGAGCCCAATAATTTCCGCGTCGGCATCGTCGGTTCCGGCCCGGCCGGCATTGCCTGTGCCGCCGATATGGCCAAGGCGGGGTGTGATGTCACCGTCTATGAGGCATTTCATAAAGCGGGCGGCGTGCTGCGCTACGGCATCCCCGAATTCCGTCTGCCTGATGACGTGATCGACGCCGAGATGGCGAATTTGACCAAACTCGGCGTCAAGATCGAGTGTAATACGCTGGTCGGGCGCCTGTTTACCATCGAGCAGATGGTCGAGGAAATGGGCTATGACGGTGTCTTCATCGGCACCGGCGCCGGTACGCCGCGTTTCATGGATATTCCCGGCGAATTCCTCAACGGCGTGCTGTCGGCCAACGAGCTGTTGACGCGCTGCAATTTGATGCATGCCGGCGAATTCCCGGATTACGACACGCCGCTTCATCTTGGCCGCCGCATCGCCGTAATTGGCTCGGGCAATACCGCGATGGACGCGATGCGGGTGTGCCTCAGACTGGGTGCTGAAAAAGTCTATTGCGTCTACCGGCGAACCAAGGACGAAAGTCCAGCCCGGGAGGAAGAGATTGAGCATGCCGAAGAGGAGGGCGTCGAGTTCCACTGGCTAACGGCGCCGACCGAGATATTGGATGACGGTGACGGCAACGCGCGCGGCATGCGCTGCATTAAAATGGAATTGGGTGAGCCGGACAGCTCCGGCAGGCGCCGGCCGGTACCGGTCGAGGACAGCGAATATGACTTCGATGTCGACATGGTTGTTTATGCCATCGGCACGCAAGCCAATCCGATCATCGGCCAGACCTCCAAACTCAAGCTTAACCAGTGGGGTTATCTCGAAGTTGATGAAAGCCTCGCCACCTCAATGGCCGGGGTCTATGCCGGCGGCGATATCGTCACCGGCGGCGCGACGGTAATTTTGGCGATGGGCGCCGGGCGCCAGGCGGCGCGCGGCATGAAGGCCTATTTTGGCATACGCGATTCGGGAGTGGTTTATGGCGATGCAGGTGATCGCAGCGAAGGCGCGCTATTTGGCATTGAGCCGATCGAGAAAAACTTCACGCGGCTACGGCTGGCTTAGCAGGGTGGGCAGGAGCAGAGAATGAGCACACAACTCCTGGACAATAACGTCAACATTACACCCGCCGATACACCACCCCCGCACCAGGCAAAAGGTCACAAAGCCGCGCGCGCCGCCAAGGCCGAGATCCTTGATGAGCATATCGTCGAAATCATCAGCGATTCGGGTGAAGGCGCGCAACGTTGCGGCCAATCCTTTGGCTCGATTGCGGCCCGCATGGGAAATGGAATTTGGACGGTTGAAATCATTCCGGCCGAGATTCAGCCGCCGGCACGCAGCATTTCCGGCGCCAGCGGTATTCGTATTCGCCTGGCGTCGCGGCGCGTGACCAATGGCGGCGACGAGGCCGATTTGATTGTTGCCTTTAATGAACAAGTGCTGCTCAAACGCGTGCGCGATAACGAGCTGAAACCCGGCTGTACCATCCTGATCGAAAGCAAATGGCGGGGTGACTTGGATACGGAGATCGCCGCCTCCTATGCCCGCACGCTCGATCAACTCATCGCCGACGGCTACAAGGTGCAAGAAGTACCGATGGCACAGGAGTGCCTGCGCCATGTTGATGACATCAAGCGCGGCAAGAATATGTTCGCGCTCGGCCTGTTGTGCGGCATTTACAGTCTCGACCTTGAGATCGCGCGCAAGCAAATCGCCTTTATCTTCGCCAAGAAGAGCAACGCCGTTATTGAGAGTAATATCAAGTTGCTCGAGGCTGGCCGCGAATGGGCCGAAGCCAACCTCGACATGCGCTATCAAATTCCTCCTTCCGACATGCATGAGCCGCAGATTGTCGTCAATGGCAATGTCTCGCTTGGCCTCGGTCTAATGGCCTCGGGCATGGAGGTTTGCGCCATGTACCCGATTACGCCGGCGACGTCGGCGTCGCATTATTTGAGTGACGTGTTTCACACTGTCGGCGGCGCCGTTCACCAGGCGGAGGACGAAATAGCTGCCTGTGCCTTTGCCATCGGTGCGTCTTATGCCGGCAAATGCGCTGCCACGATCACCTCCGGTCCGGGCTATGCGTTGAAGCAGGAAACCATCGGCCTCGCGGTGATGGCGGAAATTCCGCTTGTCGTCATCAATGTTCAGCGCGGCGGCCCGAGCACCGGCCTGCCGACCAAGGTGGAGCAGGGTGATCTGCTGTTCGCCTGCTTTGGCGGGCATGGCGACAATCCCAAGGTCGTCATGGCGGCGACCGACATTGAGGACTGTTTCTATTCGGTGATCACCGCGCGCAAAATCGCCGAAACCTTTAACACGGTTGTTGTCGTCTTAACCGATGCCAGCCTGGCTTCGGCGCAACAGCCATTTCCACGGCCTGAGATTGACATCGAATGGTTGGCGCCGCCAATCAATCAGAACGTCGTACCGGAAGGCGCCAAACCCTATGACTGGGACGAGACAACCGGTCTCGCCAATCGCTTCATCCCCGGTCAGCCGAACGGCATGCATTGCCTGACCGGCCTTGCTCATGATCGCATGAGCCGTGTCGCCTACGAGCCCGATATCAACGAGGAAGGCATGCGCAGCCGCAGTCTCAAGCTGGCGGCACTGCAGAAGACCCTGAAGACGCCGCCAGTATTCGGCGGCGATGAAGGCGACATGCTGATCGTCGGTTGGGGTAGCACCAAGGGCCCGATCGAAGAGGCTGTTGAGCGTCTACGCGGCGAAGGCCGCAACGTCTCTTCACTGCATCTCAAATTCCTGCAACCGATGGCGCCCGGCATCGGTGAGGTGCTCAAGCGTTTCAAGCGGGTATTAACGGTCGAGAACAACTGGTCCGACAGTCTCGAGGACGAGATCATTGACGTGGATAATCGGCGCTATTCCGAACTGGCCTGGCTGTTGCGCGCACGCTACCTGGTCGATGTCGATTGCTGGACCGAGGTCCGTGGCCAGCCGCTCAAACCCGGTGTTATCGCCGCGGCGGTGCGCGACAAACTTGATCGAAAGGGCGAATGACGATGTCTACACAGCTTCCCCATTGCCTGCTCGGGATGTTCGACGACGATTTCAGCCTCGACGATTATAAGGGCGCCGAGCCGCGTTGGTGCGTCGGTTGCGGCGATAGCGCGGTTCTCGCCGCCGTCCAGCGCCTCTGCCGCGACGAACAACTACCGCCGGAAAAAACCGTGTTCGTTTCTGGTATCGGCTGCTCAAGCCGCTTTCCGCACTATATGCAAACCTACGGTTTCCATGGCCTGCACGGCCGTGCGTTGCCGGTTGCCGAGGGCATCAAATTGCATCGTCCGGACCTCCATGTTTTCGTCATTATGGGCGATGGCGATTGTTGCAGCATCGGTACGGCGCATTGGATTCACGCTATCCGCTACAATATGGACATGACGGTGTTGGTGTTGGACAACGGCATTTACGGTCTGACCAAGAATCAGGTATCGCCGACCTCGCCCTTGGGAATGAAAAGCAACACCACGCCGCGCGGCACCAACCTTGAGCCGATCAACCCGGTAAGCGTCACGCTTGGCGTGCGCAATGCCTCGTTCGTCGCGCAAGCCGTCGATTGGATTCCCGAACTGGTGCAGAATATCGTCAGCGCTGCGTTCCATCATAAGGGCCTCTCCTTTGTGCGCGTGCTACAGCGCTGCCCCGAATTTCTCGACGGGCGCTACGACCCGTGGGTCAAGGATCCGGGCCGGATGTTGTTGCTCAACCACAAGGACGGTATCCAAACCAGCCCGAGCTTGGCGAGCGTTTATAAAAACCAAGAGGAACATGATCCTTCCGACAGGAACCGGGCGCGGGAAATCGCCTCGGTAAGCGACCCAATTCCGGTCGGTGTGCTCTACCGCAATCAAAATGTTTCCTGTTACGAGAACCCGCGCGGACCCGACCGGCTGTATACGCCGGACGTCGTCAAGGGCGTGCTCGAAAGTGAGCTCGACCGCTTCACGATTCACGCATCCGGCGGCGGCGGTGATTAGGGCCGATTATGGATAACAATCTCTCCGCCCTCACGGCATTTCATTTGACCGGCGAACGGCCCTCCGGCGCGCTCGACCAATTGGCGCAACCGGATCTCCGTCCGGCTCTGTTTAGTACGTATCGCGATCTCAGAGAATTGCGCTACGACTTTCCGTTGGTGCTGGTGAATGGCGATTCGGGCGGTGGGTTTGTGCGCTCACTGAGCGATATCGTCGATGGAATTCTTCAGGACCGTGCGCCCGAGGGCGTTGCTGGTGAGCGTCTCCGGCAGCATTTGCTAAAACTCGAAACGGCAGCGCGATCGCTCGTTGCCAATAACGGCGCGCGCCCCCTTAACGAGGTCTGGAGCGATGCTGAGCGCCGGCTGCAAAGTGACGCGGACGCGACGACGCGGCAGCAGTTGGATCAAAGTCTGGCACAGGCACGTGATGGTCTCAGTTTCGGTGGCGAGGTGATCGATTGCGACCGCGATATGCCAACCAGACTGATAACCCACGCCTGGACGGCTAGCCAACAGGCGCGCGCGCGCGGCCTCGGCGACAAGCTCGGTGATCTAGTCCTGAAGCTGAACGATATTCTTAACACCGATGCCGAGCATATTGAGGCGGCAGTTGGGCCTGAGAAGCTGAAACGCACGGTGGGAAAGTCATTTGAGGCCGAGTTCGATTTCGGTGTGATGTCGCGCCTGCTGCAGGCGGCGCCTGCTAGCGATGCGCTGCCAGAGGCACGCTGCAAGCGCATCAATAAACTACTCTCTGTCTTTAAGGCGCAGCGCTTCCTGCCGCTGACGGAGCAAGGCCGCAAGGCCGGGCGTCGCAAAGCGCCCTATGCTTTTGCCTTCGACAGCTGTGAGGGCGCGCTCGAGGCCATTCAGGAGCGGCTTCCCGAAATGGCGAAGCTCGTCAAGGCTCTGGCGATTGCGGAACTCGAGATCGCCAACCGATACGACCCGTCGAAACATGACCATTTCT
>JABIXB010000031.1 GCA_018666805.1 Rhodospirillaceae bacterium | reverse complement strand
GCGGTTTACGTGTTAGAGGACAGATGGGGGGATTAATTAAAGCCGTTGCCAAAGATCGTTATCGATGATTTCACCGTCGTCGACAGGCTCAATTTCTTCCATCGGGGGCGTTTCCGCCTCGGCCTTAGGCTCTTCCGCCTTGATGCTTTCGACGGGTTTTTCTACAGGCTCGATTTTCTCAATCTTTTCAACTTTCACGGCCTGCTCGGCTTTCTCTACTTTAGGCGCGTCCGGCACAGGCGCGCGTGGCGCCGCCGTTTCATTGTCCGGCCCTTCGAAGGGGTCATCGTAGCTGTCTTCGTCCGCCGCATTTCTGCTGGGGGCATTTTTCGGCGCCAGGAGCGGAGAGCGGCGCGGCTGTGAATTTCTGCTTTTATAGCTCGAATAGGGATCTCTGCGCTTACCGGCCGGAGTCCGGCTCAGCTTGGCCGCCGGCGGATTTTCGCGCAGCAGGAGAATGCTGATACGCCGATTGGACGGGTCTTCCGGGTCGGCCTTGTTGAGCGGATCGGTGGCCGCTTTGCCGATCACGGTTGCCAGACGGTCTTCCGGCAATCCGGCAGCGACCAGGGCGCGTCGGCTGGCGTGGGCGCGATCGGTGGACAGTTCCCAATTGCTGTAGCCGGAATCGGCGTGGTAGGGCGTCGCGTCGGTATGGCCGACAATGGCTATTTTGTTCGGCAGCTTTTTGATCGATTCGACGATTTTGGTCATGATCTCGTTGGTCCGTTCCATCATCTCGGCGCTGCCGAGCGGGAACATCTCAACTTTGTGGCTATCGAGGATTTGGATGCGCATGCCCGCGCCGATTTGCTCGATCTTTAGATTATCGCGGTAAGGCCGGAGTTTGGGGTCCTTATCGATCAGCTTTTTAAGGGCGGCTTCGGTTTTGCTAAATCGGCTCTGTTCGCGCTTGGCAAATTGCCGCGCGCTGTTGCGCGAGTCATTGGCGTAGCGCGAGTCATTGGCATTGCGCCCGGCGCCTGCGCCATCCTCCGCGCCCTGGCCCTGCTTCGGGCCCGCCATATTGGACGTGCCGAGCTTGTCCTCGGGGCCGCTTTTCTTCTTGGCGCGGGCGAGAAATTCACCCTTGGCGTTTTTGGCGTTGTTTTTCTCGACCGTGCCCAAATGGCTGCCGCTGCCCTGTTTGAAGTCATGCGCTTCAAGCGTTCCCATATGGCTGCCGGCGGCACCTTCAAATTCATGCTCCGATACCGGGCCGCTCATTGAAAATTCACCCTCGCCATCCTCCGATTCTTCGTCGGCGTTGCCGAGAACAGGCGTGCGCACGCCGAGAATGAGGCCGGGCCGGGAGGTGTTGGAAGACATCGCGCCTTCGCTATCGATCATGCGTCCGCCCAGCACACCGCCAGAGCCGCTGGTCGATTTGCTGACGCTGGCCGGGGCGAAGTAGTTTGAAAGGGCCGTCCGTTGGTCTTCCGTCGTCGCGTTGAGTAGCCACATGAGCAGAAAAAACGCCATCATCGCGGTGACGAAATCCGCATAGGCAATTTTCCAGGCGCCGCCATGGGCGTGCACATGCGCCTTCTTTTTGACCCTCTTGATGAAGATCAGGTCATTGACATTGGTGGCCATATCGTTGGCCTACGCCGCGGGCAATTCGGCGACCGCGTCTTCAACATCGTAGAATGTGGGACGCTCATGAGCGAACAGGGTCTTGCGTGCGAACTCCACGCTGACGGCCGGCGCATAGCCCTGCATATAGGCCATCAGGCCGGCCTTCATGCAGACAAAATATTTGGTATCGGTATTGGCGCGGCCCTTGAGCGCCGACGCCATCGGACCGATGAAACCGTAAGACAGCAAAACGCCGAGAAACGTACCGACCAGTGCGGCGCCGATGAGGTGACCGAGCACCTCCGGCGGCTCGGTGATCGAGCCCATGGTGTGAATAACGCCGAGCACAGCGGCGACAATACCGAGCGCCGGCATGGCCTCGGCAGCCTTGTTGACGGCCTCGGAGATTTCGAGCTGATCGTTGTGGTGGGTTTCGATCTCCTCGTCCATCAGGGTTTCCATTTCATGCGCCTTGTCCGAGCCCAGGGTCATCAGGCGGATATAGTCGCACAGGAATGTGACGGCGGTTTCGTCGTTAAAAAATTTGGGAAACTGCTGAAACAGGTCGCTTTCCGTCGGGTTCTCAACATGCTGTTCGAGTGCCAGCATACCTTTCATCTGCACCAGCTTGAAAACGGCGTAGAGCAGGGTGAGCAATTCGAGAAAGCTGTCCTTGTTGTGGCGCGGTGCTTTCAACAATCCCATCGATGCTTTGATCGAGGATTTGATCAACGTCTTGGGATTGGCGATAATAAAGGCGCCGACCGACGCGCCGACAATAATGATAAATTCGACCGGCTGGATCAGAATTTCAATATGACCGCCCATCATGACGAAGCCGCCAATGACGCTTACAACCACAATCAGGCTGCCAACAATTAACAGCATTAAGTTTCACCCCGCTAGGATCATTCCGGCGCACGCGCACCGGTTTCGATCTCTTGATTTTGCGTCAGCAGGGTAAAAATACGGTTAACCACAAAATAGTGGGATTGTGGCGCCACAATGGCTTATGCAGCGGGTTGCACGGCGCCGTTAACCTTTATTGCGGTGATAGGCGCAGGGTTCCGATGCTTGCGGACTCGATTTGCGCCCTGTTCATCAACAATGGGACATATTTGCCGTCGCGCCATATTTCGGCGAAATCCCGATAGTGGGAGGACAGCGGATTGCCCGATTGGCCGGTATTCTGGATGAAAAGCGATTGTCCAAGCGGGTCCAGGTCATATATGGCGCGGTAGGCCGGGCCGTGATTTTGCGCAAACGGCATTTCCTGGTCACGTATGGTGAAACCGGCCGCGTTGACCGTATTGCGGGCGCCGCCATTGGCCAGGCGAACCTCGAATAGCGGCCCGAGGCCCGGCACGCGTCCCAACACCTCATGGTCGCTATAGGCGTAATGGGCTTCGCCCCAGGCCCAACCATCCATATTGTCGCCATAGTGCTCGGCCAGATATTGCAGCGCGTGTTCAAGCGCTTTGCTGGCCGCCCAGGCGCAATCCTCCAATGCGGCGGTGGCGCTATCGTCGCACCATAAACTGCCGGGTTTCAGCGCGCCGGATATGGCTGATTCGCGAATCGACCAATAATCATTGAACGTGGCGCCGAGTTCGTCGGCGAACAGGGTGCGCATCAACTCGCGCAGCCAGGCCATATAAATCAACGGCTCCGCATCTTCCGCCGCCATGATGTGGTCCCATGCAGTGAGCCGGTTCAAGGCCGCGTGCGCGGCGTCGCTGCCGGGTGGCGTGATTTCAAGTAGCATCGGCAGCAGGGACTGCGCGGCGCGCGAGGTGGTGTCTGCCTGGATTGCGGCGAAGCTCTCGGCGCTGTGCGATGCAACATCTGATAACAGCGTTTCGATACGTTTTGCCCGGTGCGGCGGCGACCAGTCGCGGCTGATGAAATAGGGGTAATGCGGCCCCACGACCTTGTTGTTGGCCGTGATAATTCGGCCCGAGCGTGGATTGAACAGGCGGGGCAGCGCGCCGGTCGGGATCAATCCGACCCAATCCTGCTCGCCGGTCCAGCCGGTCGCCGGCATCCAGCCATTTCCGCTGCGCCGGATCGGCACCCGGCCGGGCGCGAAATAGCCGATATTGCCGTGGATATCGGCAAACACGATATTTTGCTGCGGCGCGTGAAAATCGCGCAGTGCCACGGTAAAGCCGCCCCAATCCTCGGCCAACCCAATGCGCGCCGCCGCCTGGGCACTCAGATCGTCATCACGCAGCGCCGTCCAGGCGAAGGCGATGACATGTCCGGCGCGGAGAAATTCGCCACTGCCGCCGATAATGTCGGAAACAACCGGGCCGTGGCGCGTCTCGCGCACGGTGAGCGTCTCGTCGCTGCCGTCTTTGATGCGGATGATTTCCTCGCGCGTCTCGAACGGCGCGCTGCCGCTCGGAACGAGATAGCGGTTTGGATCATCCGGATGCAGGCGTTCAATAAATAAATCCTGCACATCCGGGTTGGTATTGGTGAAGCCCCAGGCGAAGTTCGCGGTGCGCCCGAGAACCGGCATCGGCAAGCCGGGCAGGGTGGCGCCGGCAACATCGAGGCCCGGTGCGCTCAAATGGGCGAGATACCACAGGCTCGGGATTTGCAGGCCCAAATGCGGATCGTTGGCGAGCAAAGTGTTGCCGCTCGCGGTATGCTCTCCGGCCAACACCCAATTGTTCGAGCCAAGGCCCTCTGGCGGGCGCGGCGGGAAAATTGCCGCCAGCGCCGCCCATGGTAGGTCGAGCGCCGCTTCGCTTTGCAGTGGCAGGTCTGGCGCCGCTTCGCTTTGCAGTGGCAGGTCGAGCGCCGCTTCGCTTTGCAGGGATAAGTCGTGCGCCGCACTGCTTGCGAACACCGTCGGGCCGTCCTCGGGATAGTCGGGCCACAATTCGCCGATCTGCTCGGCGCTTAAATTCTGCGCCATACGGGCGCGCAGCGCTTCATCGAGCGCATTGCCGCCCAAATCCCACGCCATCATTTTCATCCAGGCAATACTGTCCGCCGGGCGCCACGGCTCAGGTTCGTGCCCAAGCAGGAGAAATTCGGGCGGCAGCGGGCCGCCGCGTGTGGTCAAAAAGGCGTTCACGCCGGCGGCATAGGCTTCGTATACCGCTTGAACGTCGGGCGCCAAATTGGCGAAATTGCGTTCGGCCGAGCGGTAGATGCCAAGCGTGCGTAGGAACCGGTCGATCTTGAGGGTGTCCTCGCCGAACAATTCCGATAACCGCCCGGCGCCGACGCGGCGCTGGAATTCCATTTGCCAGAGGCGATCCTGGGCGTGGACGAAGCCCATCGCGAATGCCGCATCATTGACGGATTCGGCGTAGATATGCGGTACAGCATGATCATCGCGGATAACCTCCACGTCGCCTTTGAGGCCGGCCAATTGGATGTCGCCATTGAGCTCGGGCAGCGAGCCGCGCGCCCATAAATATCCGCCAATCAAGACGAGAATGATGAGCACAATGAGACCGCTCAGGCCACCCAGCGGCCACCACCAGCGAAACCCCCGGCGCGGCTGATGCAGGCCGTAACCCCCCTTGCGCTTGCGTCTTCTGGCCATATCAGGCTGTCACTCCTTGAGGCTGCCGAGGATGCCGGCGCGATGTTGATCGAGGTCGGGCGCGGGCTGGCGGGTCGACGGATCGTCGAACGCCGATAGCTTGATCGGGTTGCCCGCCATGCGGAGGGAGCCGACGTCCGGGTCGTGCGTTTCGATCACCATATTGCGCGCCGCGATCTGCGGGTCGGCCAACACCTGGGCGACATTGTTGATCGGTGCGCACGGCACGCCGGCATTGGCGAGCAGGTCGAGCCAATGTTCGGTCGGTTGCCGTTTCAGGCGCTGCTCCATCTCCACCTTCAATTCCTCGACATGCTCGCCGCGCGCATCATTGTCCTTGAAACGTGCTTCATTGGCCAGATCGGGGCATTCCAGGGCGGTGCACAGGGTGGCGAACAAAGCGTCGTTGCCGGCGGCGATGATGACATGGCCGTCGGCCGTCTCATAACTTTGAAACGGCACGATCGTCGGGTGGCGCGCGCCGAGCGGGCCGGGCACATCGCCGGTGGCGAAATAGCGCGCCAGGGCGTTCTCCAGAATGGCGAGCTGGCAGTCGAGCATGGCAACATCGATCTTCATGCCTTCGCCGCTGGTGTTGCGGTGATGCAGCGCGCTGGAGACGCCGATCGAGGTAAACAGGCCGGCGGTGATATCGCCGATCGAGGTGCCGACGCGGGTCGGCGGCCCGCCGGGATGGCCGGTCAGGCTCATCACCCCACCCAGGCCCTGAACAACCATGTCGTAGGCCGGCCGTTCGGCATAGGGGCCGGTATGGCCAAAGCCCGAACAGGCGGCGTAGATCAGTTTGGGATAGCGCGGATGCAGGCTCTCCCAGCCATAACCGAGGCGCTCCATGGTGCCGCCGCGGTAATTCTCGACCAGCACATCGGCATCCTCGAGCAGCGCCTCGAAGGTGGCGCGGTCGGTGTCATCCTTGAGATTGAGCGCGAGGCTCTCCTTGCCGCGGTTGATCGACATGAAATAGGCCGATTTGCCTTCGAAAAAAGGGCCGAAAGCGCGCGCATCGTCGCCCTTTTCGGGCACTTCCACCTTGATCACGCGGGCGCCGAGATCGGCCAATACCATGGTGCAATACGGCCCGGCGAGGACGCGCGTTAGGTCGATAACCGTAATGCCGTTGAGGGGACCTGGAACCGTCATATGAAATTCGCATCCTTGCTGCTTTAGAAATCCTGGCCGGGATGATACACGCTATTCGCCATTCTGGAACGCCCGTGCTCGGAGGAACTTCATGACCATGCGTAAGGCCCATATTCAAATCTCGGATCGCTATGCCGAGCGGCTTGGTGGATTTCGCCGCCTCACCTATACCGAGTGGGGCGCGGCGGACAATCCGCGCGTCGCGGTTTGTGTCCACGGCATGACCCGCAATGGGCGCGATTTCGATTCCCTTGCCGAGGCGCTCAGCGCCAGCCACCGGGTGCTGTGCATCGATCTCGCCGGGCGCGGCCAAAGCGATTGGCTGCGCGAGATGGCAGGCTATTCACCGGCCACCTATCTATCCGATATCCGCACCCTGCTGGCCTCGCTTAAATTGACCGAGGTCGATTGGATCGGCACCTCGCTCGGTGGCTCGATCGGCATGATGATCGCCGGCGATGAAGACCCGGTGGCGCGCGGCCTGATACGCCGCCTGGTGCTCAACGATATAGGTCCCCTCATCCCGGCGAGCGGCATGGAGCCGATTGCCGACCGTGTTGGCCGGGCGCCGGATTTTGACGATCTGGAAACGGCGGAAGCCTATCAAAAACAGGCCTGCGCCGAATGGGGCGCGCTTAGCGACGAGACCTGGATGCATCTCACTCTGCATAGCCTGCAACCCAAGGACGGCGGCGGCTTTGCCTATCATCACGATCCGGCAATTGGCGATGCGTTACGCGCCCTCGGGCCAATGCGCGACATCGAACTGTGGCCCTGGTGGCGCCGTATCGAATGCCCGCTGCTGGTTCTGCGCGGCGCTGAATCAAACATCCTGCTCGCCGAAACCGCGGCGGAGATGAAGGCCGACGGCGCCGAACTGATCGAATATCCCGGCATTGGCCACACGCCCTCGATTATGGTCGAGGATCAGATCGAGGCCGTCACTGGCTGGTTGAAGTAAGCGCCTGCCGCGCTGTATCGAGCGCCAACAGAAGCACCAGAGGGTTAATCGGCGAAACCACGAAGCCGTTATGCAGGTAAAATCGGGCGGCGGTTTGATCGAGGGCGTGAACAAGGAGTGCCCTCATTCCGGAAATTTCCGCGGCTTTCAAAGTGCGCAATATAGCGTCTTTAAGGAGCGCGCCTCCGAGCCCCTCACCGTGGCGCGAAATGTCGACGGCCAAACGTCCCAAAAGCATGACCGGAATCGGGTGGGGCATGTTGCGCCTGATCTTTCCCGGCGTTCGCATATTCTCGACCGACCCGCTCGCCAAGCAATAATAGCCAACGACGCGCGCGGCTTCGCAAATCACATAGGTTCTTGAGGCGCCGGATATTTCGTTTTTCCGCGCACGTTGCCGCAACCAATCATCAAGTGCCGCTCGGCCACTGTTGAACATCGACAGGTCATGGTCGGATTGTATCGGCTGCGGCGCTGCGAGTGTCATCGCTCCCAGGGAGACGGCGTTGTCAGCAGCTTCTTCAGAGCCTCGTTCGGCTCAACCGGTTCGTCGAGGCAAGCGGTAAATTGTGCGTATTGAGAATCATTCAGCAGGAACAGTCTTTGGTCCAGCAGAGCATTCTCCGCTGCCTCGCGAGCGCTATCCAGCATGAACTCGGTTCGCGTTTTGCCCAAGTGGGAGGCGGCGCGATCAATCAGCGCCTTCTGCTCCGCTGAAGCGCGCAAATTTATCGTCTCTCTGGGTAACGCCGTTTCCGCGCGCCGAGAAGATACAGTCATGTGTCATACCCGGGAATGATTTTGTAGGGACATTGTATATACCATTTCGTATACACAACGTAAAGACGGAAATTGTTCAGCTATCTGACGCGATCCCCTTCAGCGTCTTCGCCGCGCGGATGGCGGCGTAGGTGAGGATGCCGTCGGCGCCGGCGCGTTTGAAGCCGAGGAGGGATTCCATGATCGCGCCTTCGCCGTCGAGCCAGCCGCGCTCGCCCGCCGCCATCAGCATCGCGTACTCGCCCGACACTTGATAGACGTAGGTCGGCAGCGAAAAGCTCTCCTTCACCCGGCGCACGATGTCGAGATAGGGCATGCCGGGTTTGATCATCACCATATCGGCGCCTTCCTCGATATCGAGGGCAACCTCGCGTAAGGCCTCGTCGCTGTTGGCCGGGTCCATCTGATAGGTGCGTTTGTCGCCCTGGCCGAGCGAGGTCGCCGAGCCGACCGCGTCGCGGAACGGGCCATAGAACACGCTGGCAAATTTGGCGGCATAGGAGAGCAGCAGCGTCTCCTCGTGGCCGGCGGCGTCGAGCGCCTGGCGCAGCGCGCCGATGCGGCCATCCATCATGTCGGACGGCGCGATCACGTCGCAGCCCGCTTCGACCTGGTTGATCGCCTGGCGGCACAGGATCTCGACCGTCTCGTCATTGACGACGTAATTGTCGCGCACCAGGCCGTCCTGGCCGTGACTGGTATAGGGATCGAGCGCGACGTCGCAAACCACGCCCATATCCGGCACCGCGTTTTTCACCGCGCGCACCGCCTCGCACACCAGATTGCCCGGATTAAGCGCTTCGTCGCCGTCTGGCGTTTTGAGCTCGGGCGGCGTTTGCGGGAAGACGGCAAGGGCCGGAATGCCGAGATCGAACGCTTCACGCGCGCGCTCGGCCAACACATCGGCCGAGACCCGCTCGACGCCGGGCATGGAGGATACGGGTTCGGCCTCGCCCTTGCCGGGGCGGACGAAGACAGTCCAAATTAGATCCGCTGGCGTCAGCACATTCTCCGCCACCAGACGGCGCGACCATCCGTAGCGCCGATTGCGCCGCAGTCGCGTCGTCGGATAGCGGCCGAAGGTTCCGGGTAGATTGGCCATGGGATTTCCTCGTATTCTAGTGGCGCAAGAGCGAACTATACGGCGCACGCCGGCCAGGACAAACGCTTTTGCCTCTGATTTGCGTGGTCGTTTAGGCGCAAGCACGAAGCAGGATGGTATCGCGCATCTTGGCGAGGCTGTGGCGGGCCGGTAAAGTGCGCGCCATGGATTTTGCACTAAACTCCGAGCAGGCGGCCTTTCAGGCAACGGCGCGTGAATTCGCCGCCAACGAATTTGCCCCTCATGCCGCGCTCTGGGACCGCGACAAGGTTTTTCCGGTCGAGGCGCTGCGCAAAGCGGCGGCGCTTGGCTTCGGCGGTATCTATGTGGCCGAGGATGTCGGCGGTTCCGGCCTCGCGCGCCTTGATGCGGCGCTGATATTCGAGGCGCTGGCCTTGGCCTGCGCCTCCACCGCGGCCTATCTCTCGATCCATAACATGGCGAGCTGGATGGTCGATGCTTACGGCGACGGGGCGCAGCGCAAGCGTTGGCTGCCGGGCTTGAGCGCGATGGACCTGCTGGCGAGCTATTGCCTGACCGAGCCGGGCGCCGGTTCGGACGCCGCCGCGCTCAAGACGCGCGCCGTTCGCGACGGCGATGATTATGTGCTGAACGGTTCTAAAGCGTTTATTTCCGGCGCCGGCTCGACCGACCTCTACGTCACCATGGTGCGCACCGGTGAGTCTGGGCCGCGCGGCATCTCTTGCCTTGCCGTTGAGAAGCATTCGCCGGGCCTCAGTTTTGGCGCCCAGGAAAACAAGCTCGGCTGGCACAGCCAGCCGACGGCAATGGTCAATTTCGAGGATTGCCGCGTGCCGCTGGCGAACCGCATCGGTGAAGAGGGCGAGGGCTTCCGCATTGCCATGGCGGGGCTCGACGGCGGGCGCATTAATATCGCCGCCTGTTCGCTCGGCGCGGCGGCGGCAAGCCTGGAAATCGCGCGTGAACATCTTCTCGTGCGTGAGCAGTTCGGCCGCAAGCTGGCCGATTTTCAGGCGCTGCAATTCAAGCTCGCCGATATGGCGACGGAACTGGAAGCGGCGCGCCTGATGATCTACAACGCGGCAGCTAAATTGGACGCAAGGGCGCCCGACGCGACCCAGGCCTGCGCCATGGCCAAGCGCTTTGCCACCGATGCGGGCTTCGCCGTTTGTAACGACGCCTTGCAGCTCTTGGGCGGCTACGGTTATTTGATGGATCACCCGGTCGAGCGCCATCTGCGCGATCTCCGGGTGCACCAGATTTTGGAAGGCAGCAATGAGATCATGCGCGTCATCATCGCGCGCGGATTGTTGAAAGAATAGAGAGGAAGTAAGTGACTGAGGAGAACAACAGCGCGGCGGATGGTGACATCATCTTTGCCCGCCAGGGCGGGCTCGCCAACGTAACCTTGAATCGGCCGAAGGCGCTGAATGCGCTGACCCAGCCGATGGCCATCGCCCTCGATGACCAATTGCGGCTTTGGCAGGAAGATGCGGCGGTGAAGGCCGTGGCGATACAGGGTGCGGCGCGCGAAGACGGCCGGGTGCCGTTCTGCTCGGGCGGCGATATCCGCTTTTTGCACGAACAGCAGAACGACCCGCACAAGCAATTCGCCATCACATTTTATGAGCAGGAATACCGCCTGAATACGCTCGTCTTCCGTTTCCCCAAGCCATATGTCGCCCTGATCGATGGCGTGGTCATGGGCGGCGGCGTTGGCATCTCGTTTCATGGCTCGCACCGGGTGATGAGCGAGCACGCGCTTTTTGCCATGCCGGAAACCGGCATTGGCCTGTTTCCCGATGTCGGCGCGACCTATTTTCTGCCGCGCTGCCCGGGGCGGATGGGGCTTTATATGGGCCTCACCGGCGCGCGTATCGGCGTCGCCGACGCGCTCTATCTCGGCCTTGCGACGCATCATGTGCCGAGCGCGCGCATGGCCGAATTCGGTGCCGCACTTGGCGCCGCCGATCTCTCGGGCGATGCCGGTAGCGCCATCGACGCTGTGCTGGCCGATTTCACCGCCGATCCCGACGCGGCACCGCTGGCCGCGCGCCAGGATGAGGTCGACCGTTGCTTCGTTGGCGATTCAATTGAGGCGATCTTGGACAATTTGAGTGCCGAGGGCACGCCTTGGGCTGAAGAGACTCACGCCACGCTGATGGAAAAGTCGCCGACCAGCCTGAAGATCACCTTGCGCCAACTCACGCAACATAACGATCTCGATTTCGAGGCGGCGATGGAAGTCGAATACCGCATGGCGATCCGCTGTAATTTTTCCAGCGAGTTTTACGAAGGCATCCGCGCCCAGATCATCGACAAGGACCGCCAGCCCAAATGGCAACCGGCGCGGCTTGAGGATGTTGGCGAGGATCTCGTGGCAAGCTATTTCCAAGCGCCCGACAGCGGCGATATGACGTTTGAATAGGAGAGAGAAAAATGGCTGAAATCGGCTTTATCGGCGCCGGCAATATGGGCGGGCCGATGCTCGCCAATCTGATCAAGGCGGGCCATGCGGTGAGCGTCTTCGACCTCTCGCAAGAAGCGCTGGAGGGCGCACAGGCAGCCGGCGCCACGGTGGCGGCTTCACCCGGTGATGCGGCGGCGGGGCGCGATACAGTCATCACCATGCTGCCGGCCGGCGCCCATGTGCGCGCGGTTTATATGGATGAGGGCGGCGTGTTGGAGCGCGCCGGCGAAGGCACGCTGCTGATCGATTGCTCGACCATCGACGTGACCACCGCGCGCGAGGTTTCAGAAGCGGCAGCGGCGCGCGGCCTGGAGATGCTCGATGCGCCGGTCTCGGGCGGCGTTGCCGGCGCGGCGGGTGGCGCGCTGACCTTCATGGTCGGTGGCAGCGAAAGCGCTTTCGCCCGGGCCGAGCCGGTGCTCGAACCGATGGCCAAGGCGGTCGTCCATGCCGGCCCGTCGGGCAACGGCCAGGCGGCCAAGGTGTGCAACAATATGATGCTCGCAGCGAGCATGATCGTCACCTCGGAGGCGTTTGCGCTCGCCGACCGCCTGGGGCTGGAGCGCCAGACCATGTTCGACATCGTCTCGAGCGCGACCGGCCAGTGCTGGGCGCTGACCAGCTATTGCCCGGTGCCGGGGCCGGTGCCGGCCTCGCCGGCCAACCGCGATTATCAGCCCGGCTTCACGGCGGCGATGATGAACAAGGATCTCAAGCTTGCCCAACAGGCGGCGGCGGCGGCGGGTGCGGCGACACCGATCGGCGCCGAGGCGGCGCGGCTTTATGACGAGTTCTGCGCTGCCGGCAACGAGGCGCTCGATTTCTCCGGCATCTTCAAGCTCGTCGATAAGGGGCGCTAGAGTAAATCCCGAGCAGGTGGAATCACCTGCGACGACGATTTGCTTCAATTCCAAAGAGATAGAACATTCCGCGTGAGCTCATGCGAACGTGGAATGTTCTAGTCCTCGGCAAAGAGGGAGAGCTGTGCGTCTCTCTCCGGCGCCAGCACCGCATCGGCAATCAGGCTGCCATCACCCCGAATGTGCATCAGGGCGACGCCTTCCGCGGCGAGCGGCCTTGCCAGCAATTGCGTGCGGTGACAGTTGAGCGGATTTTCCTCGGCGCACATGATTGCCGCGCGGCCACTTTCAGCCAATCCCGATAATTCGCCAAGGCGCGAGCGGAATGCCGGTGCGCTTTCATCGCGGCCCGTCTTGCCGCCGAGTTCCTTGCCGAACCAAAGATAGGTCATGCCGGCTGCTGTTATTGCATCGTGCAAGGGCGCGCGGTTGAAATGCGGCAGGCGGCGCGAGGCCGGCCAGGAGCGTACATCGATAACAGTTTCGATTTGTTGCGCCATCAGCAGACCGACGAAAGCCCCGATGTCATGATTTGAGTGGCCAATCGTGTGCAGCATGCGGGTGGTGCTCATGGCGTTATCATAAACTGTGATCACAACTCTTCCCAGCCGTCCCCATCGGCGCTAGATTGCTCGCCTTAAGCCTGGAGGACGCAAAATGGCCGTGAACAAGGAAATTCTCAAAACCACCTGCCCGCGTGATTGCTACGACGCTTGCGGCATCGAAGTGTTGCGCGAGAACGGCAAGATTATATCGGTGCGCGGCGACAAGGATCATTTCGTCAGCCGCGGCAAACTG
>JABIXB010000290.1 GCA_018666805.1 Rhodospirillaceae bacterium | reverse complement strand
AGGGGAGAGCGGAGGCAATCCCGATGCGAGCGGTTTGATTGAAGCCAACAGCGAAAATTTCCCGGTTGGCTCCTTTCTGATACCGCGCGAATGCCGCCCGCATGTCCACGCTTTCTATGTTTTCGCGCGCCAAGCTGATGATATTGCAGACGCGCCCGAGATCGCGGCGCAGGAGAAGGTGGCGCGGCTTGAGGCGGTGCAACGTGCGCTCGCCATTGATGAAGCGGAGTTGCCGGGCTGGGCGCTCGCTTATCACCATAGCCTGATCGACAGCGGCAATACGCCGGCCAATGGCCGCGACCTGCTCTCCGCCTTTATTCAGGATGCGACCAAGACGCGTTATCGCGATTGGGACGATGTGATCGATTATTGCATGCGCTCGGCTGCTTCCGTCGGCCGGGTGATGATGGATATTCACGGTGAGACAGATTCCGATATCGAAGGTTCGGACGCACTGTGCTGCGCGTTGCAAATGCTCAACCATATGCAGGATTGCAAAAAGGATTATCTCGCGCTCGACCGCGTCTATCTGCCCGAACCGTGGCTGGTGGAGGCGGGTGGAAGGGTTGAGGATTTAGCGCTCGATCGGGCGACACCGGCGGTGCGCCAGGTGCTTGACCGTTGCCTCGATGAGACCGAAGCATTGCTGCGCCGCGCCGAAAGCATGCCGCGTTCTGTCAGGCGGCGCGGCTTACGGCTCGAAAGCGCCTTTATTCTCAAGCTCGCCTGGGCTCTGGCGGCGCGTCTCCGCCGGCAAGACCCGGTGGCTGAGCGGGTCAAGGTGAGCAAGGCCGGCTGGCTGGTGTGCGGCCTGCGTGGCGTTCTCGGCGCGTGGTGAATATGGCGCCGGCTGGAGGTCTGCCGATCGATTTTGACGGCCTGCCGATCCCCGAGACCGACGATCCGAAGCAATATGTCGCCCAGGTAACGCGTGCCTCGGGCTCGTCGTTTTTCCTGCCGATGATGCTGCTGCCGCGGCCACGCCGCGAGGCCATGCTGGCGCTCTACGCCTTTTGCCGCGAAACCGACGATGTTGCCGATGAGATTGAGGACGATGCTCTTTCCAGCGCGTTGATCAAGGCCTGGGGAGAGGAGATCGATGCGCTGTTTGACGGCCGCCCGAGCCACCCTGTCAGCCACGCCCTGGTTGGGCCGATCAATGAATTCGGCCTCAAGAAGGACCATTTCAAGGATATCCTCGAAGGCTTTGAGATGGACCGCTCGGGCGCCATGCTGCGGCCCAGCCTGGATGAGTTGGAGCGCTATTGCTATTGCGTCGCCTGCTGCGTCGGCCTGCTCTCGGTCGAGATTTTCGGCTACCGCTCAGCCGCCATTCCGACCTTTGCGCTGCATCTCGGCCATGCCTTCCAGCTCACCAACATCCTGCGCGATATCGCCGAGGATGCCGAGCGCGGGCGGATTTATTTACCCGCCGAATTGTTGGCGAAACACGGGCTTGCGCAAGTATCGCCGCAAGACATCGTCAAAGCGCCCGGGGTGGAAAAAGTCTGTGCCGAGATCGGCGCGATGGCGCGCGAGCGCTTCACCGAAGCATCGCGCGCCATGCCGTCATCGGAGCGGCGCAATATGCGCCCGGCGCTGCTGATGCGCGGCGTTTACGAGCCCTATCTCGACCGCATTGAGGCGACCGGCTTCCGCGTCGATGGGCCGCGCATTAAATTCGGCAAATTCAAAAAACTCTCGATGGTTCTCTCGGCGCTGTTGCGCACATTCTAGGCTTAGCGGTCTTCTGCCACGAGGCGGGGCAGAATTTCATCGGTGGCGCGCGCCATGTCCTCGGCAAAATCGATCTCAATCCATGGCAATCCGGTGACATCCTCAAAGCCGAAGCGGCCCGGCGGTGAGGCGAGCAGCACATCGCGGATGGCTTCCTCCATATAATCGCCGCGCCGGTCCGCGGCGATGATGGCTTCGGCGGCGGTGACAAGCTCCGCCGCAGCGCTTTCATCGAAGCGGAAGAAACCGACCGATTCGCCGTAAAACTCACATTCGCGCTCCAGGGTCTTGCGGAAATCGACCGGTTGGCCGTCCCGGATTGCCAATTTCATCGGTTCTTCACCGGGTTCGACCTCGCGGTCGAGCAGAAAGGCATTGCTGTGCCGGCTCGCCATTAGCCGCTCGAGCATGCGCCGGTCGTAAAGCACATCGCCATCCATCGCCAATATATCGCCGCCGCCGGTGAAGGCCGCGCGCAACGTCCAGAGCGTGACCACGCTGCCCTCGCGGTAATGCGGATTGTGCACCAGCGTCACCTTGGGCGCGCCGATGCGCTTAAGTTCAGCCTCAATTTGATCTGCGCCGTAGCCGACGCCCAAGGTAATTTCGCTCACGCCGACGGCGGCGAGCTGGGTTAAATGGCGCTCGAGCAGGCTGCGGCCGCCGAAGCTGAGCAGGATTTTCGGTGATTGTTCCGAAGCTGCGCCAAGCCGGCTGCCCAGGCCGGCGGCAAATATCACCGCCCGCATCTTGCAACTCTTTGATCGTCGCGGATAATCATGGCGCGAAACTTACACTTCACTGCGATCGCATGACAGAGCAAACGCCAATTTTGGAAAAACAGGATTCGCCGCCGCGCAAGGGGCCGTGGGATCAGCGCATCGCGCGTTTTCTCGTGCGCCCGCTGGTGCGCACCCGCGTCACGCCCAATCATCTAACGACCTTGCGCCTGCTGCTCGGCCTCGGCGCTTGCGCGCTGCTGGCATATGGCGAGGTGCCGCTGATCCATTGGGGAGCGGGTCTGTTTGCGCTGTCGAATTTCGTCGATCATATGGACGGCGAATTGGCGCGGCTCAGCGGCAAAACCAGCCGTTTCGGCCACCTCTACGATCTCTTTTCCGATATTGCCGTGCACATCCTGTTGTTTTTCTCGATTGGCATCGGCCTGATGGATAGCTGGCTCGGCGAAGCGGCGTGGCTGATGGGGCTTGTCTCGGGCATTTCGGTCGCCGGCCTGTTCACGCTGTTTCAATATCTCGAAAACCGCATGGGGCAGAAGCAAGCCGGCCTGCCGCGCTTTGCCGGTTTCGAGACCGAAGACGTGATGTATCTGATCGGTCCGGCAATCTGGGGCGGCGGCCTGATCCCGATTCTGATTGCCGCCACCATCGGCGCGCCGCTGTTTGGCCTGTGGGCGTTGGTGCGCTACCGGCGCGAAATATTTCAAGCGGCGAAATGACCACGCTGATCACCGGCGCCACCGGCTTTCTCGGCTCCGCTGTCGTGCGCCTTTTGTTGGCAGAGGGCCAGCAATTGCGCGCGCTCGTTCGAGCCGGCAGCGACACGAAGAATATCGATGGCCTCGACATTGAGCGCGTCACTGGCGACCTCACCGATATGGCTTCTCTCAAGGCGGCGGCGAAGGGCTGCGATGCGCTTTATCATGTCGCGGCGGATTACCGCCTGTGGATTCCAAAGCCCAAGGAAATCTACGACATCAATGTCGAGGGCACGCGCAATCTGATGCGCGCCGCCGGTGAGGCGGGGGTAGGGCGCATCGTCTATACATCGAGCGTCGCCGTTCTCGGCCTGCATAAAGACGGCACGCCGGCCGATGAAGACGTGCCGGTCAGCCTTGAAGACATGACCGGCCATTACAAACGCTCGAAATATCTCGCCGAAGAGGTGGTGCGCGGCATGGTCGTCAAGGACGGCCTGCCGGCGGTGATCGTCAATCCATCGACGCCGATCGGCGCGCGCGATATCAAGCCGACGCCGACCGGGCGCATTATTGTCGATTTCGTCAATGGCCGCATGCCGGCCTATGTCGATACCGGCCTTAATCTGGTGCATGTCGACGATTGCGCGCGCGGCCATCTGCTGGCGTATGAGCGCGGCAAAATCGGCGAGCGCTACATATTGGGCGGCGAAGACCTGACATTACGAGAGATTCTACTCGCCCTTGGCCGCATCACCGGCCGCCCGGCGCCGGGCGTGCGGCTGCCCAACCGCCTGCTGGTGCCGTTTGCCTACGGCGTCGAGGGCTGGGCGCGGCTGAGCGGCATGGAACCCCGCCTCACAGTGGATTCGTTACGCATGGCGCGCAAATACATGTTCTTTTCGTCCGAGAAGGCCAAGCGGGAACTGGGTTTCTCCTCACGCTCCGCCGAAGCGGCGCTGAGCGACGCGGTCGCCTGGTTCAGCGCCAATAATTATTTCAAATCCGCCGTTTCCGCCGCGAGCCAATCGAGATAAGTCTGGCTGCCAATTTGCACCGGCAGAACGAGAATGCCGGGACATTCATAGGAATGTAAGCGTTCGGCCCGCCGCACCGCTTTATCCGCCAACGCCGCGCGGGTTTTGCCGATTAAAACGCACTCTTCGGTTTCCTCGAGCTTGCCCTGCCAACGATAGAGCGACAGAGCGCCGCGAATAATATTGGCCGAGGCGATCAGCCGCTCGTCAAGCAGGGCACGGGCAATCTCCTTGGCCTCGGCTTCGCCCGGTGTGGTGATGTAGAGAAGGGAAAATTCCATTTTGTGCCTGAGCCTCCGTCCTAGCGCTCGACAATAGCATTGCATTGCGTGTTGGGCGGCGAAACACTAATGCTGGTGTGGAAGTAGAGTCGGAAGGCGGAGTTAATATGGCAATTTTTTGTCGGGTGGTGATTGCGGCGGGGCTGTTGTGGCTCGGCGCGGCCTTGAATGGCGGCGCGGTGGCACAGGAAGGCAGCATTCCGCAGCACATTCTGTTGGCGATTGCCGAGGCGGGCGAGGTGGCGCACCGGGCGGAGGCGCGTGCCTCGACGCCTGAGTTTGAGCGCCGCGCTGTCGCCACACGGCTGAGCGCCCAGACCGTATCGGCGATTGCGAGCTATCCGCGCGATGCCAGGACGATTCTCCGCACCGCCATGTCGGCATCGCCGCGCCACCGCATATACATTGCCGAAAAGGTCACGGCGGCATTTCCGGGCTACAAGAACCTCGCCTGGAGCGAGGCCAACGCCGCGCCGAACCGTCCGCGATTGGTGCGCGCGGCGGCAACAGAGACAGCGACGGCGGCAAGGGTAGAACAGTCTGCCGCTATGAAGTCACCGGTAAGAGACCGGGATTTTGGCGTGACAGCCGTGATTCTCGGCTTCGGCGGGCATGATGTCGGGGCGTTTGGCCATCGCAAGGAATCAGGCGCGGATTTGAATGCTGAAATTCGCTTTACGCCGTTTGGCGGCTGGTTATGGGATTTTATCCTGTCACCCGAGCCGCATATCGGCGTCCATTACAATACCGACGGCAATACCAACCAGGTCTTTATGGGCGGGACTTGGATGTATGACCTTGGTTGGGGCTTTTTTGGCGGTGGCAGCCTGAGTTTGTCCCTGCATGACGGCGAAACCGACACCGAAAAGCTGGACCGCAAAGAGTTGGGCCTGCCCGTGCTATTCCGTGAATCGGTGGAACTGGGCTATCGCTACGGCGATCACCACGGAATTTCCCTACATTTGGACCATATTTCCAATGCCAGCATTGACGAGAATAATGAGGGTCTGGATACGTTTGGCCTCCGATACATTTATCGTCTTTAGAGCTATTTCAACAAGTTAACCACAAGTATGTCCACAGAAATTAAGCAAAAGGCTTTGGCTCGCCTAAAAAGTTGGTGTAATTTATCGCCTACGCGGATTCGCGGAATAAGTAACAAGACGAGATATACCGCGCCAATATGAGGGGGTGCATAAGCATGCCAGACACACCATTGTTGGATCGGGTGCACACGCCGCAGGACCTACGGGAACTGTCGACGAAGGAAATGAAGCAGCTTTGCCATGAGCTGCGCGACGAGACGATTGATGCGGTTTCCGAAACCGGCGGTCATCTTGGCGCGGGCCTTGGCGTGGTTGAGCTTACCGTGGCACTCCATTATGTCTTCAACACGCCGCATGACCGCCTTATTTGGGATGTCGGCCATCAGGCCTATCCGCATAAAATTCTGACCGGCCGGCGCGACAAGATACGCACCCTGCGCCAGGCGGGTGGCCTCTATGGCTTTACCAAGCGCAGTGAGAGTGAATATGACCCGTTCGGTACGGCGCATTCCTCGACCTCCATTTCCGCCGGCCTTGGCATGGCGGTGGCGCGCGAATTACAGGGCACGAAGCGCAATGTGATCTCGATTATCGGCGATGGCGCCATGACCGGTGGCATGGCCTATGAAGCGATGAACAATGCCGGCTCGATGGATGCCCGCCTGATTGTCATCCTGAACGACAATAAAATGTCGATCGCACCGGCGGTTGGCGCGCTCAATGCCTATCTCTCGCGCCTGCTGTCGAGCCACTCCTATCGCAGCTTGCGCGAGATCGCCAAGCACTTCTCGCAAAAACTGCCGCGCCCGGTCGGCGAGGCGGCGCGCAAGGCTGAAGAATATGGCCGCGGCATGGTGACCGGCGGCACGCTGTTCGAGGAGCTGGGCTTTTTCTATGTCGGCCCGGTGGACGGCCATAATGTCGATCATCTGATTCCGATCCTTAAAAACGTCAAGGACGATGAAACGCCGGGTCCGGTGCTGATTCATGTGGTGACGCAGAAAGGCAAGGGCTACGAGCCGGCCGAGACCTCGAGCGATAAATATCACGGTGTGGCAAAGTTCAACGTCGTCACCGGCGAGCAGAAGAAAGGTGAATCGAAAGCGCCGAGCTATACCAGCGTTTTCGCTAACGCCCTGATCAAGGAGGCGGAGCGCGATAAGGATATCGTTGCCATCACCGCCGCCATGCCGAGCGGCACCGGCATCGATAAATTCGCCGAAGCCTTTCCCGATCGCGCCTTCGATGTTGGCATTGCCGAACAGCATGCGGTGACTTTTGCCGCCGGCATGGCAAGCGAGGGGCTGAAGCCGTTTGCCGCGATTTATTCGACCTTCCTGCAACGCGCCTATGACCAGATCGTGCACGATGTGGCGATCCAATCATTGCCGGTGCGCTTTGCCATCGACCGCGCCGGGTTGGTCGGCGCCGATGGGCCGACCCATGCCGGCAGTTACGACATCACCTATCTTGCTACCTTGCCGGGCTTTGTCGTCATGGCCGCGGCGGACGAGGTGGAATTGACGCGCATGGTGCGCACGGCCGTCTGTCTCGACGATCGGCCCTCGGCTTTCCGTTATCCGCGCGGCGAGGGGCTCGGCCTTGATATTCCCGCCGTGCCCGAGCCGCTTGAAGTCGGCAAGGGCCGAATTCTGCGCGAAGGCACCTCGATCGCCATCCTGTCGCTCGGCGCGCATCTGCAGGAGAGCCTGAATGCGGCCGATGAATTGCAGACGCATGGCCTTTCCTGCACCGTCGCCGATGCCCGCTTCGCCAAGCCGCTCGATGAAGATTTGATCCGCCGTCTCGCCGCTGAACATGAAGTGATGATCACCATTGAGGAAGGCGCGGTCGGCGGGTTTGCCGCACATGTGCTGCAATTCCTGGCCAAGGAAGGCCTGCTCGATGGTGGCCTCAAGATCCGCCCGCTAACCCTGCCGGACCGCTTCATCGCGCATGGCTCGCCGCAAGGCATGTATGAGGATGCCGGCCTCACTGTCTCGGATATCGTCAACACCGCCTTGGCAACACTCGGCAGCAACTCGGCCATGGCCGATTTGAGGGCCTGAGTTACGGGCGGCTTGTGCCTTGGCTGAATCGTGAACCACATTTCTTATCCGCTGCAATCCGCCGAAGGCGTGGCTGCGCAGCCAGCCGGTGATTTTGTCCCAGACGACACGTTGAATAAGGTGATTGAGGATGCCGCCGGCGAATTGCGCGCGGCGCGGCGCGGCGATGGTCATTGGCTGTTCGAACTCGAAGCCGATGCGACCATTCCCTCCGAATATATTCTGCTCAACCACTTTCTCGATGAAATTGACGATACCGTCGAGGCGCGCCTCGCCAATTATATCCGCTCGCGTCAGGAGGCGCATGGCGGCTGGCCGCTGTTTCATGGTGGCGAATTCGATATGAGCTGCACGGTGAAGGCCTATTTGGCCTTGAAGCTGGTTGGCGACGACCCGAATGCCGCGCATATGAAAAATGCGCGCGACGCCGTTATTGCCCATGGCGGAGCGGCACGAAGCAATGTTTTCACCCGCACCTCGCTCGCCTTGTTTGGCGCGGTGCCGTGGCGCGCAGTGCCGTCGATGCCGGTCGAGATTATGTATCTGCCGCGTTGGTTTCCCTTTCATCTTAGCAAAATTTCCTATTGGTCGCGCACCACGCTGGTGCCGCTTCTGATCCTGATGACGCTCCGCCCGCGCGCCAAGAACCCGCGCGGCGTCCATATCCGCGAGCTGTTCGTGACGCCGGCGGAGGAAGAGCGGCGTTATTTTCAGGTTCAATCACGCATGGGAAAGATGTTTCTCGGCATTGACCGGTTGCTGAAAGGCTATGAGGCCGTCATGCCGATGGGGTTGCGGCGGCGCGGTATCGATGTGGCGCTTGCCTGGTGCATGACCCGCCTCAATGGCGAAGACGGGTTGGGCGCGATCTTTCCGCCGATGGCCAATCTGCTGATGGTCCTCGATAGTCTCGGATATTCGCGCGAGCACGAAGTCCGCCAAACCGTGCGGCGCTCGCTCGACCTACTGCTGACCGAGCCGGCTGGCGACAGCCAATATTGCCAGCCCTGCATGTCGCCGATTTGGGATACCGGCCTCGCCGCGCTGGCCATGATGGAAGCGGGGGAAGCAGCGGACGGCGAGGGAATGCAGGCGACCAACGCCTGGATGGTCGAGCGTCAAATCACCGATGTGGCCGGCGACTGGGCCGATGCCCGGCCCGATGTTCCACCCGGCGGCTGGGCGTTTCAGTATAATAATGACCACTATCCCGATGTTGACGATACGGCGGTCGTTGCCATGGCGCTGCACCGGGCGGATGCGGAAAAATACGCCGAGCCGGTGCGCCTTGCGGCCGAATGGATCGAGGCGATGCAAAGTTCGAATGGCGGCTGGGGCTCGTTCGACGCCGAGAACGATAAATATTATCTCAACCACATTCCCTTCGCCGATCATGGCGCACTGCTCGATCCGCCAACGGTTGATGTCAGTGCGCGTTGCGTCGGTTTCCTCGCCCAGCTCGGCCACGCGCCCGATCACCCGGTCATGCAAAAGGGTATTGAATATCTCCTCAGCGAGCAGGAAGAAAATGGCTCATGGTTCGGCCGTTGGGGAACCAATTATGTCTACGGCACTTGGTCGGCCCTCTGCGCACTCGTCGTCTCGGATGTGGCATCTGATTCAGCGCCCGTGCGCAAGGCTGTCGCCTGGCTTGAATCGAAGCAGTGCGACGATGGCGGCTGGGGCGAGACGGGCGATAGCTATTACCCCGAACGCACGGAAAAATCCTTCGCCAAAGTGAGTACACCGTCGCAAACCGCGTGGGCCGTACTGGCCCTGATGGCGGCGGGCGAGGTTAACTCCGATGCGGTTAAACGCGGCATCAATTTTCTTCTGGGCAGTGAACGCACCGGCCCGAAATGGGACGAGACGGAATATACGGCGGTTGGGTTTCCGCGCGTCTTTTACCTCCGCTATCACGGCTACAGCGCCTATTTTCCGCTCTGGGCGTTGGCCCGCTATCGTTCCCTGAAAGAACAGAACGACCCGCAAACGCGCTACGGAATGTAGGAGCCCGCCACTCATGCCGGCGTCTCATGGCTTGCAAAACACGGCCTTTGTCTGCGGCATGGAAAATGAGGCCAATTGCCTCCGCGCCGCCGGCATCGACAATCCCATAGCGCTCTCCGGCGCCCGCTCCCAGCGTGCGGCGGAAATTTCACGTGAATTGATTGCTTGCGGCGCTCAATCTCTTATCAGCATTGGCCTCGCCGGCGGGCTGGATCCACGTCTTGGTCCGGGTTCGGTAATTCTCGCCGATCGTGTTTTATCGCGTTCATCGCAATTTGAAACCGACCCTGAATTGCGCGCGCAGTTGAGCGCGGCGCTCGGTGATGAGACCCGCCAAGGCGCAATTGTCGGTGTCGACCGGGTTGTTGCCACGCGCGGTGAAAAACAGCGCCTCTATGGTGAAACGAAGGGCTTGGCGTGCGATATGGAGAGCCACGCCGTGGCCGAAGCGGCGTTGGCGGCGGGCGTTCCATTCCTGGTGCTGCGGGTGGTATCGGATGCGTCGAACCGCTTCATCCCACAATCCGCTCTTGCCGCTATCACAGCGAGCGGGCGCACATCTCCTGGCCGGGTATTGTTCAGCCTGTCGCTTCGGCCGTGGGAAGTGTTCGAATTGTTGGCGCTGGCACGTGACGCGCGGATTGCCTTTGCCGCGTTACGCCGCGTGGCTCTCCGCGGCGCGCCGCTTTTTAGCACCACCCGGTGAGGACGGGTTATCGCCGCCCTCGATATCGGCGAGCATGGTCTCGACATGTGATTCGAAGAGATATTCCGCCGGCCGCGCGTTTGTAAGGTCGATTTCAGGCGCCATGTCGCCTTCCGTTCGGACACCGCGTAAATTCACCCAGAGCGCCTTCAGCGGGTGCGACAGGGTATCCTCCACGGCCGTCGCCTCATAGCCGCAATGCACCATGCAGTCGGCGCACTTGTCATATTTTCCGGTGCCGTAATTATCCCATTCGGTATCTTCCATCAGCTCGCGGAAGGTTTTGGTGAAGCCCTCGCCCAAGAGATAGCAGGGCTTCTGCCAGCCGAAAATATTGCGCGTTGGGTTGCCCCACGGCATGCATTCATAGGTTTCGTTACCGGCGAGGAAATTGAGAAACAGGCTCGATTGGCTGAAGCGCCATTTCTTGTTTTTGCCGCGGCGGAAGACATCGCGGAACAGCGCCTTGGTTTTGGCGCGGTTGAGAAAATGATCCTGATCAGGCGCCCGTTCATAGGAATAGCCGGCCGAGGTTGTGATTGCGTCGATTTTCAGTTCATCGGTAACAAAGTCGAAAAAGTCCGCCACTTCCTCCGGCGCCTGGCCATCGAAGAGGGTGGAGTTGACGTTGACGCGGAAGCCCAGCGCCTGGGCTTGCTTGATCGCGGCGACGGCGCGTTTGAAGGTGCCCTTTTGATCGACCGCCTTGTCATGCGCCTCTTCCAGGCCATCGAGATGAATTGAGAAGGTCAAATAGGGGCTTGGCGTATATTGCTCGAGCTTTTTGCTGAGCAGTAAGGCGTTGGTGCAGAGATAGACGAACTTCTTGCGTGCAACGATGCCTTCGACGATCTCTTTCATCTCCGGATGAATGAGCGGCTCGCCGCCGGGAATGGAAACCACCGGGGCGCCACACTCATCGACCGCGGCGAGGCAATCCTCGACACTCAGGCGCTGGTCCAGGATCGTCGCCGGATAATCGATCTTGCCGCAGCCCGGGCAAGCGAGATTGCAGCGGAAGAGGGGCTCCAGCATGAGCACCAACGGGTAACGCTTGGTCCGCGTGAGGCGTTTGGACAAAACATAGGCGCCAACGCGGATCTGCTGAATTAAGGGTACGGACATGTTTTCAAGCGACCTTTCGGCTCGTCAATTCATTGCAACCATCAGGGCGCGGTAATCTGGTCGCGCCCTGGTGTGCGGCCATCCTCGCCTGACCGCACCAGCTCCTCAGGCAGTTTAAAGCGCACGCGCTCCTTGATGCCGTTTTGGAATTTCAATTCCACGGTAGAAAACTCGCGCAATTTGGCGAACAACTCGCGCACCAGCTGCTCGGGTGAGGAGGCGCCCGCCGTGACACCGACGCGCTCAACCCCTTCGAACCAACCATGGTTGAGATCCGTGGCATCCTCGATCAAATAGGTTGGCACGCCCATTTCCTCGCCGATTTCGCGCAGCCGGTTTGAGTTCGAGCTGTTGCGTGCACCAACCACCAGAATCAGCTGCACGTCCTCCGCCAGGGCGCGCACCGCCGCTTGCCGGTTTTGTGTGGCGTAGCAGATATCTTTGACGTCGGGGCCGGAGATTTTCGGGAAACGGTCTTTCAGCGCCTCGATAACTTCGCGCGTATCGTCAACACTGAGCGTCGTCTGGGTCACATAGGCGACCATATCGGGATTGCTCACACTGACCGATTGCACATCTTCCGCCGTGGCGACAATTTGCGGCCCTTTTTTCAGCCGGCCGCTGGTGCCCTCGACTTCCGGATGTCCCTCATGGCCGATCAGGATCACCTCGTCACCGTCGGTTTCGTAACGCTGCGCCTCAATATGCACTTTCGCGACCAGCGGGCAGGTCGCATCGATCACCGGCAGGCCGCGTTCACGCGCTTGGCGTTCGACATCCTCGGAAACGCCGTGCGCGCTGAAAATCGTCACCGCGCCTTCCGGCACTTCGCTCACTTCATCGACAAAGATGGCGCCCTTTTCGGCAAGCTCGGCAACGACACGCTTGTTATGAACAATTTCATGGCGCACATAGACCGGCGGGCCATAGACTTCGATGGCGCGCTCAACAATTTCGATGGCACGCTCGACGCCAGCGCAAAAACCCCTTGGTTCCGCTAAAATTACCTGCATCGAGTGGCCTCAGTCCGTGGTTATTCCCCCGACTCTTGTAGCGAAAGCGGGGGATTCTTACAAGTTCAGCCGCGAATCTACCCTCTTCTGATGAAGACGACATCCGCTATTTTCTTAGGTGATTTACGCCAATCGGTGAAATAATGGGCCAAACATACATCGATAGGTCAGGGGCATGAATCAATTAACCATTCGTCACGCTCGGTTTTCGGACGATAGCGCCGATATTGCGGCGCTGATTCAGGAATATATCGAGACCATCGACCGGAGTGCTTGTAAGGAAGAAGTCGAAGCCGCCCTCGAAGGGCTGCCGGCGCCCTATGACCGGCCGGATAGCGGTTATTTCCTCGCCATGAGCGGCGAATCGATTGCCGGCGGGGTTGCCTTTTCCCGCCTCGATACGGGAGAGGCCGAAATGGCCCGTCTGTTTGTGCGCCCGAATTACCGCCGCCTCGGCATTGCCCGGTCTTTAGTTGAGCGCGCCATGCAGGAAGCATCGGCGCTCGGCTATGAACGCATGCTCCTGCACACCCTGCCGGAATGGCACGCCGCGCAGGCGCTTTACGGTGACCTGAAATTTGCCCCGATCGCCGCCTATAGCGGCGTCACGGTTGACGCCGCTATATGTTTTGGCCGCGACCTTGAGGGCAGCGTCTAGAGCGAGGCCAACGCCTGATCGAGATCGGCGATGATATCGTCGACCGTCTCGATACCGACCGAGAGGCGGACCACATCGGGTCCCGCGCCGGCGCCCTTTTGCTGCTCTTCGGTGAGCTGGCGGTGGGTGGTCGATGCCGGGTGAAGGATCAGGCTGCGCGTATCGCCGATATTGGCCAAATGGGAAAACATATTGACCTGATCGACGACTTTGACGCCGGCATCGTGACCGCCCTTGAGGCCGAAGGTGAATACCGCGCCGCAACCCTT
>JABIXB010000289.1 GCA_018666805.1 Rhodospirillaceae bacterium | reverse complement strand
GGCCCGCACCTTGCCGAGCAACGGATTGCCATTGGCCTGATCATAGGCACAGAGCCCGCCCGCCTCATGCACCAGATCGACGAATTGGCGGATATTCGGATTATATTGCCCGGTATCCTCAGGATTGGTCAGCATCAGTCCGGCGGTGCGATCCGATATCGCCGCCTTCAGCGCATCGACCCCGGCAAATCCCATCTCACCCGGCATCAGGGTAATCACCTTGAAGCCCGCCACTGCCGGCGTCGCGGCATCGGCGGGATGGGAAAAGGAGGTGGTGATGATCTCGTTGCGCTGCTCCAGCTCGCCGCGCGATTCGTGATAGGCACGGATCAGGCAGGCGTTGGTGTAAATGCCCTGGGCGCCGCTCGCCGGCTGGAAGGTAAATTCATCCATGCCGGAGATTGCACACATGATGCGGTTGAAGCGGTACATCAGCTCCAACAGGCCCTGCAGGCTGGCGATATCCTGCAACGGATGCAGATCGGCCAGCTTGGCGCCGCGCGCAATATGCTCGTGCGCCTTCGGGCTATATTTCATCGTGCAAGTGCCCATCATGTCGGTGGTCACATCGAAGCCCATCGACATTTGCGAGAGACGCATGAAATGCCTGAGCACGCGATGCTGCGGTACCTCGGGTAAGTCAGGCGGCGCGGTGCGGCGCACACTCTTCGGCAGGCTTGCCACCACATCGCCAACCGCGGCCGCGATATCCGCGTCAATCGCCGGCGGCATGATGCCGCGCTGGCCTTTCTCGCTCAGCTCCATGATCAAATCTTCGTTCCAGCGTGCGGCCTGAAAATTGCTCTTGGCGCCACTCATGACAACACCTCCCGCAGCGTATCGACCAGTCTGTCGATTTCCTTTTTGCCGTGTATTTCGGTGACGCAATAAAGCGCCGATTGGCCCAATAGCGGGAATTCAGCGCTGAGATCCTTGCCGCCGAATATGTCGCGCTCAAGCAATGCGGCGTTGATCTCGGCCACGCTCTTTCCGCAGCCGTTAAAATCAACGGAGAATTCCTTGAAGAACGCGCCGTCGAGATGGGTTACCTTGACGCCGTCGAGTTCGTTGATGCGCAGCGCCGCGTAACGCGCGCGCTGCATAATGCCGCGGCCAAGCTCGTCCATGCCTTGCGGCCCCATCAGCGAGAGATAGACCGCCGCACCGATGCCCCACAGCCACTGCGTGGTGCCGGCATAATCCTCCGAATCATGGCGCTTGTCATAGGAGGTGCGTTGCATGGTCGACCAGGCAAAGCCGATATCGCCCTCCTCCGCACCCGGTGCAATGCTCATCAGGATCATCGGAAATTCGCTGACGAAGCGTTCTTCATCGCGGCTGGCGATGAAGCCGGCGCAACCGCCGCCGCCATACATATGGATGCCGAGCGGTTGGATATCGCCGCAGACGATATCGGCGCCATAATCGGCGGGAGCGGCGAGCACGCCGAGGCTGAGCGGATCGACACCGACCACCAGCATGGCGCCGGCGGCATGCACGATCTCGGCAATCTCCTCGCCGCGGCTTTCGATCAGGCCGAGATAGGACGGGTTCTCGAAATAAACCGCGCCAATTTCGGGTGTGAGTTTGGCCTTGAGATCGTCCAAATTCATCAGCCCGGTAACCGGGTCGATACCAATCGATGTCAGATCGGCGACCGGCTTGGTAAAGCCGCGAATTTGCGAGTGCCGGTCGGCACTGATTCCACCTGACAGAAGTACACCGCGCCGGCCGGTTATGCGGCACGCCATGGTGACGGCACTATTGACCGCAGCCCCCATGTCGTAGGCCGGCGAGCCGACCACTTCCATGCCGACCAGTTCGCCGATCAGGCTTTGGAATTCGAAAATCGCCTGGTTTTTGCCATGGTCGGAATAGGTGCCGCCGCCATAGGCGGTCAGGAATTCGCCGCGCCCGGTGATCTCGTCGCATAGTGCGGGAACATAATGCTGCCAACAGCCGGCGCCGCAAAAATTGAGGTGATCGCGGCACGATTCATTCTGCCCGATAATGGCTTCGACATGCTTGCGCAAATCATGCTCGGACGGCATCGGCTCAGGCAAGTTCAACAGGCCCTGGACCTGAAGTTCTTGCGGCACGGAGGCGTAAAGATCATCGGCGCTCTCCACGCCAATTGCCTTGAGCAGGTAGCGCCGCGCCTCGGGCGCCGCGTTTGGCACATAAGGGTGTGTGAACCCCTTGTCGTCCGTCATATCGTATCTCCCGGTATTTTTTGATCAGCCGTTTGACATCAGGATAAGCATAAGAGACAGGCTCACAAGAGAGATTGCCGTCGTCACGACGATTGCCGCCGAGGCATCGCCCAACCGGAGGCCGTAATGCCCGGCAATAACAAACGCATTGGCGCCGACCGGCATGCCGGCCATCAACACCGCAACCGTTGCCCACAGTGGCTCGAGCGGGAAAACGTAAAGCGTTAACAGCCAAACGATGAGCGGAAACAGGGCCAGTTTCGCCACGCTGGTGAGACTGGCGGAGGCAAGCAGTTTTGCCACCGGGCGGCCGGAGAGAAAGAGGCCGATGGCAACCAGCGCCGAGGGCGCCGCCGCCTGGCCAAGAAGGGCAAAAATTCGCTCGATCGATAGCGGCATGACCGCGCCCGTCGCCGACAACACCAGCCCGATCACCACCGCCCACAGCAGCGGATTGGACACAAGCGCTTTGCCGGTACTGCCGAGCACGCCGCCGGTCGCCCGCGCGCGGCTGAACTCCAATATCAGCACAGCGCCGGTCATGATCACCACTGAATTGACCAACACGCTAAGGCTGGCCGGAACGATTGCCGCCTCGCCAAAGGCGGCGGCGGCGAGCGGGATGCCGAGATAACCGTTATTACCGTAGCTCGCGATGACGCCGCGCATGGCGCCATCCGCCAGACCATCGCCAAACAGCGCCCGCCCGGCGAGGCCGACCACCAGCCAGGTGACAATGATGCCGACGGTAAAGGCAGCGATGAAATTCCAATTGATAATCTCGCCCGCCGGCACCGCAGCGAGGCTGCCGATCAGGAGCGCCGGCATGGCCAGGTAATAGACGAATTTATTGAGCGCCTCAAAAATCGCCGGCCCGAGAATATTGAGACGCGCCGCGCCATAGCCGATAGCGATCAGGGAAAATGCCGGAACAATCGCCGTTAGCAGCGTATCCATGGTGGCTTATGGTGCGAAGCGGTCGATCACCACACCGGGCTTTGCCACTGCGACATAGTCCGCGCCGTCGAATACATGCTCACCGTTCACCCAAACGCCATGCACGCCAACCGGGTCGCGCATCAGGCGACTTTCGCCGCCGGGCAGGTCAAAGGCCCGGCGGAGCGGGCCGCGCGCCACGGTGGCGGCATCAAACAGCAGTAAATCGGCATGCGCGCCTGGCGCGATACGGCCGCGATCCGCTATTTTGTAGAGATCGGCGGGCAGGCTGGTGAGGCGGCGAATGGCATCGGGCAAATCGAACGAGCCGCGCTCGCGTACCCAATGGCCGAGCAGATGCAGGCCGTAACCGGCATCGCAGAGATAGCGCAAATGCGCGCCACCATCGGAAAGGCTGATCAGGCTACCCGGCTGGCGCATCAGTTTCTCGACCTCATCCTCGTCGGAATTCATCAGGCCCGCCGTATAAACCGTCCCCAAACCCTCCTCCGCCGAGAGATCGAAAAACGCATCGATCGGATCCTTGCCCTGGCGCTCGGCCAGCTTGTCGATACTCATGCCTTCCAATTCGCGGTTTTCCGCCCGCGCCGTCATGGCGACCTCTACCTTTGACCAATCGCCATAGAACAATTTGCCCTTCTGCGGCGCGTCGAGATCATGGCGGAACCGCTTGCGAAATTCGGCATCGCGAATTTGCCGCTCGAAACTTTCATTGTCGGCATCGATCAGCGGGCGCCAGGAATCCAGGCTTTGCAGCGGAAAGGCGGCGGTCAGGGCGAAATCCATGCTCAGGCTTTGACACGAAACCTGCGCCCAGAGACCGTTGCCACGTGTCTGCGCGGCGGCGGAATCGCTCACCATTTTGTTGGCCCGTTCGGGATAGGCCGCATTGTGCAGCGCGGCGGTTTGAAACACCGGGCAGCCATTATCGGCGGCAATCGATTCCATCACTTCGGAGGTCATCGAGGGCCCGACGGTGAGCTGAAAGACGCCGCGGCCCTTCTCGCCGAGAACGCTCACCAGGCTGCGTAATTCGCTCTCTTCAGCGAGACGCGACGGCATCGGCACGCCGCCATCGCCGTGATGATTGATCGATGTCGAGGTCGAAAAACCGATGGCGCCGGCATCCATGCCGCCGACCACGAGATCGCGCATTGCCGCGACCTCATCATCATTCGCGGCGCGCTCGGAAGCCTCCTCGCCCATCACCATGGTGCGCACCGCCGAATGGCCGATAAAGGCGGCGACATTGGGCGTCACGCCTTTTTGCCGGAGCAGCCCGAGATATTCATCGAAGCTCTCAAATTCCCAATTGGTGCCGCTCCGGAGCGCGGTGAGCGACATGCCTTCCACTTCCGCCAGATTGCGCGCGATCAGGTCGCGGCACTCCGGCGGGCAGGGCGCGATGGAAAAGCCGCAATTGCCGACCACCACGGTGGTGACGCCAAGCGCCGGCGAGGGCGTGGCATCGCTATCCCAGGTCAGTTGCGCATCGTAATGGGTGTGGACATCGACAATACCGGGTGCCAGCACCAGCCCATCGGCATCGATGCTTTGCTTGGCCGCAGCGTCAATGCGCCCGACTTCCGCGATACGGCCACCCTCCACACCGACATCGGCCGTCTTCAGCGGGTTACCCAGGCCATCGGCAACCTGAGCGCCCTTAATAACAAGATCGTACATGAGTTTTCTTCCGCCAGCGCCATCCCTGAAATGCCGCTTCATGCTACCCGGCAGCGCCCGCCAGGCAAGCCTAATCGCCGCCGGGGCGCGGCCATAAAACCGGAAACCAATCCTCGCGCATGCGCTCGCCGGTCTTGAGGCCGATGCCTGGATAGGGTGGCGATGTCTTTCCCGGGCGAGCGACAAAACGCGCATCCTCGCCAAGCCAACGCGGCGCAAAGCCGCGCCGCCGGCCCTGCCCGGGATTGGCCGGCGCGCCATGTACGGTGCGAAAATGAAACAGAATCGCATCGCCCGGCGCCAGCGCCCAGGAGCGGATGTCATATTTCTCCCGCTCGTTATCGATATCCGGGATGGTCTCGAAGCCGCCGCCGTCATAATCATAATCAGTGTCGTTGGTGAACCGGCGCGGGTAGTAGAGCTTCTGCCAGAGATGCGAGCCGGCGAGAAATTCCGGGCAGACGTCGAGTGGCACCGGATCGAGCGGAATCCAAAAACTCACCGTCTGGCCGCCATCGACGCAATAATAGGGCGCGTCCTGATGCCACGGCGTGCGCTTGATCGTGCCCGGCTCCTTGACCAGCACATGCTCATGAAAGAACTGCGCGGTGGGAGACTGCATCACCGCCGCGGCGATGGCGGCGGCGGGCGATTCATGGACGAAGGCGCGATATTCGGCAATGCGCTCCCAGTTACAATAATCGTCGAAAAACTTACCCTGCCCGTCGCCATGTTCGCCGGCCCAGGGGCCAGGCTCGGCAAGATTTTTCTCAACGCCGGTGCGCAGCGCCTCCAACCAATCGCCGGCGAACGCGCCGCGTAGAACGCAAACGCCGTCGCTTGCGTAATCAGCAATATCCTGCTTGGTTAGGCGATCCGTTCCGACCATTCCGCTATCTTCTCGCCGAGCTCATGCGGGAAATCCTCGGCCACATAGTGACCGCTCTCGCCGAGGAACACGTCTTCCAAATTAGGAAACTCGCGCTTGCACATCTCCACCGTCTCGGGCGGGACAATAGCGCCGGGCTTCACGTGGAACAGCAGCTTCGGCATCTGCGATTTTTTTAGTTCATCGACATAGCGGCTAATGATGCGGTGCGGGCCATGCGGCTGGCCGGCAATCGGCAGTTCCTGCGGCCAGACCCAGAGCGGCAAGCGGTGCGCGACCTCTTTGAACGGTTCGAGATAAGCATTCATCTCTTCCTCGGACAATTTGCGGTGAATGCCATAGGGCAGGATCTGCTCCATGAAGACATTCTGTTCGACGATCAGCTCCCAGCTAATGCCGGGGGTGCGGAATTTCTTGAAACCCTCGACCAAATCCTGCGGCCAGTCATCCCAACTTTCGAATGTACGGACGAAGGTCTCCATGAAGGCGATGCCGCGCATATTGTCCTGATTGTTCATGGCGTAGTTGAGGCCGATACCGCCGCCCCAATCATGCAGCACCAGGACGATGTCTTTCAGGCCGAGCGCTTTGATGAAGGCGTCGATATAAGCGTAATGCTCGGAATAGACATAATTGATATCGGGCTTGTCGGACTTGCCAAAACCGATCAAATCGGGCGCAACGCAGCGGCCCTTGGCCTGCAAATGCGGGATCACGTTGCGCCACATATAGGACCAGGTGGAATTACCGTGCAGAAATAGAAAAACCGGGCCCTCGCCGACATCGGCATAATGCATTTTTGAGCCGTCGATCTCGATGAAATTGGGCTCAAAAGGGTAATCAGCCGAGAACGGCCCGCGACCTGTCATCTTATTCTCCCTGAATTTTCTACAGCGCACGCGACGTGGATGCGGCGCGCATGGTATCAGATAATCGCTGCAAGAAAATCAGGATGAGAAAATGGCCGATCATAATAGCGCGAATCAAATCTGCACCTTGAGCGCGGCGGATGCCGTCGCCCTATTACACAAAGGCGATATTTCGCCGCTCGAGCTGGTCGAAGCCTCGGCAACGCGCATTGCCGAAACGGACCCCGCGCTTAACGCCCTGCCGACGCTTTGCCTCGATCGCGCCCGCGCCCACGCCGAGCGCATCATCAAGGATGGCCAAAAACGCGACGATCCGGCGTGGCTTGGCGGCCTGCCGATCTCGGTCAAGGATCTCGTCGCGGTCGAGGGTGTGCGCACCACCTGGGGCTCGCCGCTTTACGCCGATCATGTCCCGGCGCGCTCCGATATCATGGTTGAGCGCCTCGAAGCCAACGGCGCGATTGTCATGGGCAAGAGCAACACGCCGGAATTCGGCGCCGGCGCCAGCACCTTCAACGAAGTGTTCGGCAAAACGCGCAATCCGTGGAACACCGACAAGAGCTGCGGCGGTTCGTCGGGCGGCGCAGCGGTCTCGCTTGCCGCCGGCCAGGTGTGGATGGCGACCGGCTCGGATCTCGGCGGCAGCCTGCGCATACCGGCGAGCTATTGCTCGATCACCGGCCTCCGGCCGAGCCCTGGCCGGGTGGCGCACGGCCCGGCCGATCTGGCTTTTGACCTGTTGGCCGTCGACGGCCCGATGGCGCGCGACGCGCTCGATACGGCGCTCTTCCTTGATGCCATGTGCGGCACCCATGTCGAGGATCCGATCTCGCTCGCCGCCCCCGCAGAGCCCTTCGCCAAGGCGGTGCGCGAGAAGGAAAAACACGCGCCGCTGCGCGTTGCCTACAGCCCGGACTTGGGACAGTTCCCGATCGACAGTGAAGTGGCCGAAATCTGTGCCGCAGCCGCCCAGCGCTTTCAGGCGATCGGCGCGAAAGTCGAGGATGGCGGCCCGAGCTTCAAAGGTGCGGTCGATACCTTCCAAACGCTCCGCGCCGTCTTGTTCTCGGCCATGAAGGCTGACCTTCTGCGCACCCAGCGCGAAGCTCTCAAACCTGAATTGATCTGGAATATCGAGAAGGGCATGGCGCTCAAATCTGAAGAAATCGGCAGCGCCGAGACCGCCCGCACCAGGCTTTATCGGCGCATGGCGAAGTTCTTTGGCGATTTTGATTTGTTGCTCTGCCCGACCGTTATCGTGCCACCCTTCGATGTCGATATCCGCTATATCGAGGAGGTGAACGGCCACAAATTCGACAATTATGTCGATTGGCTCGGTATTACCTTTGTCATTTCGCTGACCGGCTGCGCCGCTGTTTCAACGCCGGCGGGCTTCACCAAGGATGGCCTGCCGGTCGGCTTACAAATCGTCGGCCCGCCTGGGTCAGAGGCGCGCGTCCTCGCTGCTGCGGCGTTGATGGAAGAAGAGCTTGGCCTCTCCAAGCTGGTGCCGATTATGCCGAAAACGCCCGCCAATTAAGCGGCGGAGGCGACTTCCATACGGTTGCGCACGAGATACCAAACGATCAGCGCGCCGACCATTTTGCTCGCCGTCATCGCCAAGACGCCGGGCGCGGAGAGCCAGCCCATCATGCCAAGGAAGACGATCGAATCGATCGGCGTCGCCAACACGCTCGACAACAGGATGCGTTGCGCGAATGGCCGCTTGGTAAAGCTGTAGACCAGCCAATCCGCCAACTCACTAATCGCGAAGGCGGCGACGGAAGCATAGGCGACGAACGGGTCGGCAAGAAAATAAGACAGGATCGCCGCGATCAGCATGGCGACCAGCACCCAGTGGCCAATGACGCGCTGGGCGAAATCGCGCGCGATAAAAATCAAACCGACAATCAGCGCCACCGGCGGCCACATTTCGCCGCCGCCCATATCGATCGGCTGCACCACGGTAAACAGCCAATTCACCAACACGATCAGGCCGATATAGAGCGCGCTCCAAAACAGAGCGGCGGGGCGGAAAATATTCACACCGTTTGTCACTTAAATTCCTCTCAACCTCTGCCGCGATAGGGCGCGACGCCCTGATCCGGCAGCCAAAGATTTTCGGGCGGCGAGCCCGATTGGTAAAAAATATCGATCGGTATGCCACCGCGTGGGAACCAATAGCCGCCGATCCTAAGCCAGCGCGGTTTCAGCACGTCTTCTAGACGTTTGGCAATGGCGACGGTGCAATCCTCATGGAAAGCACCATGATTGCGGAACGATCCGAGGAACAATTTCAGCGATTTGCTTTCAACCAAGCTCGCCTCGGGCACATAATCGATCACCAGATGAGCGAAATCCGGCTGGCCGGTAATCGGACAGATAGAGGTGAATTCCGGACTGGTGAAGCGCACGACATAATCTGAATCCGGATGCGGATTCGGCACGGTTTCAATCACCGCCACATCGGGCGATTCCGGTAGCTCGGCTTTTTGTCCAAGCTGGCTCAAATTCTTTGTCTCTTCATTGCCCATCGATATCACCTGCCCTTGAAGTTTGCCGGGCGCTTTTCACGGAAGGCCGTGGTGCCCTCCCTGATATCCTCGCTCTGACCAAGACCGTAGAAGGAGCGCGATTCAAGCTTGAGCGCATCACCCATCGGCAAATCGGCGGCACGCCGCATGACCTCCTTGGCGTAGCGCTGCGCCAAGGGTGCCCGGCTGACCAGAACTTCGGCGAATTCCAGGCTCTTGGCAACCAGCTCCGCCAGCGGATAGACGCGGTTGACCAAGCCAATCCTGAGCGCATGTTCGGCATTAATGCGCTCGCCCGAAAGTATCATTTCCATCGCATTGCCGAGGCCGACGATTTGCGGCAGGCGCACGCAGCCACCGTCGCACGGGTGGAAGCCCCAGTTAACATCCTGATGGGCGAATTCCGCATTGGGCGAGCAGAAACGGATATCGCACGCCTCGGCCAATTCCAGCCCGCCCGAGATGGCGAAGCCATTGATCGCGGCCACAATCGGTTTGTCGATATCGAGGCCCCGCGTGATGCCGCCAAAGCCGGTGCCATCGGTATAGCGCTCACGGAATTCGGCTTCCGGGCGAGTGGCGTAATCGATGGTGTAGGTTTTTAAATCGGCGCCGGCACAAAAGGCTTTGTTTCCGGCGCCGGTAATTACGGCGGCGCGTGCCTCATCGTCGGCGGCGAATTCGCGCCAGATATCGGTCAAGCGGTCGTTGGCGGCAAAATCGAGGGAATTCATCTGATCGGCACGGTCGATGGTGATCAGGCGCACCGCCCCGTGCCGCTCATAAAGAATATCGCTTGCCATGCGCCTTACCTCCTACCAAGCGGCCCAGCCGCCATCGACGAGCAGATTGGCGCCATGCACCAGATCCGAGTCCGCGGAGGCGAAAAATACCGCCGCACCCGTCAAATCGTTTGGATCGAGATGGCCGATACGGGCCGGGGTCAAGGATTTCTGCCTTTCGTCATAACCGGGCTCTGCGCGGTAAGGCGCATTCATATCGGTTTCGATATTGCCTGGTGCCAGGGAATTCACATTGATGCCGAATTCCGCCAGCTCGAGGCAGAGTGCCTTCACCATATTGAGCTGGCCGCCTTTGGACGAACAATAGGCGCCGGAATTGGGAAAGCCGCCAACACCGGCAATCGAAGTGACATTGATGATCTTGCCCCGGCCCTTGGCCTTCATGCCGGGGACCACGGCCTTGGCCATGAAAAAACTGCCCTTCATATTGAGATCGATCTGGCTGTCCCAAATTTCTTCGGTCGTGTCTTCGATCGGAACAGCGGTGAAGATGCCGGCATTATTGACCAAAATATCAACCGGACCGAATGCCGCCGCCACTTCGCCCGCCAAGCGCTCGCAATCGGATACTTTTGCCACATCGGCCTGAAAGGCTTTCGCCTCGCCGCCGGAATCATTGATCTCGCCGGCCACGGCCTCGGCTTTATCGAGCTTGGTATGGGCGACGACAGCCACGCGCGCGCCTTCTTCGCCGTAGCGCCGCGCAATGCACGCGCCGATACCGCGCGAACTGCCGGTCACAATGGCAACCTTACCTTCGAGTCTCATATTTTCCTCTCCTCGCCTATCAACTCTGCGCGAGCTTAGCCGGGCGATCCGGGCAGTCAATAACGCTGCTCAAGCGACATTAAGCGCCTGCCAATCACTGTCCTCAGCCTGGCTCAGCGCTGTGCCGATATCGCGCAGTCGGCTCAGGCTGTGCACGGCGCGAAAATCATCGACATGGGGCATGATCGCCTTGACGCCGCGCGCCTCGGGGCGGAAGCCGTCAAAGCGCAGCAGTGGATTGAGCCAGATCAGACGGCGGCAGGATTGGTGCAGCCGCACGATTTCCGTCTCAAGGCCGCTGATATCGCCCCTATCCAGGCCATCGGTGATCAGCAACACCACCGCACCCTGGCCCAACACCCGGCGCGACCACAGGCGGTTGAAATCATGCAGACTCTCGCCGATGCGTGTGCCGCCCGACCAGTCGAGCGCCGCCTGGGCAACGCGGTCGAGCGCCACATCAACGTCGCGGTTTTGCAACTGACGGGTAATATTTGTCAGGCGGGTGCCGAAAATAAAGGAGTGCACGCGGTCGCGGTCATTGGTGATGGCGTGCACGAAATGCAAAAACATGCGCGAATAACGGCTCATCGAGCCGGAAATATCGCACAGCACCACAAGCGGCGGATGGCGCGTGACCGGGCGGCGGTATTTGAGCGGCAGCATGCCGCCCGAGGAACGCAGGCCGGCGCGCAATGTCGCCCGCATATCGATGCGCGCGCCGCGTGGGTCGGTGGCAAAACGCCGGGTCGGCACCTGCATGATCGGCAGGCGCATCTCAGCGATCACCCGCTTGGCCTCCTCGACCTCCTCCGCCGACATGCTCTCGAAATCCATTTCCTGCAATATTTCCATGGCGGAGTATGTCTGGCTGGTATCGAGTTCGACCTCGACTTCCTGCTCATCCTGAGGGTTCACATCATTGTCGGGCGATAGCGCATCGGCCACCCGGCGGCTGATCTTTTCCTGATCCTCCTTAGGCGCCGCGCCCGGCGCGGTCAGCGCCGTCATGCGGCGCAACTCCGCCGGGTTGCGCCAAAACAGGCGGAACGCCTGATCGAATACATCGCGTTGGGCGGCGCGCTCGACAAAGACGGCATGCATTGCCCAGTAAAAATCATGGCGCGGCCCAAGCCCGACCAGCGCCGCGGCCTGCACCGCTTCCAGGGTCTTGCCGGGGCCGACCGGCATGCCGGCGGCGCGCAGCGCGCGGGCGAAATGCATGACATTCAGCGCCAACTTGCCGCCGCCTGAAATATCGACAGGCGTCAGGCGGCTCATTCCGCCCCCCGCGCCAGCGCATCGGCCACGGCATTTACCTCGCCGTCCTGGTGCCGTTTGAGAATTTGCGCGATACCGGCGCTGGTCTCCTTTGGGTCCATCTCCTCGCGGTCCAACTCGATCAAAGTGGCGGCCCATTCGACCGCCGCCTTGACCCCGGCGCCGCCGCGAAACTCTGCTTGGCGCAATTCCTGCACCAGTTCATCCAGGCTCTCGGTCAATTTCCGCGCGATGGTGGGCGCGCGTAATTTAAGAATTTCCGCTTCCTGCGCCGCGTCCGGATAATCGAGCCAGTGATAGATACAGCGCCGCTTGAGGGCGTCGTGAATTTCCCGGGTGCGGTTGGAGGTGAGCACAACGATTGGCCGCTTGGCAGCGCGGATGGTGCCCAATTCCGGCACACTAATCTGAAAATCGGAGAGGATTTCCAGCAGATAGGCCTCGAAGCCTTCATCCGCCCGGTCGATTTCATCAATCAAGAGAACCGGCGCGCTGGCGCCTGTCTCTTCGAGCGCCTGAAGAAGCGGGCGCTTGATCAGAAAGCGCTCAGAGAAGAGCTCCCCGGCAAGACCGTCCTTGTCGCCGCTCCGATCCTGTTCGGCCAAGCGAATCTCGATCATCTGCGCGGCGTAATTCCATTCATAAACGGCAGCCGCGGCATCGAGCCCTTCATAACATTGCAGGCGCAGAAGCGGACGCTCCAACTCGCGTGCCAAGACCATGCCAAGCTCGCTCTTGCCGACACCGCTGCGGCCCTCAAGCAACAGCGGCCGGCCGAGTTTCAGGCTGAGAAACAGCATGGTCGCCAAATTTTGGTCGGACACGTATTTCCCCCGTTTTAACAAGGCGCGCGTGCTCTCGACCGAATCCGGCATCGTTTCAGTGTTCATTTCCGGCGCTCAAATTTGCTGTCATTTGGGCAAACTATCTGTTCCTCTGTTTGCATCAAAGCCTTAACATCCACTGCCGGGGCATAACAGCGCCGCACCATATTTTTTTCCGCACAACAATAATGAAAATATAGCAATGTCCCTGCTTCCCCTGATTATTGCGGTCGTTGTCAACTTCTCGATGGGCTCGTTCTACGGTTGGAGCGTGTTGGTCGCGCCGCTCGAAGAGAGCATTGGTGCGACGCGCTCCGATATCAGCCTAGCCTACTCCATTGCCTTCATATTCATGACCGTGGGCATGTTCGTCACGCATAGCCTGCTGCGCATCGCGTCTTTGTCCTATCTACTGTTCGTCGTCTTTACCATTGCCGGGCTGGGCGTGGCGATCGCGGGATATTTCGAGGCACTCTGGAGCCTCATTATCGGCTATGGCGTTTTGTTTGGTTTTTCTCTCGGCGTCTCCTACTTCCTTGCCATGACGGCGGCCAGCCTCGATCTGCCGATCCGGCGCAGCATCGCCATCAGCCTGAATATGTCGGCCTTCGCCGGTGGCGGACTGGTGTGGCCGCCGATCTTTGCCGCCGTCATAGACTGGCAGGGCGCCCATGCCTTGTTTCTGCTGTTCGCCGCCTATCTGATCGTGATCGGCGCCTTGAGCGGAATCTTGATGCACGCGGCGCGCCCACCAGAGCATTCGGGCGCGCAGGATGGCGGCGGTATTTTCAGCGATATTTTAACGGTCAGCCCGCGCATTTTCATCCTTCTCTGGTTCGGCTTTATGTTCATCGCTTTCGCCGCCCTGATGTCGATCGGCCATGCTGCCGGGATCGTGACCTATTTCGGCATTCCCGCTGAACAGGCCTATTGGGGACCGATGCTGACAAACCTCGTATATATCGGCTTCGCCCTCAGCGCCGGTATCCTATGCGACTGGTTTACCGGCCGGCGTGTCCTAATCGGTATTGCCGCCCTGACCGCAATTCCCCTCCTGGCGCTCTACTTCGCGCCGTCGGCGGGCATGAGCCTGGTCGCGCTGGCTCTGGTGGGCGGAGCTTTTGGCGCCAGCGCCTCGGCCTACCCGGTGACGGTCGCCGGCTATTACGGCGTCGCGGCGCTGCCCCGGGTATATGGTCGCCTGGCATCCTCCTACGGGCTCGCCGGGTTGCTCGGACCCTTTGCCGCGGGTGTGCTTTACGATTGGGAAGGCGGCTATAATTACGCCATCCTCATTGCCGGCATCCTGGCGGTGATCGGCGTCATCACCTTGTGGGCGCTACCCAAAAAGGGGCCGGTAGAGTCCAATCGGTAGCTAGCCGGCGCCCGCGCCAATGATGGCGTCGGCATCGATTTCCACCAGGTAGGCCGGATCGACCAGGGTCGAGACGCCGACCAGGGTCGAACAGGGGAAATCGCCGCTGAAAAATTCACGCCTGGCGGCAAGAACCGCCGGGCGGTGGCGCATGTCGGTGACATAGATACGCATCCGCACCACATCGCTCATCTTGCCGCCCGCCGCTTCGACATAATGCTGGATCATGCGGAAAATGACGCACGCCTGTTCGCCCGGATCGTTGATGCCGAGCACCTCGCCATCATTGGCGAGCGGCACCAGGCCGGAAATATAGACCTGGTCGCCGTAGCGCTTGCAGTTGGACCAGAGACCAGGCTCCGGCTCGCTGACTTTATCGCTCAAAATCCGCTCAAATTTCGCCATGATATTCTCCCTTTTTGTTCGGCTTTTTCTTTTAGCTTAATCAGCCACAGCTAGGCGGCAACTTCGGAAATAAATTCTTCGAACTTTCCGCCCGACGTCTTTGTCAGCTCGTCGAAATATTGGAAAGAAAGCTCGAACGGGTGGCCGAGCGCATTCTGAATCACGGCGCGGAGTTTTTCTTCCTCCTCCGCCGTGAGCGGGCGATCGACAACATAGCGCACCTCAATCCGCTCGACGCTCTTCTGCACCAGCTGATATTGCCGGATCGGCGCGATATCGCGGAAATCGTGAAATCCGGTGAGCGGCCAGCGTTTGTCGCCATTGGGAAGAACAAGCATGTTGCGCAGCCGGCCAACGACGCGGCGTAGCGTCGGCAGCCCACGGCCGCACGAACATAGCTCGCCAGGCTCGGCATAGTCGCGGATTTCATAACGGATCAGCGGCATGGCAAAATTGTGCAAGCCGGTCACCACGACCCGCCCGACTTCGCCCGGCGGGGTTGGCTTGCCTGCTTCATCCAGCACTTCGACCATCATGGTTTCGCTTTGCACATGAAGCAGGCCGCTTTCCGGGCATTGCAGGGCCATATAACCGACTTCCTGCGAGCTATAAACATCGGACAGGGGCACGCCCCAGGTTTCACGGCATTTCCGCCGCAGCTCCTTTGAGACCATTTCACCGACGGTGCGGATTTCCTTCAGGTTGGGCAACTCGCGGCCGCTGCTGCGAAAATGTTCCTCAAGCGCCGCCAAATTGGCTGGATAGGTGAGTAAATATTCCGGGTTGCGCTCTGCCAACCATTCGGCTTGCGCGCTGACATCGGTGCCGAGGCTGAGGATCGAGGCCGCACCGGTTTTATATAGTTGGGCGGCGGGCCATCCCCAATTGGGGCTATCCTGGCCCTTAGCGACGGAACCGCTATCGGCGGGTATGGCGCGGATCGAACATAATTTGCCGCTAAAATCGCGCCGGTGCCAATAGTGATCGCGCATGGTTACGGCCGACCAAAACAGGCGCGATGCAGAGGTACTGGTGACTTTTACCGGTTGCCCGGTCGAGCCGGAAGTTTGCGTCTCGCCGAGCGGGTAGTGGCTGGCCGGAATATTGCGGCTCAGCAGATCGGCAGCGTTATCCTGAATATCGCTGCGTCGGAGGATGGGCAATTTCCGCCAATTCTCGAGCGTCAATCCAAACAGGGGATCGAAGAGGTCACTGCCGATTTTCCGCTGATAATAAGGCACGTTGGCCTGGGCATAGGATAACAGCGACTGAAGCTGTTGTAATTGGCGCTCGACAAGCGCCTCCGGCGGCAACCATTGGGCTTGTTTGAGCTGCGCCAAAACCGGGCGCATCATCTGCGCACCGACGCCCGGAAGTCTGGGCCAGTGGATGCCTTCAAGTGAATCGAGGGCCTTTGTCTCTTTGCCTTGGCTCACAGCGCCTCGAAAAGAATGGTCTGAAAGCGCTCACCGCCCTCATATTCCGGCACGTGGCGCTCCAGCTCTTTGAAATAGGGCAATACGGCGCTCTGAACTTCGGCCAGGGTGGGGTAGATAAAGCGGGTATCGGAATCGCGATAGAAATCAATGCTGGTGACTGTCTCCAACGGCCAATTCAACTTTTCCGATAATCGTTTGGCATCGGGAATGGCGTCATGCCAATTGCTCCAGACATCGCCCAGCCGCACACCTTCTTCAACACTCGGCTGAAGCGCCATGGCGAGGCGCCATTTGAATAAATGAAAACTGCCGATCCGCCCGGCGCGTAAATCATCGAACACCGTATCCGGCGATTCCTTTTTTTCCGGGCTGAGAAAAAATCGGTGCGACAACAATCCGCCCGGGACCAGTACCCTATGGAATGACTGTAGTGCGCGCTCGAAACTCGCCGGATAATCGAACACCAGCATGCAGCCGTCGCCAACGATAAGGTCGCGCGAATTGTCGGCGAGCGGAAGGTCGCACCAATCGCCGCACACCACTTTGGCATCGGCGACATTGGCACCGGCCCAAGCAAATTCGATCATGTCGAACGAGCGGTCCACTGCCAGAAGATGCGTCCCCTCCGGCCACTTCATCGCGGCAATTTCGCGCGTGACTCCGAGCAACAGGGCGCGGGGCTGCGGTGCTCTAACGCGTTTGGCGAGATTCTCGAGAGCCTGTATATCATCTGGCGTCGGCTTGAGAGGCTGCCCGACATAATGCCACTGACGCGCGGCTCTGCCCCAATGACTATTTTTTTCCAAGGCTCAATTCTTCCGTGCCGTAAACCGGTTGCGTCACAATAATACACCGCCCCGGTTAACAAATCAGGGCGGTGTAATTTGGCCGTATATTTACTGGCGGATCAGATTATTTCAATGTCGCCGGCGACAGGAGTCGCGCCGAGATTGGCGACCACCGTGTAACCACCATCATTCTGCGCCGCATCGGTATAGAGATTGAACGTGTTCGGGTCGAACACCACATAGGCGCCTGTCGGCGTGCCGCCGCCCGTCGAGGTGCCATCGAAATCAGCCTCGACGAAGAAATTGGTGTTCAGGGTCAGCGTGCCGGTAAAAGCGCCGAAGCCGAATGCGGTGCCATCGAACTGAAATTTGTCGACGCCCGAGGCAAAATCATCGACGAAATCGCCGTCAAACAGACCGAATACGCCATCCTCCGCGGATACACCATCGCTCGGGTCAAGGAACCGGAAGATGTCGTTGCCGTCACCGCCCTGGAGGAAATCCTCGCCGCCGCCGCCGATAAGAATATCGTTTCCGGCCGCACCAAAGAGGTGGTCATGCTCGCCAAAGCCGGACAACGTATCAGCACCACTCGTGCCCGCGACGATGTCCTCGAAACTGGTTCCATCCGTGCTGGTGGATGCGAGGAAGATAACGTCATTGAAGCCGCCCTCCTCGATAAACTCGACGGCCTGTCCAGCAAAATGATTAACGATCGTCGTCGTTGATTCAGAAGTTGTTGTAATTTTCAAATTATTGCCGACGCGCTCGGCGCCGGTCAGAGATTCACCCGAAGCCATTTCAATGAAATCGACGCCGCCCGAATCGGTGATTGTGTCATCGCCACTGCCGACCATGAAAACATCGTCGCCATCGCCGCCATCCATTGAATCATTGCCATCGCCGCCGAACAGATCGTCATTGCCGGCACCGCCTTGAAGCACATCATTGCCATTGGCGCCGATCAGCGCGTCGTTGCCGGCATCGCCTTGCAGAAGATCATTCGCCACGCCGCCGAACAGAGCATCGTCACCGTCGCCGCCGATGATCGTCGCATCGAGAGAGGAATTGGCGCTGACGATCAAATCATTACCACTCGTTGCAGCATCCTCGGCAATGTAAGTTACCTCCGGATTTCCCGAAAAAACGAATTTCTCGATAACCGGTGACGCACTTAGGAATTGATCGGTAACAAATGCCTGTTCGCCGGCCGGGTTGCCGCCAAATTCGTAATCGATCTCGAGATCCGATTCGTTTTTAAAGAACCAGAAATCCATGGCGATGGCATCTTCGCCACGGGTGCCCAAAATCAAGGTGTCGTCGCTGCCGGCGCTATCGTCGAAATGGACGATGCCCGAGCCGTCGAAGCTGCCGAAAACGAAGGTGTCATTGCCGCCGCCACCGGAGATATTGTCGTCGCCGTCGCCGCCATCGATCCTGTTGTCATTGCCGTCGCCGATGATCACATCGGAAAAAGCCGAGCCGCGCACATTCTCGATACTCGTCAGCGTATCTTCGCCGAGGCCGCCGCCCAGCGTTTGCACGCCGCCAATGTTGAGATCAACGGTTACGCCGGAGAACGCATTGGAAACGTCCACCGTATCGATATCCGCGCCACCATCGATAATATCGTTGCCCGTGCCGCCTTGCAGGAAATCGTTGCCGGCACCGCCGAGAAGCTCATCAGCGCCGTTGTTGCCGAAGAGCATATCGTGGCCATCATTACCGGTAATCGTTTCGATGCCGCTATCACCGACGATGAGATCATTCGTCGCGCCTCCGGTGAGGACCGACTGCACCGTAAATGTGGTGGCGCTGCCATCGCCAATGTCCATCTGGACGAACTCAACACCGCTCGTATCCTGATTTAATATGTCGATGGTGGAAATGCCACCACTAGGCATCGCAAAGGTGAGAAATGCATCGCCCGCGGAGACGGTGATCGACGAGGCAAAGTCGACGCCGCTGTTGAAAAGTAATGTGTCGCTACCGCCGCTGTCACTAATGGTCGCGCTGAGGGAATCACCGTCGAAATCAAAGACGTAAAGGTCGTCGTCGGCGCCGCCCTGCATTTGGTCGTTCGCGCCGCCGGCAATCAGAATATCATTGCCGGTACCGCCAAGAAGCACCGTGTTAAAGCCGCCTTCTCCACCAGCGGAGCGCAACACGTCATCACCGATACCGCCATCCAGCGTGGTGCCGCTGAACTCCTCACTGCTGACAATGGAATCATTGCCGTCGCCACCGCTGATAAGCGACACATCGCCGTCACCGGCATGAATAACGTCATTTCCGTCGCCGCCCGCGAGGCTGAGCGTATCCTCGACACCAATGAGCAGGTCGTTGCCCACCGTGCCGGCCGAGGCGAAGAAGAAAGGCGTTGCACCGAAGCTTTCGAACTCAAAAGCCTCTATCACGCCTGTGGTGGTAAAATCCTCGAAGAAAACGCCAAATTCCTCACCTTCGATAATAAGATTGCCTTCTTCGATGAACATGAGGAAGGCGGTCGGATCGGTGTCGAGCAAACCAAACGTCGAGGTTTCCAAGAAAATGGTATCGCTGCAGCCCGCATCCGTAACAATCGCCGCGCTATCGGTGATCGAGACGTTGAAGGTGTCATCGCCGAGGCCGCCCTCAATAAATTTCAGAATTCCGGCATCAATTTCGTCATTGCCGGCGCCGCCATCAAGACTGTCGCTACCGCCGGAGCCATCCAATATATCGTTGCCGTCGCCGCCAAGCAGCACTTCATCATTGTCGCTGCCGGTGAGCGTGTCATTGCCCGTACCGCCGATTACCTGTTCGATTTCGCTAACGGTATCGGTGCCACCGAAGCCATCGAATACCACGGTGTTGGTGGACAAATTGACTTCCACGTCCGAGGACGTGTTGGCGAAGGTCAATGTGTCGAAACCATCGCCACCATAGAGTATGTCATTACCAAGCCCGGCATAGATCAGATCATCATTGCTGCCGCCGTCAAGAATATCATCGCCGTCACCGTCAAGCAGAATGTCGTTATTCGTGCCGCCATAAAGCGTGTCGTTGCCGATGCCGCCGTCAAGAATGTCGTTGCTGTTGCCGCCATCTAAATTATCGTCACCCTCACCGCCGAACAGCGTATCAATACTCGAGCCGCCATAGAGCGTGTCATTGCCGAGCCCACCGTCGAGTGTGTCCGAGCTGCTCTCGCCGTCCAGGATGTCGTCGCCATCGCCACCAATTAGTGTATCGCTGCCAGATCCGCCATAGATCGTATCATTGTCAAATCCACCATCTAGAAAATCAGCGCTGCCTTCACCATCGAGGAAATCATCGCCGGAGCCGCCAAGCAGAATATCTTCGTGGTAGCCGCCTCTCATGAAGTCGTTGCCGTCACCGCCATCGAGCATATCGTAGCCATATTCGCCGTATAGCTGATCGTCACCGTCGCCGCCGAAAAGCGAATTGTTCTCATGGTTGCCATAGATAAAGTCGCTGTAAACAGTACCGATCACGTTTTCGATGCCGTAAATATCATCGACACCGCCCTGGCCATCATCGTAAACCGCATTGTCATAAAGGCTGACATCAATGGCCGATGTCGCGCCGCTGAAGGTGACGGTGTCACTGCTGCTGCCGGTATTGTAGGTTGAGCCAAAGATAATCGGGCCTTCGCCGCCGTCGATGATGTCGTTGCCGGCGCCACCGTCCAACGTGTCATCGCCGTAACTGCCAAACAGCGCATCGTCACCGTCGCCGCCGAACAAAATATCGTCGCCGAAGAAGCCATCGATCTCGTCATCGTCGGCGTTGCCGCTCAGCACATCATTGGCCATGCCGCCGATCAGCAAATCATTGCCGTCGCCGCCGTCCAACACCAACGAACCGGTCGCCGCATCAGGCGCCTGATTACCATCGGCGTCGAATATCGAGACGCGGATATCGGATTCGAAATTATAGTTCGTCCGCACCGATTCCGTTTGCCATGCCACGGCGAAACCGCCATCGCCGAGGATCGTAACGTCCGATTCTTCCTGGTAACGATCGAAGAATTTGTTGATTCCGAATTCGCTGCCAATCGCTGTGGGCGTCGTCACCGAATTGGTATCGAAGCGTTGCGAGAAGATGCCGCGGTCTTCGCCATCCTGATCACCGGTTGACGTCCACGTAACAACAAATGTGCCATCCGAAGATGCCGCCACACTTGCTTCGAACTGGCTGCTCGCATTCTCGGTGTTGACCTGAAATTCTATGCCGACCTTGGTGCCGGTCGCATCAAAGCGCTGGCCAATAACGCCGGAGCCGCTACTGTCGAGACCGGTCCACACCACCACAAATCCGCCATCGGGGAGGTCGGAAACAGAGGGGCTGGAAAAGACGGAGTTCGACGTCGTATTAACCTGGAACTCCCCACCAACAGTGCTACCACCGCTATCGAAAATTTGCCCGAACACCTTATCGACGCCGCCGGAAATTGTGGACCACGTGACAACGAATCCGCCGCTGCTCAAGCCGGCCACAGCGGAATCCACCTCCTGGTTATCGGTCGTATTGACTGTGATTTCGCCGCCCAGCAATGTCGGCGTCGTGCCCGAAACGTCGAACCGTTGCGCAAAAATACCGTCCAGTGTGCTGTCCGGAGATTCCCAGGTGACAACAAAGCCGCCACCGGAAAGAGCCGCGACCGCCGCGCCGTCCTGCGAACCGGATGATGTGCTGTTGACCTGGAATTCGACACCGACTTCGCTTCCGCTCGCATCGAAGCGCTGCCCGAAAACACCGTCACCGCTGCCGTCATTCGACTCCCACACAACAACAAAGCCGCCATCCGAAAGTGCTACAGTATCGGCAAAGCTTTGATTGCTGGTCGTTGTTTCCGAATTGATCAGGAATTGATCACCGACCGGGGCACCATCGGAATCGATGATGCGCGCGAAGATACCGTCATAATTGCCGTCCAGCCCGTCATCATCGGTCCAGACCACGACCATATCGCCGCCGGTCAAACCGGTGATGGCGGCATATTCCTGGGCGCCCGAAAAAGACTGGTTGGCGGGAATTTCGCCGCTGGCGAAGAAGCGGTCGTCGCCGGTGCCGCCGTCGAAAGTCACGGTGTCGGAATCGATGTCGGTGGCGCTCAGGTCGCCGATTACCACCGTATCGTTGCCGCCGCCGGTATTGATGATCAGATCTTCAACGCCGACCACATCGAGTGTGTAATTATAAATTCCGACATTCTCAATCAGGACGTTGCCATAGGATTCATTGACGAGGAAAACATCTTCAAACGCTTCATCGCCGGAAAGGATGAGCGTATCGTTGCCGGTTCCACCGTAGACGTACAAATCGGTGGAATTGCCACTGGTAATAATCTGATCGTCGCCCGCGCCACCATCAACGTAACCGTAGCCTTCACCTTCGGCGGTCAGAATTGTGTCGCTGTAGTTACTGCCGAGAACGGATTCGATATTATAGAGGATGTCCGTACCGCCGTCGCCGTCACTCGCAGAGCCGCTGACCAAATCGACATAGACGCCCGCCGACGCGCCGGCGAACGATACGGTATCAGAGCCGTCATCGCCGTCGAGGACGTCGTTGCCGGCGCCGCCTTCCAGCACGTCGTTGCCGTAGAAACCGTAGAGCGTGTTATCGTTGGAATCGCCGATCAATTCATCGCCATAAGCGCTGCCGGTAACGATTTCCATATTGTCTATTTGATCAACACCACCCTCGCTGCCGATCGCGGTGCCGGCGGCCAAATTCACATAGACACTCGACGAAACACTGGTAAAGGACACCGAATCCACACCGTCGCCGCCGTCGATAAAGTCATTACCATCGCCGCCGTCGAGCACGTCATTGCCGTCACCGCCGAATAAGGTGTCGTCGCCGGTGCCGCCGGAAAGGATATTATCGAATTCGTCGCCGGAAATATCATCGCTGTAATTGGAGCCGTAAACATTCTCAAAATTGAGGACGATATCGACGCCGCCGTCGCCATCGACGCTAACACTTTCGCTGGCGAGATCAACGGTGGCGCCGCCCGCCGCTTCAAAGAATTCGAGCAAATCATTGCCGCTGCCGCCGTCCAAAATGTCATTGCCGCCGCCGCCGGTTAACGTATCGTCGGCGCCGAAACCTTCCAGAACATTGTCGGACGCGTTGCCGACGATGATGTCCTAATATTCGGTACCTGAGACATTCTCAATTCCGTAAATATCGTCAAGCCCGCCCAATCCATCGACGGCACTGCCACCGAGCAGATCCACATAAACGCCGGATTGCGCGCCATAGAACACCAGCGTGTCCACGCCCGTGCCGCCGTCGATGAGATCATCGCCATAGCCGCCATAAAGCGTATCGTCGCCGCTGCCGCCATAGAGGGTATCGTCGCCGTCGTAGCCACCGTACAAATAGTCATTGTCAGCGCCGCCATCGAGAACGTCGTTGCCATAGCCGCCGGCCAACACATCGTCGCCCGCGTCGCCATAGAGCGCGAAATCATATTCTTCGCTATAGGTATCATACACACTGAGATCGTCGTCGCCGCCGCCGCCGATGAGAACGCCACCGCCATATTCCATATAGAGCGTGTCGTTACCCGCACCGCCATCCAGGGTCGATGCGAGATTTGTGTATGAATTGAGGACATCGTCGCCGTCGCCGCCGTAGAGGAAGTTTGCGCCATTACTGTCGGAGAGAAAATCGTTTCCGAAACCGCCACTGAGGGTGTCATTCCCGCTGCCGCCGCTCAGCGTGTCGTCACCCAAGCCACCATCCAAATAATCGTTGCCGAAGGAGCCGAACAGAAGATCGTTGTCGTCTTCACCGTATAGGATATCTACGCCATAGCCACCATTGAGCGTGTCATCGCCGGCGCCGCCGGTCATCAAATTGGTGCCGCCCTCGGCGCCGAGAATGTCATCGCCGACGCCGCCGTCCAGAGTGTCCAAACCGAAGCCGACATCGTACAAATTATCGTTACCGACCCCGCCGAGGAGAACGTCATCGCCGTAACCAGCCTGGAGAATGTCGTTTCCGTCGCCGCCATCGAGCGTATTGTTGTCATAGAGATCGACGACTAGGTCGTCGCCATAACCGCCAAGAATTACGTCGTCGCCAGACCCACCATAGAGCGAGTCATTGCCAATCCCGCCATCAAGAAAATCATCACCGGACTTTCCAAGCAATGTGTCGGCGCCGTCGGCGCCAAACAGCGTGTTGTTGTAAGAATCGCCGCGGATGTAGTCGCTGAAACCGGTGCCGATGACGGTTTCGATTCCATCAATAAAATCGGATCCGCCCTGGCCGTCGTCAGATACCGATTGCGCCGACAAGCTGACATCAATACCTGATGTCGCGCCACTGAAGGTGACGATGTCGTTGTTGGAATCCTCATAGTCGACAACGGCGCCTTCGCCGCCATCGATGATGTCATTGCCCGCGCCGCCATCCAACACGTCGTTGCCGGCGCCACCGAACAGTGTATCGTCGCCGCCATCGCCAAACAAAACGTTATTGCCGAGATCATCCGTCAGCATATCGTTGCCGGCGCCACCGAAAACCGTCACCGTGTCGGCGGCGATATCGGTAGCGCTGAGGTCGCCGATTGCCACGACATCATCGCCGCCACCCGTATCGACGATCAATTCCTCGACACCGACAACATCGAGAGTGAAGCTGCTGGCGCCAGAATCATCAATCTGAACAGCGCCCGCGAAATCTTCGATCAGGAGCACATCGCCGCCAACCGCGTCGCCGATAACCGTCAGTGTGTCCGTTCCGTCGCCGCCGTCGAGGCCACCGCTGGCCCCGTCGCCCATGGTGAAGCTATCGTCGAAATCACCGCCGACAATGTTTTCGATACTTGTCAGTGAATCAACGCCGCCCTGGCCGTCCTCTGCCGTGCCGCCGACCAAATCAACATCGACGCCTTCCGTCGCGCCGCTGAACTGCACCGTATCCACGCCGTCGCCGCCATCGATGATGTCGTTGCCGGCGCCGCCATCGAGCGTATCCGCGCCGGCACCGCCTTCCAGTATGTCATCGCCGCCGTTTTCGAGGCCGACTTGCGTGCCGACCAAGGCGCCGCCGCGGAACTCAAAGATCGCGCCGCCAATTTCGTCGAGGCCGAGCATGGCGGTCTCGTCGCCGGATTGGGGCAGTTCGAAGAAGTCCGTGCCGTTACCTGCCGATACGCCGGCGCGCGCAATTGTGCCGCCGAGGCCATCGGTTCCGCCGCTGGCGTCGCCTGTGACCCAATTGATGTCCTCATAGCGGAAGATGATGTCGAAATCGCCACCGCCCTGATCGACCAGGCTGACCTGGAAGGCGTTGGGGAAATCCGTGCTGTCGGCAAAGAACCCGACATCGTCCCAGGTGACGGTGAAGGTGTCGGAGGTGAGGTCCGAATCAAAATAGATCAGGTTTGAACCGGTCGAATTGCCGCCCGGCGTCAGTGTGGAGGGGCCGGGGCTGGTTTCCACATCGGCAAAGAAGGGCGCGATGATGGGTTCAAACACTGTGCCGGTGATTGGGAAGGGCGTGAAGGTTCCGAGCGAATCGCCGAATGTCAGATTGCCATTGTCATTGATAAAGACTTCGCTGAATGTGGTGCCGCCGAAATTGAGGCCGGTTTCGAACACGGCGCTGATATCGACTTCCAGCGAGCTATCGTCGCTGCGCGCCAGGCTGCCCTCGCCGAAGCCGGCGGTGCCGCCGAGACCGTTCAGCAAGTCCGAGCCAAGAGCACTTGGTCCGCCATCGCCAAACAGAAAGTCGTCGCCGCCGCCGCCAGAGACGGTATCGTCGCCAGCTCCGCCGAACAGAAAATCGTCGCCATTGGCCGCAACCGCCGGGCCGGCCGAAATCATCAAGCCGCTGTCGAAAATGCTGTCGCCGGTATCCGATACTGCGATCTTCAGGGTATGGGTGGTGAGTTCCGCATCAAAATCGCCGCTGATCTCTTCCGGTGCTGTGATGCCGTCAAATTCCGTTGTCAGCGCGCCACCGGCATTGTCGAAGAAAAATCCGTCATTGACGCCAAGATTGAACATCAGTGGCGATTGGTCCGAGAAGACGCCGATATTTACGCCGTCGAGGAACACCGCGCCGACATCGGCCACGCCCTGGTCGGGGAATTCCTCAGTGGCCCACATGATTTGAAAATCAAGGCCGGTGATGCCGGTTTCGGCGGTGAATTCGAATTCCAGCACCGTCGCATCAGAAGAAAGCTCGGTGAACCCGGCATCGGTCAACACGGTATCGAGGTCCGCATCTCCGGCCAGGCTGGCGAATCCGGTTCCGCCCGTTTCCGTGTTGGTGGCGCCCGGCGTGCCGTCGCCACTGGTCAGCATGATGCCAGCATCGAGGCCGAAGGCAGCGCCATCCACTTCACCGAAGAAAACGCCGTCGAAACTGGAGGCCGAGCCCGCGCCAATCACCGTGTTGCCGGCAAAGCTCGCCGAAGCGCCAACAATGGTGATGCCGGCGATATCGCCGAGCAACGCCTCGGCCAGCGCATCCGCGCCGCCGACCGTTGCCGTATTAAATTCCTCGAATGTGCCGGCGAGCGGCTCTACGCCACCATCGCCGTCAAGCGTGTCATTGCCTGCGCCAGCATCGAGAAAATCGTTGCCCGCGCCGCCGGCCAGGGAATCATCGGCACTTCCGGTGATGAGCAAGTCGTTGCCACCATCGCCTTCCGCCACCAGGCGTTTGGATGCGTCAGCGCCGAGCAACACATCATTGCCCCCACCGCCATCAAAGGTCACAGACTCATTGGTGATATCGGTGCCGTCGAGATTGCCGACAGTGATCGCATCGCCACCTGAGCCGCCGGAAATATCCAGCGCTTCAACATTGGTGATATCCAGATTGAAGCCGGCGGCCGTAAGCGCAACATTGCCGCCATTGGAAGCAACTGAAAAAATGGTGGGTGAGGTGGCGCTGCCGGCGATTTTCAACGTGTCGAAACCGGTGCCGCCGTCGATAATGGAATTACCGTCGCTGAAGCTCCAACTCAACACGTCATCGCCGGGGAGGCCGGTGATGACGTTGAAGACGGGGCCTGTTTCGACCTCACCGCCGCCGGTGCCGGTATAGGTATATTCACTGCCCGTGCCAGTGAAGCCCCCGGTACCGCCGCTGAGGTCAACAATCTCCGGGCCGCCAAAATCCAAACCGCCGCCATCATCATAGGCGAAGATATCGACGTCGCCGGCAGTGACATCGCCAAGCTCGCCGCCATATTCGTAATCACCTTCTTCACCGCCGGCGGCCGGCTCGATTTCGTAGAGCGAGGCGAGTTCTTCCTCGGTAACCTCGCCCTCTTCCTCAAGCTCCTCTTCGCTGAGTTCTTCTTCGAGCTCTTCTTCGCCAAGTTCCTCTTCAGCGAGCTCGCCGTCGAGCTCGCCATCTTCATCCTCGCCGTCGGCCTCCTGCTGGCCGTCTTCCCCGTCGTGCTCGTCCTGACCTTCCCGCCCGCGCACATCTTCGGGGTCACCGATACGCAGCCCCTCCGGCAGCACGCGCGAGGCCGAATTTACCAAGTCATAAATTTCCTGCTGGGTCGCGATATAGGTATCTTCCGGCGCCAAAAAGACGCTCGAGACGATGGTGGTTTCGTTAATCTGGTCGAGCACAACAGTGCCGGAGGGATTGTAGACAATCAGCTCGCCGACCTCGCCATCGCCCTCGCCCAAGAGCGCGATCTTGTTTTCCTCACCCTCCTGCGCCGCGTAACCGCCGACCTTTGTGCCGCGAATGCCAAGCGTCGCGACCGGGGTGCGTACTTCCATCGCTTCCGGATTGTTGGCCGCGATCTCGCCACTGACAAATACGAAGACGCCCTGAATGACGGAGAAAGAAGATGAGCCTTCAAGCGAACTGGGATCAAAGATCAATTCGTCGAGCACCATGCGGGCGTCTTCGCCGAGCGAGAAGGTCGTCTCGTCGATGAACACGATGGCGATCGCGCCGCCCTCGTCGGTCTCGATGATATCGCCCTGGAAGATCGGCGAATCTTTTTGCAGGGAGACGGTGGTGCCGTCGATACGTGTCGCCGTCGCTTCGCCGATGCTTTCATCGACCCGGCCAATCGGCTGCTCTTCGATACCGGCGCCGGTGTCGACATATTGTCCGGGCGCCAGCGGGCCGGCGAGTCGCGCCACCAAATCGGCCGCCATCGTGGCGCCGCCTTCGGTCGCCAGTGCCGGCGGCTCGGCGAGATCGAAATAACCCTGGATAAGAATTGTTGCGCCATCCGGCCCGACGAGGAGCAGGTCGCCGCCTTCGCGCACATAGTCGGCAAGCAGCAGGAATGGGCCGCCTGGGACGATCAGTGTTTCCGCACCCCCCGCCTCAAGAATTAGCGCTTGTCCGCTATCGTTAAGTTTGGCCGCCCCGGAAACAGTCTGGGCAACGGTGCCAGAGACATCCTTTTGGGTACTCATGCGTTACGCTCCCATGCCCTCTCCCGTACGGAGATAGGGCCCGAATTCTGCCTAGAATTGCGCAACTATAACCCAATTTTAAGTATTAACAAAATGTTGATTATGAAACTAATATAACGTTTACATCGTTAACGATATATTTATTAGTGGATTTCCCAAATAATGCTCCTGTAATACAAAATGAATAATAAAAATGTTTATTATATATTTGCGAGCGAATACGCCCATTTTGAAAATATCCCCCGTAAATTAATTTGGATTATAAGAACAAAACGCACTTCGTTTGCTGTTTATCATGCAAAACCTGAATAGCTTTTTATTCACCTACCCCCGGCCGCCTGTTTCGGCTAAAACCCTGCTGCGTTACACCAATTGGGGAACGCCAAAGCGGCGAGACGAAGAAAATGGGGTGGAATCATGGCAGATAGTTACAATAAGGGTTTTCCGGTTTCATGGGATCAGTTGCACCGCGACGGCAGAGCGCTGGCGTGGCGCTTGGCGGAAATCGGACCGTTCGAAGGAATCGCTTCGATCACGCGTGGCGGCCTGGTGCCGGCGACGATTGTCGCCCGCGAATTGGATATTCGCCTGGTCGATACAATCTGCGTCGTCTCCTACGATCACAAGGACCAGTCGGAGGTTAAGGTTATCAAAGGGCTGAATATCGATGGCGATGGCGATGGCTGGCTCATCATCGACGATTTGGTCGATACCGGCAAAACCGCGCGCGTCGTCCGCAAAATGCTGCCCAAAGCCCATTTTGCCTGCGTCTATGCCAAACCGCTCGGCAAGCCTCTGGTCGATAGCTACATTACCGAGGTCAGCCAGGATACCTGGATCTTTTTCCCGTGGGACACCGACCTGCAATTCGTCCCACCGATCGCCGGCGAAGAAGGCCGTGCCAATAATTCATAATTCAGTCAAAGGAGATTAAGGTGAGCCGCATTCCACTGCCTCGCGAAGACCAACTCGACGACGAACAGCGCGAAGTCTATGACGACATTAAATCGGGCCGGCGCGGCGCCGTGCTCGACCTCTTCATGATGCTCATGCACAACCCCAAACTAGCCGACCGGGCGCAGCGTCTTGGCGTTTTGTTGCGCTACGAGACCAGCCTGGAGACACGCCTGAGCGAACTTGCCGTATTGACCACGGCACAATATTGGAGTTCTTCCTACGAGTGGCACTTTCATGAGAAAGAAGCGCTCGCCGGTGGCCTGGCGCCGAACATCATCGAGGCGGTGCGCAGCGGCAGCACGCCAAAATTCGAAAATGACGACGAGGCGGCTGTCTACGCCTATGCCCGGGAGGTTCTCACCAATCGCCATGCCAGCGACGAAACCTACAATGCTGCCCTCGCCCATTTCGGCAATGCCGGCATGGTCGAACTGACGTGCCTGATCGGCTATTACTGCATGATCGCCTTGACCCTGAACGAGCATGGCGTGCCGCTTCCCGAAGGCGCCGAACCTGCCCTGCCGCCGCCCGGGCAATAATGCTTTAGGCCGCAATTCAAGTCACACAAGACCAAATCATATAATCAAGACATAAAAAATCGCCCCGCCGTTTCCAGCGGGGCGATTAGTTTGTCTAGGTTCGCTTATTTAGCGCGCAATGTACTCATAGCGCTTGCCGAACAATACATCCATCGGCACGGCCTCTGAAATCGTCCAGGAGTCGGCAACGGCGGGTTGGCCGTTTGTCGTCTCGATGATCAGGTAAGGCGCCTGGGCCTGATGGTGCAAGGTTTTGGTGAATGTCCGCGTACCGACGAGCACGGGCTCGTTGCGGAAATTCTCCAGCGCCTCGACGACGGCATCCGAATCGAACGTGCCCGCCTTCTCCACGGCCTTGGCCCACATCTCGAAGACCACATAGCCGGGATAGGTGTATTGGCTGTTCGGATACTCACCATATTTGGCTTTGAATTTCTCGTTGAAATCCAAAACGTCCTGGCGCGGATCGTCACCATAGATCGAAGCCTGCTCAGGCACGAAATGACCGCTCAGATTGGGAACGGCGTCAAGCCAGTAGGTGCCGCTCATGGAACTGCCATTGCCAATCGGCGTATCGATGCCGGCCGCACGAATCTGGCGGACAGCACTGGCGCCACCGGCGCCATAGGTGCACATCTGAATGAAATCAGGTGCCGCAGCCAAAGCCTTGATACGGTCGATTTGCGGCTGAATGGTGGGATCTTCGTTTTGAAACACATCGTGGCCCAGAACTTCGCCACCAAGCACTTCACGCCACATCCAATCGAAACCGTAGCAGATGCCCTTGTTATATTCGATCACATCGTCGAGCAGGATATAGCCGGTGCGCCAGCCTCTATTCTTCCAGCCCCATTCAGCCAATGCAGCACCCTGCACAGCCGCGAGGACCGAGCTCGAGAAAGCATATTTACCAACGCCCTGAACGCCGGCGAGAACGGACTCGGCACACAGGAAGATGGAAATTTTCTTTTGGTTCTGGGCCGCGAGTGCTGCCGGCGCGCCGAAATCATAGTCACAGTCCACCGCAATGGCCTGGGCACCCTGGTTGAGCGCGGAAATACCGGCTTTTTTACTCTCGACGCGGTCCGTCTTGGCATCCGCGAAAACCGGCACGATCGTCTTGCCGAGCAAGCCGCCCTTGGCATTCCAATCGTCAATGGCGATCAGCGCGGCGTCGGTTGACGGCCCACTATAGGCTTTCATCCACCCCGAGGAGGAGGCGGCAAAGCCAAATTTAACTTCATGATCGTCCGCCTGAGCGGGCGATGCGGCAGCGAATCCGAGAGCCAAAGCTCCCGCTGCCACCAGTGACACAATTTTTCTCATGTTTGTCTCTCCCGAGTTAATTTCCCTGAATTCTTGTGCGCTTGCCTAAAAGCGCCACGGCATTGTCGACGAATATGCCGGTTTTGCAAGGCGCTTGGAAAGCAGCCAAAATTAACACGCCATTTTCCAGTTGATTCACCCTGCAACAATCCATTAGGTAGCTACCACAAGAACGAATGAGCCGGCAGCGCAACGTGCCGGTTCAGCTATTGCAGGCACACCAAGCCTGCTCGGGAGGGGCAAGAGTGGCTGAATTGGCCAACGGCAATGGGCTAACCCTTGAAGCGCGCCAAGTGTCGGTGCGTTTCGAAGGATTGACTGCTGTCGATAGCGTCGATGAGATTTTGCATCAGGGCGAGATATTGGGCCTGATCGGGCCCAATGGCGCCGGCAAAACCACATTGGTCAATGCCATGACCGGATTTCAACTACCGGCCTCGGGCGAGGTTTTGTTGGGCGATAAAGTCATTTCAACCCTGACGCCCCATTGGATCCGGCGGCACGGCATCGCCCGCACCTTTCAGGCCGGCCGCCTGTTCCGCGAAATGCCGGTCAGCGAGAATGTCGAAGTGGCAGCGATCAGCATGGGCCTCAGTCGGAAAAAAGCACACGCCCACGCGATGGAATTGCTCGACTGGCTCGGCCTCGCTGAGCAGGCGAAAATGCCGGCCGGCATCCTGCCCTATACCGATGAGCGCCGCGTCGGCATCGCGCGCGCGCTGGCGCTCAGCCCGCAATTCGTGCTGCTCGACGAACCGGCGGCGGGCATGTCGGATTTGGAATGCGACGATATCATGCAGGTGGTGCGCGAAATTCCCAAGCGTTTCGGCTGCGGCGTGCTGCTGATCGAACATAATATGCGGGTCGTTATGGGTGTATGTGCGCGCATTCATGTGCTCGATAGCGGCAAGACGCTAGCCCGCGGCACGCCGGCGGAGGTGCAAAACAACCCCGCCGTCATCAACGCGTATCTTGGACATTCGTGACGCCATGTTGCTAAACGTCGAAAATATCACCGTACACTACAGCCGCCTGCCGGCATTGCGGGGCATTTCAGTTTCTGTTGATGAAGGCGAGATCGTCTGTATCGTCGGGCCAAACGGCGCTGGCAAGTCCACGACGTTGTTGTCGATTTCCGGCGTGCTTAACCCTACCGAGGGCGAGATCACATTCCATGGCAAGCGGATAAATGGCATGAGCCCAGAAGCAGTGGCGCGGGCGGGTATTTCGCAAGTCCCTGAAGGACGTCATGTCTTCACCTCCCTTAGCGTCGAGGAAAACCTTCGCATTGGCACCAATATGCGCAAGGACCGGAGCGATATCGAAAAAGACTTTAAGCACGTATTGGAAATATTTCCTGTATTGGCTGAGCGCCGAAAACAAGCGGCGGGTAAGCTCTCCGGTGGTGAACAGCAAATGCTGGTAATCGGACGAGCACTTCTTACAAATCCACGCATGATGACTATCGACGAGCCATCACTGGGCCTCGCACCCAATTTGGTAGATCGCGTCTATGAAACTTTGCTTGAGTTGCGCAAAGATCGGGGGCTGACGCTGCTCATTGTTGAGCAAAGCTCCGAGCGCGCACTCACGGCCGCCGACAGGCTCTATGTGCTGCGTAGTGGCGAAATGCAACTTGAAGGCAATGCAGCGGATCTGCGGGACGGCGAGAAGGTTCGCCAAGCCTATTTCGGTTTCGAAGAAGGCACGACGCACGAGGGCGAGGTGGCGTTCTAATGGATTACGCCATCCAAACAATTATCAGCGCGCTCAGCCTGGGTAGTTTTTATGCTCTGGGCGCACTTGGCATCGGCCTTTTGTTCAGCGTCTTACGGCTGATCAACTTTGCCCATGGCGATTTTATCACGGTCGGCGCTTATGCCTTAATCGTGCCAAGTTCAGCCGTCACGGCAACCTTGTTAATCGGCGATTTTCACCCGGCCTTACTGGTACTCTGCATTGTTGGCATTGTGGTGATGCTGGCAATCCTTTCCTATTTTGTTGTTTTTCAACACGCGCAAAAATCCTCGCCGGCAACAATGATGATTATTTCGTTTGCGCTCGGCTACACGCTGCAAAACATCATCGTCATGATATATGGCGGGCGCCCCAAGGCGGCCGGCATCTGGTCTGACTTGACGGGCCAGGTGCAAATTTCATCGGGCGTCAGCGTACAATTATTGCAACTCGTTACCATAGCGGTGACTTGGATTTTGTTAATTGCGCTTGTCCTCTTTCTTAAGCGTACTCGGGTCGGCATTCAGATGCGCGCGGCGGCAGAGGATTTCCGCATGGCGCGTATGCTGGGGGTTAACGGCAAAAATGTAATCGCATTAGCTTTTATTTTGAGCGGTGGATTAGCCGGCATCATGTCGCTGTTGTTTGTTACCCAAACCGGCGTGCTGAAATTCAGCATGGGCGTGCCGATTATGCTGTTCTTCTTTATTGCTACCGTCATCGGCGGCATGGGAAGTTTGGTCGGCTCGGTTGTCGGGGGATACTCGGTTGGTATCGTTAGCGTCATACTATCCGCAATATTGCCGGAAGAGCTGCGCGGCTTCCGTGACACCTGCGTATTCATTCTTGTGATCATTGTCCTGTTGGCGCGGCCTCAAGGTCTAGTGCTCACCAAAGCCGCGAAGGAACGCGTCTGATGATCGAGGCCAACACTCCTCTTCTCCGCATGGTGCGCTATTTTTGGCCAATGGTGGTGCTTTGCATTGGCCTGTTGATCATCGTTGCAGCCGTCGATTCCACTGGCGATATCATTCTCGCCCAGACCCTCACCGAGGGTTTGGTGCGGATGGTTATGGTTGTCGCTCTCTACATGTTTATTGGTAATTCGGGCATCATCTCCTTTGGCCACATAGCCTTCGTTCTGATCGGCGCCTATGCCACGGCGTGGCAGACCTGTTGCCCTTACACGCGTGATATGTTTATGCCCGGTCTGCCTACTTATCTGCTCAACAATAGCCATCACGTCGTATTGGCAGTATTTTTGGCCGGTTTATTGGCGGCGTTTGTCGCTTTAATCGCAGGTTTCGCCATCATGCGGCTTTCCGGCATCGCGGCATCAATCGGCACGTTTGCATTTTTCATGGCGCTCTATGCGGCCTACGGTCGATGGAGTACTTGGACTTCTGGTGGCAGCACCGTTAGTCCTATGGAAGAGACAACAACGCCGTGGAGTGCATTGGCTTATGCGGTTGTCACTATCGTCGCAGCGTTTTTCTACGCTCGGTCAAGATGGGGTTTGGCACTGCGCGCCACGCGCGACGATGAAATTGCATCCAAGGCCGCTGGGGTTAATGTTTTTGGCCAACGCCTGCTCTCTTTCGTGATCACCGCCTTTTTCTGCGGCATGGCAGGCGGTCTTTATGCGCATTTCGTTGCGGCGATAACCGTCGATAGTTTTTATCTCAAAATGGTTTTCATTACCCTTTCAATGCTCGTCGTCGGCGGCATGCAAAGCCTTACAGGCGCCGTGGTTGGCGTGGTGGTACTCTCTGTTGTTATCGATGTTCTGCGCCGTCTGGAAGCGGGCATCGGCAGTTTCAGTCTCCCAACCAGTTCCGCTGAAGTGGGGGTCGGCCTTATCATGCTTCTGATCCTCCTCTTTCGCCCGAGCGGCATCACCGGCAACGCCGAAATCTACTGGCCGTTCAAGGGCGATATCAGCTCATCCGGCGCGATGAAACGCCAGTCCTAAAAAGCCACCGCCGCTCTTCCCACTGAGTAAGAAACGGCGCGATGATTTCGCATTTTCGTAGCGTTATTGAAACGCTTGCTATTGTGAAAGACGCCCACCCAACATTGCGAACTTAGCGGCTCAGATATATAGGCGAGCTACCGGAATGCAATTTTGATGACAAGCATTTTTGACATTTTCAAAATTGGCATTGGCCCGTCGAGCTCGCATACCGTCGGGCCCATGGTCGCGGCAGGACGTTTTCTTGCGTGGCTCGATCAAGAAGGACTAACCGGTGAGATCACCCGCATCGTCTGCCATTTGTACGGATCACTTGCGCACACGGGAAAGGGTCACAGAACCGATCTGGCGGTGGTACTGGGCCTGGCCGGCGAAACCCCGACCAAAATTGATCCGGACCTGGCCTCATGCCTGTTCAATACTGTCGCAAGGCAAAAATCACTTCTGCTTGCCGGGCACGTCACGGTCGCGTTGGATCCAGCCACAGACATTGTCTTCGATCGAGATACCCCTTCGCCCGGCCATCCAAACGCAATGCGCATTATTGCCTATTCCGAGTCTGGGAAGGTAGTCGGGGAAAAACTCTACTACTCCATTGGGGGTGGGTCGGTAGTGTCCGAGGAAGAGTATGTTGGCGGAGCTGCGGGAGCCGCTTTGCACAATATCAGCGGGCCGTATGTTTTTTCGACGGCGGATCAACTGCTCGCATTGTGCGGGAGCGAAAACAAATCGATCGCCGAATTGGTTCTTGCCAACGAGGCAGCGTTGGGGCCGTTGCAACGCATCGAAACGAAAATCGACAACATTCATTCAGCCATGATGGACTGCATAGACAAGGGCCTCTCGAGCGAAGGGGTGCTGCCGGGCCGCCTTGGCGTCCGACGAAGGGCAAAGGGCCTTATTCGGGCTGCGACACCCAACCCAAATCATAATTTCCGCTACCCGCATCAATTCATGGACCGGGTCAGCGCTTACGCTATAGCCGTCAACGAACAGAATGCCAGCGGCGGGCGGATTGTGACCGCGCCCACCAACGGTGCCGCAGGCGTTATTCCGGCTGTCGTGCGATATTTTGCCGAGTCATGTTCCGATGCGAGTCAAATCGGGGTGCGCGAGTTTCTTCTAACCGCCACGGCGTTCGGAGCGATCATTAAATCCAACGCATCGCTTTCAGGCGCCGAGGTTGGTTGCCAGGGCGAGGTCGGGTCGGCCAGTGCAATGGCGGCGGCAGGTCTTTGTGCCGTGCTTGGCGGAACCCCTCAACAAGTTGAGAACGCCGCCGAAATTGCTCTTGAACATCATCTCGGAATGACCTGCGATCCGATTGGCGGCCTCGTCCAGATACCCTGCATAGAGCGGAATTCAATGGGCGCGCTGAAGGCCATTAATGCCGCATCGCTTGCGCTTGCCGGCGACGGACAGCACATCGTGTCATTTGACGCGGTTGTCGAAACAATGCGCCAGACCGGGCTTGATCTTCAGACCAAATATAAGGAAACGAGCCAGGGCGGCCTGGCTGTTACCGTTGTGGAGTGCTGAGAGGGACAGGCTGCCGCGATCAGGTCTGTTCGACCCAGCCATCCAAATGGGGCGCGAAGAATTTAAGATCGAGCTTAAGGTGTTTGTTGAGCCAAACGCCATCCTGCCTGACGTAATCATCATCATATTCCGCCGCCAGCCAGCGCGCCTCTTTCTTGCCCTCGATATTGGTCGTGCACGGCATGATCAGCCACCATTTGCCGTTGGCGCTATCGCCATCGACGGTAATGATCGGGTTGAGCACCATATGACCGGCAAAAACGATATCGCTTGAGATGCCGCGAAAGAATTCCTTGATCGCCTCCCGGCCCTCATAGCGGCCAAAATCGCCGCCGTCCCAGATACCGTCCTCGGTAAACAGATTGCCGAGCCCTTCCGGGTCATAGCCGTCGTCGCAATAGGCGCAATATTGCGCCTTCATCTGTTTGATATCCTCGATTGCCGTCAACCGCGCGACCTGTTGTTCCAGTGTGGCTTCAGCCATGGCGTCCTCTTCTTTTTAGGTTCAAATTTGATGCCAAAGAGTGTGTCAACGCGCCCAGACGGTCAAAGAAATTCTTTCCACCAACGCCAATAACGCCGTGTCGCCCGAAGACGGATTGGCATATCATTGGCCACGAAAATTGCCATACGGCACAAAATTAACGAGGCGGGACATGCAGAAGTTTGGGATTGGGCAATCGGTCAAGCGTAAGGAAGACAATGAATTGCTGCTCGGCGAGGGCACTTTTCAGGACGACCTTAACCTCCCCGGCCAAGCGCACGCCTTCTTCCTGCGCTCGCCGCATGCCCATGCCGATATCGAAAGCATCGACAACGCGCGCGCGAGCGCCATGCCGGGCGTCGTCGCCATCTATAGCGGCGCCGATGTGACGGCGGACGGTTTGGGAACCCTGCCCTGCGTCATGGACGCTTTCATTCCGCTGACCCGCCCGGGCGGCATCCCGCGCTACTATCCGCCAAATCCGCTTCTTCCGGAGGCGCGGGTGCGCCATGTCGGCGAAGCGGTGGCGATGGTCATTGCCGAGACGCCTGCGCAGGCGCGCGATGCGGCGGAAGCGATTGACGTCACCTATCGCGACCTGCCCTGTGTGGTCGAGACCGACCGGGCCGAAGCGCCGGATGCGCCAACAATTTGGCCGGAGGCGCCCGGCAATCTTTCCTTCTTCTGGGAGCATGGCGACAAATCAGCCACCGATGAAGCGTTCGACAAAGCAGAACGGGTCGTCTCGGTCGATCTCATCAATAGCCGTGTGATCGTCAACCCGATCGAGACACGCGGCGCGCTCGGCAGCTACGACGAAGCGGGTGGGCGCTATACGCTGCACACCAACACCCAGCATCCCTTTGAGACCCGCGCCATCGTCGCTGAAATCCTGCACTGCGAGGAAAGCGAGCTACGCATTCTCTCGCCCATTATCGGCGGCGGCTTCGGCATGAAACATATGGTTCATATCGAGCAGCCCATGGTCGCCTGGGCGGCGCGCAAAATTGGCCGGCCGGTGAGGTGGATGAGCGAGCGCGGCGAGGGTTTTCTCAGCGACACCCAGGCGCGCGATCACGTCACCCATGCCGAGCTGGCGCTCGACGGCGAGGCCAATTTCACCGGCCTGCGTGTCCGCACCACGGCCAATCTCGGCGCCTATGTTTCAAACCTCGGGCCGGTCAGCCCGTCCCTTCTTTATACCCGCATGCTGGCCTGCGCCTATCGCACGCCGGCGATTCATGCCGAAGTGCGCGGCGTGTTGACCAATACCGTCTTCACCGATGCCTATCGCGGCGCCGGCATTCCCGAAAGCGCCTATGTGGTTGAACGTCTGGTCGACAAGGCGGGCCGCGAGACCGGTCTTGGCGCGGTCGAAATCCGCCGCCGCAATGTTATCCTGGCCGCGCAGATGCCCTATGTCAGCCCGATGGAAATCACCTATGATTCGGGAGATTTCGAGAAGAATTTGGAGGACTGCATCAGCTTCGCCGATTGGTTCGGCTTTCCGCAGCGCCGGGCGCTGGCCCATGACCGCGGCAAATTGCGCGGCATCGGCATGGCGCTCTACGTTGAATCGACGGTCGGCGACACCAACGAAAGCATCACCATCCAATTTAACGACAATGACAGCGTCACCCTGACCGGCGGCACCAAATCTTCCGGCCAGGGGCATGGCACCGTGTTTTCCCAATTCCTGCATGAAACGCTTGGCGTGCCGTTCGAGAAGATCATTTACGAGGAAGGCGACACCGATACCCTGCCGCAGGGCGGCGGTTCGGGCGGGTCGCGCTCGACTTATATGATCGGTGTGGCAGTCAAAATGGGCGCCGACAAAATTATCGAAAAAGGCAAACGCCTTGCCGCCCATCTGCTGGAAACCTCCGAGGCCGATATCCGCTTTAGCGACGGCAATTTCACCGTCGCCGGAACCGACCGCTCGATTGATGTCATGGCGCTTGCCGTGGCCGCGCGCGATGCGGCCAAGCTGCCCGAAGGCATGGAACCCGGCCTCGACGAAAGCGCCCAATCGGAGGTCGAAGACCCGACGATCCCCAATGGCTGCCACATTGTCGAGGTTGAGGTCGATCCGGATACCGGCGCGCTCGAACTCGAGACCTACACCGCCGTTAATGATTTCGGCCGTGTCATCAATCCGCAATTGCTCGAGGGTCAGATTCAGGGCGGCCTTGCCCAGGGCTTCGGCCAGGCGATCTTCGAAAATTGCATCTATGATCCGGAGAGCGGCCAATTGCTGAGCGGCTCGTTCATGGATTATTGCCTGCCGCGCGCCGACGACATGCCGGAATTCTTTCTCACCAACAACGAACACCTGACCGAGCAAAACAGTTTCGGCCTTAAAGGCTGCGGCGAGGCGGGCTGCATTCCGTCCGTGCCGGCGGTGGTCAACGCGGTGTTGGACGCGCTTGCCGTGCGCGGCGTTGAAACCATCGATATGCCGCTCACACCCGAACGCATTTGGCGCGCCGCCCAGGCGAGCTAACAAAAGGAGAGCCCAACATGGCCAACCCCGATCCGGTAAAAACGGACCTGCCCAACAGTTTCATTTCCGAGACCCGCCAGATCTGCATCGTCACGCGCGATCTCGACGCCATGGTGCGGCGCTACGCCGACGAGCTGGGCATCGGCCCGTGGTGGGTCAATGAATATAAAGCGCCCGATCTGTTCGACACCTCCTACCGCGGCAAGGCCCAGCCCTACAGCATGCGCCTGGCGCTGGCCTGGACCGGCGCGCTCAACTGGGAAATCATCCAGCCGCTCGACGGTCAGAGCATCTACCATGATTTTCTCGAACACAATCAAGAGGGCATTCAGCATGTCGGCGTGATGCTCGGCGACCTCGGCATGAACTGGGAGGAATGCCACGCGAGCTTCAAGGCGCGCGGCTTCGAGGCGATTCAGGAGGGCAGTTGGAAGCGCGTCAAATTCTGCTATTTCGACACCCTGGCATCGAGCGGCACCATCGTCGAAGTAATCGACCGCCCGGCCGATTTCGAACGCCCCGAGCCGCTCTACTGGTATCCCGAACAGACCTGAACGGCGTATTATTACTTTAGTGCCAAATTGGTATTGTTTTGTAATCCGGCGCCACCGCTACATATGGTGTGCCAACCGTCACCGCACTGAAGCCGCACAATAGCACGCGCCAACTGCGGTACGAAATTTTGCCGTGCGGTAGCGCGCTCCAACGCCCCCGCCCTGCGGTTTCGCGACGGTAGTAAACGCCTGCTTCAAGCTGTACATAGACCTCCGTCGGGAGCATTCTAAGCGGGCGAAACTACGGGCGTCTGCTCCCGCAGAATGCAACAACGCTCACAGCGCTGCGGACATCTCGGGATGGACCTTTTCTACGTACTCCTTATTCTCCTTGTCGCCACTCGTGCCTTCGGCGAAGTGGCGGAGCGCTTGGCGCAACCGGCCCTCGTCGGCGAACTGACCGCCGGCGTGGCACTTGGCGCCGTGGTCGCCAGCTTTCCCGGTATTTTTCCAACGCTTTCCGGCCTCGGCGACAATGAGGTCTTCGTTACGATTACCGATCTCGGCATGTTCTTTTTGATGCTGTTTGCCGGCCTGGAAATGCAGCCGCGCAAAATGTTTGAGCGCTCGGCCTCCTCCCTAGGGGTGGCGTTCGGCGGTATGGTGGTGCCGCTCGCGCTCGGCGTGGGGCTTGGTTGGGCCTTCCTGCCCGATTCACCGCTGCGCACCGCGCAGTGTCTGTTCCTCGGCACGGCGCTCGCGATCACCGCGGTACCCGCCACCGTGCGCATCCTGACAGATCTCAATTTACTCGACACCCGCATCGGCCAAACCATCGTCTCGGCGGCGGTGATCGACGATGTTTTTAGTTTAATGCTGCTGGCCTGGTTCACCGGCATGATCGGGGCCGAGGAGCCCTCGGGCCTCCTCGAGTTGGCCATTCTTTCGGGTAAGGTCGTGCTTTTCTTTACCGTGACGACGCTGATCGGCTTGTTCGTATTTCCCTGGGGCGGCCGCTTCATCCATCACCTGCGGGTGCACGAGTTGGAAATCAGCGCCATGTTGGTCGCAGCCTTTGCCTTTGCCGTGTTGGCGGAAGTTCTCGGACTCCATTTCATTGTCGGCGCCTTCATCGCGGGGCTCTATTTTGGCCGCAAGACAATAAATGTGCAGAGCTATGAGCGCGTGCGAAACACTGTCTCAGGCATGACATTCGGTTTTCTCGCGCCGATCTTCTTCGCCTCCATCGGCTTTGAGCTCAACTTTACCTCTGTCGTTGAGATTCCGGGCTTTCTCGCTCTTCTCATCGCCTGCGCCTTTCTCGGCAAAATCGGTGGCGCCGGCCTGATGGCGCGCGCCTTTGGATTCTCCCGCAATGATTCGCTGGTGATTGGCGTCGGCATGAGCCCGCGCGGCGCGGTCGAACTGGTGATCGCCGGAATCGTGCTAAAGGCGGGCCTCCTCGTCGGCGATTCCGATATCGTGAGAAATTTATTTTCGGCGGTTGTTATCATGTCGGTGGTGACGACTGTGCTCAGCCCGATCATCCTCGCCCGCGTGTTCGCCGCTAGATCGAATCACGATTAAATGGAACCGCTTCGCGGTTCAATTTAATCGTGTGAATCCGATCGATCTCAAATAGTTAGAGCAGATTCACATGGCTTGTCGGATCGCCGAGGCGATTCCGATAAACCATGTTCTGCTCTAGGCGGCGCTAGCGCGATAAACAAAAGGCGTTAGCGCCCCGTCCACTTCGGTTTGCGCTTATCGAGAAAGGCTGAGATGCCCTCTTTCGCGTCTTCCGACTGAATGGCGCGGACGATTACCTCGTCGACATATTCATAGGCTTCGTCGAGCGGCATGGTGAGCTGGCGGTAGAAGGAGCGTTTGCCCATGGCGAGGGAATGGGGCGATTTGCTGGCGATTTCCGTCGCCAATTCGGTGACCCGCGCGTCGAGCGCGTCGGGCGCCACCGCCTCATTAATGAGGCCGAAGCGGAGCGCCGTATCGGCATCCTGCAGCTTGCCGGTGAGCAGCATTTGCATCGCGTGTTTGGGTGCGATGGTGCGGCTGATCGCCACTTGCGGCGAGAGGCACCAGAGGCCGATATTCACCCCCGGCGTGGCGAAGCGCGCGTCGCTCGAGGCCAGCGCCAAATCGCAGGTCGCCATAAGCTGGCAGCCGGCAGCGGTTGCCACGCCGTGCACCTTGGCAATGATCGGTTTCGAGAGCATCAGCATGCTCTGCATCATCTTCGAGCATTCGCGGTTGGCGGCCAGCTTGGACGGCGGGTCCTCCATCGCGGCGATTGATTCGTTGAGATCATGACCGGTGCAAAACAGGCGGCCCGAGGCGGTGAGCACGACCACGCGCACCGACGCATCGCCGTCGATCTCATCCCACGCCGCTTGCAGTGCGCCCACCAATTCATGCGACAGGCTATTGCCTGATTTAGGCCGATTGAGGGTCAGCGTTGCGATGCCGTCTTTGTCCTCGCGCAGCAAAACGGCTTCCGCCGCGCCCGCAATCTCTTTCTTCTGCGTTGCCATGATTCAGTCCCTCTAGGCTTCGTCCGTAAGTTCCATCATGAGATCCTTGGTCTCCACCGTAATACCCGCCTGGGTCACAATGCGGCGGATGGTGCCGCCGCGCTCGGCATGGACGGCGGTCTCCATCTTCATCGCCTCGATAGCGAACAGCACATCGCCGCGCGCCACTTTTTCACCCTCGGCGTGGAACACCTTGACCACCATGCCCGGCATCGGCGCCGCCACATGGAGCGGATTGCCCTCCTCCGCCTTGGGCAAGGCCTGGTGCGTGACGCCGGCGCTCAGATCTTCCACCAGAACGTTTCTCGGCTGGCCATTGAGCTCGAAAAATACCGTGCGCCGGCCTTTGTCGTCGCTCTCGCTCAGCGCCAGAAAGCGGATGATGAACTGCCGGCCGCGCGCGATGTCGAGCGTCACCTCATCGCCCGGCGCCATGCCGTAGAAGAATGTCTGGCTCGGCAGCACGCTGATATCGCCGTAACGCCGCCGCGCCGTGGCATAATCGGCAAACACCTTGGGATACATCAGGTAGGAGGCAAACTCCGCATCGCGGATGTGGCGGCCAACCTTGTGTTCCGCCTCGCCGCGCAGCGCTTCCATGTCGGCCGCCGGCAAGACCGAGCCCGGCCGCACGGTTAGCGCCTCGCGGCCTTTCAGCACTTTCTTTTGCAGCGCCTCGGGGAAACCGCCATGCGGCTGGCCCAACTCGCCGGCAAAAAACGACACCACCGAATCCGGGAAAGCGATTTCGCGTTCCGGGTCCAACACATCCTCGGGCGTGAGGCCGCTGGTGATCATCATCAGCGCCATATCGCCGACCACCTTGGAGGTCGGCGTTACCTTGACGATATCGCCGAACATCTCATTTACCTGGGCAAATGCCTCGGCAACCTCGGGCCAGCGCTCGTCCTCAATGCCGAGGCCGCGCGCCTGTTCGCGCAGATTGGTATATTGCCCACCCGGCATGGCATGGATGTAAACGTCCGAGGTGCCGGCGCGGATATCGCTCTCAAAGGCGTAATAGCCGCGCCGCGCCTGCTCCCAGTAATGCGACAGCGTGCGCACCGCCTCCTGATCGAGGCCGCTGTCGCGCGGCGTGTGCTTGAGCGCCGCATTGATCGAGCCGAAGCTCGGCTGCGAGGTCAGGCCGGAGAGCGCATCCATCGCCAGATCGACGGCATCGACGCCCGCCTCGACCGCGGCGATCACGCTGGCCGCGGCAATGCCGCTGGTATCATGGGTGTGGAAATGAATCGGCAGGCCGGTTTCCTGTTTCAAGGCTTTGATCAGGGTGCTGGCCGCCGCCGGCTTGCACAGGCCGGCCATATCCTTGACGGCGATGATATGCGCGCCCGCCGCCTCAAGCTCGCGCGCCATGCGGAGATAATAATTAAGATCGTATTTCGAGCGCGCCGGATCGGAGATATCGCCGGTGTAACAGATCGCCGCCTCGCATAATTTACCGGATTCAATAACGGCATCCATGGCGACACGCATATTCTCGACCCAATTGAGCGAATCAAACACGCGGAACAGATCGACGCCATTCTCGGCCGACTGCTCGACAAAATAACGCACCACATTGTCGGGATAGTTGGTGTAGCCGACGCCGTTCGAGGCGCGCAGCAGCATTTGCAGCAGCAGATTGGGCATCGCCGCGCGAAAATCCCTCAGACGCTGCCACGGGTCCTCTTTAAGAAAACGCATCGCCACATCGAAGGTCGCACCACCCCAGCATTCGACCGAAAGCAGTTGCGGTAGAAGATGGGCATAGGCAGGTGCGGCGGCGAGCAGATCGTGGCTGCGCATGCGCGTCGCCAACAGCGATTGGTGCGCATCGCGGAAACTTGTATCGGTGATCAAAACCTGGCTTTGGTCGCGCATCCAGCCAGCGAAACCGGCGGCGCCCAATTCCTCCAGGCGCTGGCGCGAGCCCGGCGGCGCATCACCGTTGGCAGGCACCGGTTTAACCGGAAAATGCACCGGCGGCCCGACCGGGCGGCCCTCGACCTCGGGATTGCCGTTGACGATCACCTCGCCGATAAAGCGCAATAGGCGGGTGGCGCGGTCGCGCCGTTTGCCGAAATGAAACAGCTCCGGCGTTTCATCGATAAAGCGGGTGGTGTATTCGCCGCTGCGAAACTTGGCGTGGCCGAGCAGCGTTTCCAGGAACACCAGATTTGTCCTGACACCCCTAATGCGAAATTCGCGCAGCGCCCGGTCCATGCGTGCGATAGCCTCGTCCGGCGTCGGCGCCCAGGCAGTGACTTTTTCGAGTAGGGAATCATAGAATGGCGTGATCACCGCGCCTGAATAGGCGGTGCCGCCGTCGAGCCGGATGCCGAAACCGGTGGCGCCGCGATAGGCCGTGAGACGGCCATAATCGGGGATGAAATTATTCTCCGGATCTTCCGTTGTCACCCGGCATTGAATCGCATTGCCGCTCACCTTGATATTTTCCTGCGCCGGCACGCCGCTCTCATCGGCGCCGATCTTCGCCCCCTGGGCAATGCGTATTTGCGCTTTGACCAAATCGATACCGGTGACCACTTCCGTCACCGTATGCTCGACCTGAATGCGCGGATTGACCTCGATGAAATAAAATTCCCCGCTCTCGACATCCATCAAAAATTCGACAGTGCCGGCATTGCTGTATTCGGCGGCACGGCCGATCCGCACGGCGGCACTGTGTAATTTTTCGCGCTGTGACTCGTTCAGATAGGGCGCCGGGGCGCGCTCGACGACTTTCTGATTGCGCCGTTGCATGGTGCAGTCGCGCTCATGCAGATGCACCAGATTGCCATGATTGTCGCCCAGTATCTGAACCTCGACATGGCGCGCGCGGCGCACCAATTTTTCGAGATAAACCTCATCATTGCCGAACGCCGCCTGGGCCTCGCGCCGCGCCGCATCGAGCTCGCCCGCCAGCGCCGCATCATCCTCGATCACCCGCATGCCGCGCCCGCCGCCGCCCCAGCTCGCTTTCAGCATCAGCGGATAGCCGACCTCGCGCGCCTGCTTTTGGGCGCCGGCGACATCGCGCGGCAAGGGCGCCGTCGCCGGCATTACCGGCGCGCCGGCACGCTCGGCCAAATCGCGCGCCGAGACCTTGTTGCCAAGCGCCCGCATGGCCGCCGGCGTCGGGCCGACAAACAGGATACCCGCCGCCGTGCAGGCCTCGGCGAAATCCGGGTTTTCCGAGAGCAGGCCATAGCCGGGATGAATGGCATCGACCTTGGCGTCGCGCGCGATGCGCAGCACATCATCGATGCTCAGATAGGCCTCGACCGGCCCCCGCCCCTCGCCGACCAGATAGCTTTCATCGGCCTTGAAGCGATGCAGGGCAAAGCGGTCCTCCTGCGAGTAAATCGCGACGGTACGGATACCAAGCTCGGACGCCGCACGCATGACACGGATGGCGATTTCGCTGCGGTTGGCAACGAGGATTTTTGAAATTTTGCGTGGCAATCGGCTCGGCATGGAATCCTTTCTCAGTCCGGCGGGCGGCGCTTGTGCCAATCGGTTGCCTGCTGAAAGGCGTGACCGACCTTTAGAATGCCCGCCTCATCGAACGGCCGCCCGGCGATTTGCAGGCTGAGCGGCATGCCGTCCGAAGCAAAGCCGCACGGCATGACGAGCGCCGGAAGGCCGGTTAAATCAAACGGCTCGGTATTGCGCAGGATAGCGCCGAAAACCGATTCGGACTGGCCGCGAATATCGATCATTTCCTGGCCAATCGGCTGCGCCGTGAGCGGCAGGGCCGGCATCGCCAGCACATCGACCTCGGCCAACACATCGGCCATGGCATGGCCGAGGAGGGTGCGGTAACGCTGGGCGTGGAGATAATCTTTGGCCAGCACATAATTGCCAAGCTCGAGGAAGAGCCGCACCTGATCGGTATAAAGCTCGCCGATGGTGGCGATATGATCGTCGTGATAGGCCGTGCCCTCGGAGAGATAAAGCACCATCGCCGCCGCCGCCGCGTAATCGATATGGGCGATATCCACTTCACGCACCTCGGCGCCGAGGCCTTCCAGCACGGCAATCGCCTCACGCGCCGCCGTTTCATTCTCCGGCAGGGCGCGGTCGAAAAAATAATGCGTCGGCACGCCGATCTTGAGGCCCTTGATATTGCCGTCGAGTGCGCCGGCATAATCCGGCACGGGGCGATCCGCCACCGTCGCATCGCGCCCGTCCGGTCCCGGCAGGGGCTGATACATCAGCGCCGCGTCTTCGGCCGAGCGGGTCAATGGCCCGGCATGATCCATGGTCCAGCAGAGCGGGTAAATACCGGCCCGGCTGGAGCGGCCATAGGTCGGTTTCAGGCCGGTGATGCCACAACACGCCGCCGGCATGCGGATCGAGCCGCCGGTGTCAGAGCCGGTCGCGCCGGCACACAATCGGAGCGCCACCGCCGCGCCCGAGCCACCACTCGAGCCGCCGCTGAAGCGCGAATTGTCCCACGGGTTGCGGCACGGGCCGAACATTGAGGAATCATTGGTCGGGCCATAGGCGTATTCATGCGTGTTGAGCTTACCCAGCATCACCGCCCCGGCCGCTTTCAGCCGCGCCACGGCGGTTGCGTCTTCATTCGGGATATCGTTTTCCAGCACGCGCGAGCCGGCAGTGCTGCGAATCCCGGCGGTTTGATAAAGATCCTTGTGGCCAATCGGAATGCCATGCAGGGGGCCGCGCCAGTTGCCGCCGGCGATTTCCGCCTCGGCCTCTTTTGCCTCGGCCAGCGCCTCGTCCGCGCGCAGCGTCACGAACGCATTGACCCTGTCATTATGAGTGGAAATCCGCGCCAGATAGGCTTCTGCCGCGGCAACGGGAGAGAGCGATTTGTCGCGAAATCCTTGCGACAGTTCGGCGATCGACAGTTCGGTAATATCGCTCATGCCGAATCCTCCCCGTCGCGCTCGACCGGGCGAAAGATCACGGCGGGCTCGACATCCTTGATCGGCAGCTCACGCAGGGTCTCGATCATCTGCATGATGTTTTCGAATATCTCGGCATGGGCCGCCGCCTTCTCGCTGCTGATCGGCTGGCCGGCAAGTTCAGCGGAGACGGATTTCAGGGTTTCAGCCTTAATCGGGCTTCGTGCGTTCATGTCCCACCTCTTATTGATATTCTGCGCGCCCGCTAATGTAGCCCAACCCTTACAGGATGTCTCAGCCGCGTTTGCCGTCCGGGCGAGCGCGCCACAGCATCGGCGCATAGACAATCAAAAAGAGGACGAACGCCGCCGACCACAGCCCGCCCGAGAGGTGAACATCGCCGTTATAAAGATGATCCGGCAGAAACGGGGCGATAAGACGCAGGACCAAAGCCGCGAGGAGAATAAAATAGGCGGTGAGGATAGAGGGGCGAAGTTTTATGGTGCGCCCGGTATGGCCGAGAATGACGCGCGTCATGACGCCATAGGTCATCAGCCCGACAGCGCCGATGGTCAACATATGGAGGCCGACATCGAGCGGCAGCGCGTCGGTCAGTGCGGACACCCCCTTCAGCGCCAAACCGACAGCAAGGGAGAGATAGGCGGCATGCAAAATCCACAGCAGTGGATCGTCCAATATCCGCCGCCAGCCCCAGCCGGAGACCCGCGCCACGCCGGCAAGCGCCGCCAGCAGGGAAAGCGCCGCGCCCACATAAGAGAGCGGCGCCACGGCATCGGCGACGATCATCGCGGCGAGCGAGCCAATGGCGAAAAAATTGAGCGGGGCATAATTGCGCAGGCCCGGCGTCTCGCCGCGTGCGCGCAACACATTGGCGGTAAAAGAGGGAATAATCCGCCCGCCCATGACGGTGATGAACAGGACCAAAAGGCCGGTGGCGACGATGAAGGCGTCGCGCGGCAACACGTCAAGCTCGCCGGCAACGCTGAAATGAAGCGCCAGATTGGTCAATGTCAGGGCGCTGAGCGGAACGACGAAGATGACGTTGCGCCACTTCTTGTGCGCGATCAGCGGCGGCAGCAGGAGCAGCATCAGGGCCGGCAGGAATGCGGCATCGACAATCGTCACCACGAGGACCGGCAAATGCCCGGCCAGCGCCACCGCCGCCCGCCCGGCGAGCCAAAGCACCACCAGTGCCGCTAGCGGTGCGCGCCTGACCGGCGGCACGCCGATCCAATTCGGCACCGCAGTGAGAAGGAATCCGGCCAACACCGCCGGCGCATAGCCGAACAGCATCTCATGGCCATGCCAAGTGGCGCCCGGCCAATGGCCCGGCGAACTCAAGCTATCAACCTGAATCGCCAGCCACAGGAGGATCGCCACCAAGCCATGCACGCCGGCCAAAAAGAAAAACGGCCGGAAGCCGTAGGCGAGAATGGGGAGGCCACCGGAATTCCGTGGTTTATCGTTTTCGCTCATTTTTGTCCGAGTGGATGCGTTCCGCTAAAGGAGGGAAAGAATTATTCACTGAAGTAAAAAAAGAGATGTCACAAACTTGGATGCATGAAAAGATTGCCTCTCGCCATAGCCTACTCCGACCATTGACCTAGCTATTATATTCGAGCGTTGAATCTTATTCTTTCCGCGACCGGAAAGACGCCGTCTCAGAAATAACGGGAGCAATAAGGAGAATATCATGTCGAAACAGGATAACAGCACTTTTAAAATCAGCCGCCGCAGCGTGCTCAAGGGTTCCGCCGTGGCCGCCGGCGCCGCGATGGCGCCGGGCGCGCTTACGCTCGGCCAGTCGCAAGCGCAGGACCGCTCCAACACCATGGTGGTCGCCGCGCCGGCAACGCCGCAAAGCCTCGATTCGGAATATGACGTCAGCCTCGGCACCTTCGAAGCCGTGGCCTGTCTCTATGATTCGCTGGTTGCGTTCGAGAAAAAACCCGATGCCCGCGTTCCCACCGCGTCGCGCGAGGACATTACCGATTATCCCGACAAGCCGGGCGGCGTGAATTTGGTGGGAAAATTGGCTGAAAGCTGGGAAATCGATCCTAACGGCACCTGGGTCAAATTCCATATGCGCAAGGGCGTGAAGAGCAATTGGGGCAACGAGTTGACCGCTGAAGACGTGGTCTGGACCTGGCACCGCAAACTGGCGCTCGGCGCGATCGGTGGCTTTTACGCAAACACCATCAGTTTGAAGCGGCCCGAGCAAGTCAAGGCCGAGGGCAGTCATACGGTTTCCTTCAATCTGGATAACCCCAACCCGCTGCTGCTGAAGCTACAACCCAACCTTTATAACCCGATTTACGATTCGACCAAATTGAAGGAAGTCGCGACCGACGATGACCCGTGGGGTAGAGGCTTCCTGGAAAATAATTCGGCGGGCTACGGACCCTATGAGCTGGCCTCTCTCGTGCGCGGCCAGCAAGCGGTCTATAAGGGCCGGGCCGATTATTACGGCGGTGAGCCGGCCATGGAAAATGTCATTTTCAAGGAAGTGCCGACATCCGCCAACCGGGTGCAGTTGCTACAGGGTGGTGCCGTCGATATTGCGCAATATGTCCAGCCGCTGGAAATCATTCAGCTCAGAAATGCACCCAACGTGGCGGTCGAGACGGTTCCATCGACCTTCATGATCTGGATCGAACTCAATGCCAAGATCGAACCATTCGACAGCATCGACGTTCGCCGGGCGATGAATTTCGCTTTCCCGCAGGAACAGGTCATCAAGACCGTGTTCCAGGATCTCGCGGACCCGCTTACGGCCTGCATGCCGGATATCTATCCTGGCTACAACAAGGCCTATTGGGAGTACGGCAAGCAGGATCTGGAGCATGCGCGCGAACTTCTCAAGGGCGCGGGTCTGGGCGACGGTTTCTCCACCAGCCTGGCCTACAATGCGGGCGATCCGGTGCAGGAGCCGACGGCCATTCTCTATCAAAGCGCGCTCAGGGAGATCGGCGTCAATCTGGAACTCAAGAAGGTTCCGGCGGCGACGTTCTACAATAATGTCACCGAGCGCAAACAGCCGATGATCTTCTATGTCGATTCACCGTGGTGCCCCGATCCGGGCTACTCGATGAATCTCTACTTCCACTCCAAATCCTTCATCAACTACAGCAACTACGAAAACGCCCGGGTTGACGAATTGATCGACGGAGCGGCGCGGACCGCCGATATGGCCGCCCGCCTGGAAATGATGGACGAGGTGCAAAAGCACGTCATGCGGGAGGCGCCCTGGGTATTCGTCGTGAAACCGAATTACACCATGGCGCGCGCCGCCGATCTCATGGGGTGGACCTACTACACGTCGAACAATATCCGCTTCCAGGACTTCTACCGCGCGAGTTAAGTAAGCCGCCGGAGATACGCCGGGCCGCCCCCGTGGTGGCCCGGCAGCTTGGCGCATTCTGCATATGAGCAATATTTCGGCGGGACATCACCCGCGCACGACGAGCGAGCGCGTACAGGCCTTTTTGCGGGCCTTACGCTATCTTTTGGACGTTCTCCGCGCCCGCCCGCTGTTTGCGGTGGGCTACGGCATCGTCGTGGGGGTTGTTGTATTGGCAATCTTCGCGCCGCTGATCGCGCCCTATCCGCCGGAAACGGCAAATCCGGTCGATTTTCTCCAGCCGCCCAGTTGGCGCCACCTGCTCGGCACCGACGCGACCGGCATGGATATTTTCACGCGCATCATCTACGCGCCCAGAATCGACCTCACCATCGCCATCGCCGGCACGGCAATCTCCGCCATCGTCGGTTCGCTGATCGGCGCCACGGTTGGCTATTACCAGGAGGTCGGCGGCGTGCCGAGCTTCTTTTCCGGTTTCGTCATGCGCTCGGCCGATGTGCTGCAGGCTTTTCCGGTGTTCGTCTTCGCCATCGCCCTGGTGGCGATATTCGGCCAGAGCCTGCAAAGCATCATCGCCGCCATCGCCTTTTTGAATATCCCGATCTATCTCCGCTTGATGCGCTCCCAGGTGATGTCGATCCGGCGCATGCGCTTCGTCGAGGCGTCCTACGTCGCCGGCACGCCCGACCGCTACATCATCCTGCGCCATGTCATTCCCAATTCGATGGCCCCGGTGCTGGCCCAGCTTTCGGTCAATATCGGCTGGTCGGTGCTGCTCACGGCGGGCCTCAGCTTTGTCGGCGCCGGCGTCGTCGCGCCGACGCCCGAATGGGGCAGCATGATTGCCATGGGCTTCCAAAATATCATCACCGGCCAGTGGTGGCCGTCCGTCTTCCCCGGCATCGCGCTCGCGGTAACGGTGTTCGGTTTCGCTTTGGTCGGCGCCAGCATCGAGGTGTTGGCCGACCCGGCGCGGCGCCGTGCCATGGCTGGCACCATGCGCCAACGCCGCACCAAGGAAGCCTGACATGCGGGTCGTTCGCTATATCGGCAAACGCATGCTGTTCATCGGGCCGCAACTGTTCGGCATCATCCTGGTCAGCTTCTTTCTCGTAAAACTCATCCCCGGCGACCCGGCTGTGATGATGCTTGGGCCGCTCGCCACCGAAGCAACGCTGACCGAACTGCGCAACGAAATGGGCCTCAACCTATCGCTGGTGGAGCAGTTTTATATCTATATCAAGAATTTGGTGCTGCACGGCGATCTTGGCCGCTCGTGGCAAACCACCCGGCCGGTGACCGAGGACCTCTTCCTGCGCATGCCGGCAACACTTGAGCTGATCACCCTCGGCCTTATTCTCGGCCTCCTGATCGGCGTGCCGCTTGGCGTCGGCGCGGCTTATCTCAAGCGCGGTATCCTGGCGAAATTCTCCGATTATTACGGCCTGCTCGCTGGCGCCCTGCCGGATTTCTGGCTCGCCCTGGTGTTGATCTTCTTCTTCTATACGATTCTCGGCTGGGTGCCGCCGCCGCTCGGCCGGCTCGATTTTTTCACCATCGCGCCGCCAACGGTGACCGGCGCGCTTCTGATCGACAGCCTGTTGGACGGCAATTGGGCGGCGCTCGGCTCCGCCGCCGGGCATCTAATCCTGCCAGTGGTGACGCTCGGCCTGATCAGCGGCGGGCCGATTCTCAAAATGACACAGTCGACCATGGACCGCATGCTTGAATCCGATTACAGCCGCTACGAGGAAATGTGCGGCCTGCCCAAATCGATCATCATCCGCCATGCCCTGCGCAATTCGCTGCCCTCGGTCGTGACCATCGTCAGCGTGCTGTACGGCTTTCTTATTGGCGGCGCGGTGCTGGTCGAAATCGTCTTCAGTTGGGGCGGCGCCGGACAATATGCCGTGCAGGGCGTGCTCAATGCCGACATCAATCCGGTGCTCGGCTTCGTCTTCTTCGCCGCCGTGCTCTCGCTCATCATCTATCTCATCGTCGATTTGATTTATTTTGCCATCGACCCGAGAGTAAGAGGTTGAGCGTGGCGGAAAACTCGGCAGCCGGCACGATCCTCAATATTGAGGGTCTGAATGTCTCTTATCCTGTGTACGAGACCGACCCGGTGCGCGCCCTCAGAGGCATCGACCTCAAAGTGCGCGAAGGCGAAATCATTGGCCTGGTCGGCGAATCAGGTTCCGGCAAAACCACCTTGGCCCGCTCGATCATGCAATTGATCTCGCGCCCGGGCCGCGTTGACAGTGGACGGATCGAATATGACGGGCGCGATTTGGCGACGCTCGGCGAAGAAGAATTGCGCGCCCTCAGGGGCAACGATATCGCCATGGTGATCCCCAACCCGCGCACCGAGCTCAATCCGCTCGTGACCGTCGGCATGCAGATCGCCAATGTCGCGCGCTATCATCTCTCGCTGCCGCGCAAGGAAGCCAAAAAGATGGCGATGGCGATGCTGGAGGCGGTGCAGATCCCCGATCCAACGCGGCGCTTCAAAGCCTATCCGCATGAACTGAGCGGCGGCATGGCACAGCGCGTCGTCATGGCAATCGCGCTGATATGCTCGCCGCGCTTTATCATCTCCGACGACGCCACCAGCGGCCTTGATGTGACCGTGCAAACCCAGGTGTTGGAGCTGTTGCAGGATTTGGTGCAACAGCAGGGCGCCTCGATGCTGTTCATCACCCGCGATATCGGCATCACGGCGCATTATTGCCATCAGGTCGCAATTATTTACGCCGGCGAAATCGTCGAGCTTGCCTCAACGCAAAACTTTTTCGACAACCCGCAGCACCCCTACAGCGTGATGTTGCTGTCGGCGTTTTCGCACAATCCGAAACTGCGCGGCCTGTGGACCAAAGTGGTGGATGCGGCGCTCGAGGGCGCGGCGGAAAGCGGTTGCTATTTCGCCGCGCGCTGCGTGCGCGCCAGCGATAAATGCCGCGCGGAACATCCGGATATGCGCGAAATGACAGACGCGCATAGCGTCCGTTGCCACCACCCGGTGGAGCGTTAGGCCATGTCGGTAGTTCTCTCGGTGCAAAACCTGGTCCAGCATTTTCCCATCGCCGGTTCGCGTTCCGTCGTCCAGGCGGTCAACAATGTGAGCTTCACGGTGGCGCGCGGCGAGACGCTGTCCCTGGTCGGCGAATCCGGCTCCGGCAAAACCACTGTGGGGCGTTGCATTCTAGGCCTGATCGATCCGACCGGCGGTGACATATCCTTCCACGGCGAGAAAATCGGCAAAAAGCACAATGTGCGCAGCCGCGGCCTGCGCGGCAAGATACAACTCGTCTTCCAGGAACCGGCGGAATCGCTCGACCCGCGTATTCGTATCGGTGTCACCATTGGCGAGCCGTTGCGCTCGCTCGGCGAGAAGCGCGAGGATCGCAATAAACGGGTGCGTGAAATCGCCCGGCGCGTTGGTCTCAGCGAGGATGCGTTATACCAATATCCGGCCGAGCTTAGCGCCGGGCAACAGCAGCGTGTCGGCATTGCGCGCGCCATTATCACCGACCCGGAATTGATCGTGCTCGACGAGCCGACCTCGGCGCTCGACCCAACGGCGCGGGCGGAAATCATCGACTTATTGATTCGCCTGCAGAAAGAGCTCAACACCGCCTATCTGTTCATTTCGCATGACCTCAGTACGGTGCGTTACCTGAGCCACCGTGTCGCAGTGATGTATTTGGGCATGATTGTCGAACAGGGCTCGGCGCAGGATATATTCAGCCGCCCACGCCATCCCTACAGCATCGGCCTGTTGTCATCGGTCCTATTACCCAATCCGAATTTGGAACGGCGCTCAGAGGTCAGCCTACAGGGCGAAATACCGAGCCCGATTGACCTGCCCGAGGGTTGCTATCTCGCCAGCCGCTGCCCCTTCGTTGAGGCCGAGTGCAATGCGCGCATGCCTGATGCGGATGATATCGGCGGCGGCCATCTGGTACATTGCTTCAAACACCGCAACGTCATCGATGAAGAAAAAGCCACGCTCGACTATTTTGAACGCTTCCAGGAGGAAGCCGAAAAACTTCTGATATCCGGCCATTAAGTTCGTTGAAGGAGAATTCGCGATGGGAAAACTACAAGATAAAACAGCCCTGATCACCGGCGCCAGCAGCGGCATCGGCGCCAGAGTGGCGCAATTATTCGCCGACGAAGGGGCGGATGTGGCGGTCAACTATCCAAACGATTCTCAATTGGAGAACGCGAGGGCCGTGGTGGCGGAGGTCGAGAAACGTGGCCGCAAGGCCGTCGCCATGCAGGCCGATGTCTCCAAGGCCGATGAAACCGACGCCATGGTCGATCAATTCTTAAGTGAATTCGGCCATGTGGATATTCTCGTCAACAATGCCGGCATTGGCCTCACCTCCATGGTCGATGAGATGAGCGTCGAGATGTGGGATCAGATGATTGCCGTCAATTTGCGCAGCGTTTTTCTCATGACGCACAAGGTGCTGCCGCATATGTATGCCCAGGGCCATGGCAAGATCATCAACACCGCGTCGCAGCTCGCCTATAAGGGCGCGCCCGGCCTCGCCCACTACACCGCGAGCAAGGCGGCGATCGTGTCCTTTACGCGCTCGCTCTCGCTCGAAATCGGCGATCGCGGGGTCAATGTGAATTGCGTCGCGCCGGGGGCGACGACAACGCCGATTCTGGATGGCATGGACGCCGATATCCTTGAGGCAATCCGCCAGACAATCCCGCGCGGGCGCTTTGCCGTGGTCGATGAAATTGCGCCGACTTATGTATTTTTAGCGTCAGCTGCGGGCGATCATTTTGTCGGCCAATGTCTCAGCCCGAACGGCGGAGATATATTTCTCTAGCGCTTGTCTTCGCTCTCGCCCGACATCAGCTTGCCCAACATGCGCCCGGCTTCGCGCACCGGGTCTTTCTCGGCGGCGAAACCGACAACCTTGTCCGCCGTCTCGGTCATCTTTTTGTCCACGACCTTGGCGGTTTGAACCGCCTTCTGCTGCACTCTTGGGTCTGAAGCCGCGCGCCGGAAGGCGCCCCACAGCAATTGCCGCACGATAGACATCGCCACAGCTCCTTAAAATTCTTCCACCCTACGGTGCGCCGAACATCGCCGATATTCAAGTGAATTGGCGCGCTAGATCGGAACATAATAAAATGAAACCGCTTCGCGGAGCCATTTAATCATGTTCTGCTCTAGGTAAATCAGGCGCTGTCGTCGGCGTCGATTTTGCCGGCAACGATTACCGCTTCAGTCCGGTTGGTTACGTTGAGCGCCTTGAAAATGGCGGAAACATGCACCTTGACCGTGCCTTCAGCCAGCTCCAGCTCCTGTGCAATCGCCTTATTGGAGCGGCCAAGCGCCAGCAAGCGCATGACATCGCGCTGGCGCCGGGTCAAATTGCGCGCAACCTGCTCGGAGAGGCGCGGTTGGCTGAGGCTGGATTCCAAAGAGCCACCGCCGCCTTCCCGCTGCCCAAGCAACGCCGGCGGCAAATACATGCCGCCCGACAACACCAAACGGATCGCATTTATCATCACGTCGGAAGACGAGGATTTCGGCAAATAGCCCATCGCGCCATGCCCGAGCGATGCCTGGACATCGGCTGGGTTTTCGCGCGCCGAGACGACAATGATAGGCGCCGAATGGGCTTTGTCCCGCAGGCTCGATACGCCGCTAAAGCCATCGATACCGGGCATCAGCAAATCGACTAGGATCAGATCGAGGTCGGATTCCCGCTCAGCGATTTCCAACGCTTCGGCGTAATCGTTTGCTTCCGATACTTTGGCTTCCGGATCAAGTTGTTGCAGTAAATAGACGAGACCAACACGGAATACGGCATGATCATCTGCGACTAGGAATTTCATATTTCTCTCGATTTCTCACAAGGTCTGAGTGTGCTAACTTGGTTAAACAAGGTCCGGGTAAATCTATCCGCAGCGGAGATGTTTTTTCCTGAATGTGAATACCCGTAGTAATATTAACTTACATTATTATACCTTTACATTAAAAAGAACTAAACAATAATCTTTAATCCATGAAAAATATGTATATCGGCATGTAATTTGTGTAAGCCATTGTATTAAAACAAATAAATTTCGTTCCCCCAACAATAATCAGCCCTGATCGAATGAAATATTTACAAATTCACCCGCCTGTACAGGCCGCCTTAGCAGCGAATCGGGCGGTTGTCGCGTTCGAAACATCGCTGATTTCGCACGGCCTGCCATGGCCGAAGAACTTTGAGACCGGGCAAAAAATGGAGGCTGCGGCACAGGCTCAAGGGGCAACGCCCGCCACCATCGCCGTCCACCAGGGAAAAATCCGTATTGGCTGCGATGCGCCCTTGCTCGAACATTTTGCCCGCGCCGAAGGTGTGCTCAAGGTCGGCCGCAAGGATCTATCCGCCGCAATTGCCGAAGGCCGGGACGGCGGCACGACCGTCTCCGCCACAATCCACTGCGCCGCTGCCGCCGGGATCAACATATTTGCCACCGGCGGCATTGGCGGCGTTCATCGTGGCGGTGAAAAATCGTTCGATATTTCCGCCGATTTATCGGCCTTGGGACGGACCGCGATCACCACCGTGTGCAGCGGCGCCAAGTCTATCCTGGATCTGGCGAAAACGCTGGAGGTGCTCGAAAGCCAAAATGTTCTTGTCATCGGCTTCGGGACCGACAGCTTCCCGGCATTTTATGCCCGTGAAAGCGGCCTCAAACTCGAACATCGCGTCGATACACCGGAGCAAGCAGCAGAGATATTACGTGCACAACACGCGCTGGCAATGGAGAGCGCCGTGCTGATCGTCAACCCGATCGACGAGGAATTCGCCATTGATTGGCACGACCTGCAAATTTGGACGGAGCAGGCGGAGATGGAGGCGGCGACCGAGGGCGTGAGCGGAAAGTCGCTAACACCTTATCTCTTGTCGCGCATTGGCGCGTTAAGCCAGGGGCGCACCTTGGCGGCAAACCAGGCGCTTGCCGTGGGCAACGCCGAACTGGCAGCACAAATCGCCGTGGCGCTGGCTGCCACCGGCATCGAATAGAACTTAAAAGAGGACACAATAATGACGC
>JABIXB010000288.1 GCA_018666805.1 Rhodospirillaceae bacterium | reverse complement strand
GCATTTCATCCATTCGCCGTTTTATGTCTATGCCTATGCCTTCGGCGATTGTCTGGTGAATGCGCTTTATGCCGTCTATCAGGAATCGGGTGAAGGCTTTGAGGACAAATATCTCACCATGCTCTCCGCCGGTGGCACGCTGCGCCACAAAGAGTTGCTGGCGCCCTTCGGCCTCGATGCCGGCAAGGCCGATTTCTGGTCGCGAGGCCTCGATATTGTCTCGGGCTTTGTCGATCAATTAGAGGCCGAACTCTAGGGCGCGGGCCGTGGCAACCGAAGACAATCGGATGAGCGGGCGGGTCAGGCGCTATGCCCGCGTCGGCACTTCGGTCGGCGGTCTGGCGGCGCGTGTCGCGGGCCAGCGCTATCTCGGCATGCCGGCCGATTCGGCGAAGAACGCCCAGGAGCTGCGCCGTGCGCTCGGCGGTCTCAAGGGGCCGCTGATGAAGGTGGCGCAATTGCTCGCGACAATTCCGGACGGCCTGCCGGATGAATATATCGAGGAACTGCGCGCGCTTCAGTCCAACGCGCCGGCGATGGGCTGGGCCTTCGTCAAGCGCCGCATGGCAGCCGAGCTGGGCGCCGATTGGCGCGGCCTTTTCGGCGAATTCGAGCAGCAAGCCGCTGCCGCTGCTTCGCTCGGCCAGGTTCACCGGGCGCGCGGCGCCGACGGCCAGGACCTAGCCTGCAAGCTGCAATATCCCGACATGGCGTCGGTGGTGGAAGCGGATTTGCGCCAGTTGAAGCTGATCTTTGCTCTTTATAAGCGCTACGATTCGGCCATCGATACGCGCGAGATATTGCACGAATTGACCGCCCGACTGCGCGAGGAGCTCGATTATCGCCGCGAGGCCGGCCATCTCGCGCTTTATGGCGCCATGCTCGACGGCGAGGACGGCGTGCATGTGCCGATTGCGCTGCCCGAGCTCAGTACGGGGCGCCTCTTGACCATGTCGTGGCTCGACGGCGAGGCGCTGATGGATGCGGTATCGCGCCCGCAAGGAGAGCGCAACCGCATCGCCGGCAATATGTTCACCGCCTGGTACCGGCCGTTTTACCGCTATGGCGTGCTGCACGGCGACCCGCATCTCGGCAATTACACCATCCGGGATGACGGTTCGGTCAATCTGCTCGATTATGGCTGCGTGCGTATTTTTCCCGCCACCTTCATTCAGGGCGTGATCGATCTTTACCGCAGCGTTCAGCGCGATGACCGTGCGCTTATGGTGCACGCCTTCGAAAGCTGGGGTTTTAGCGGATTGTCCTCGGAAATGGTCGATGCGCTGGCGCTTTGGGCCAACTATATCTATGGCCCGCTGACCGAAGACCGCGCCCGCCTGATCGATGAATCGGGCAGTGGAAAATTCGGCGGCGCCGTGGCGGCCGAGGTCCACCGCGAAGTGCGCCGCCTGGGCGGGGTGACGCCGCCGCGCGAATTTGTCCTGCTCGACCGCTCCGCCATCGGCTTGGGTTCGGTATTTCTCCATCTCGGCGCCGAACTGAACTGGCACAGAGCCTTCGAAGAGCTGATTGAGGGTTTCGAATCGGCTGCTCTCAGTGTCCGGCAAAAGGAGATTCTGCAACGTTCAGGCGTGCCGGAAGCGGCCTGAATAAGGCTAATTTAACGGTTTGGTCTCACTGTTCGTAGCAAGGGCGTGACGAAGTGACACACCACCCTTGGCAAACTCCTTTTTGCGCGGCATTGTGAGCCACGTTTTGTTGCGGGATTCCGAAATCAAGCGGAATATGAGCAAGGAAAATCCATGAAGATCGGGGTTCCGAAAGAAATTCTCCCCGGTGAGACCCGCGTCGCGGCATCGCCGGATTCAATCAAAAAATTTATATCCCTCGGCGTCGAAATTCTCATCCAGTCGGGTGCGGGTGAGGCGGCTTCCATGTCGGATGCTGACTTAGAGGGTGCAGGCGCTAAAATTGTGCCAGACGCGGCGACGCTTTATGGCGAGTCGGATATGGTGTTCAAGGTCGGCGCGCCGTGCTGCAACGGTAATGGCGGTGTCGATGAGCTCGCCATGATGAAGCCGGATGCGATTTTGATCGGCATGCTCAATCCGCTGTTCCAGCGTGAACAGGCGGAGGCCTACGCCAAGCATGGCCTGACCAGCTTCGCCATGGAACTGATCCCGCGCATCAGCCGGGCGCAGAGCATGGATGCGCTGTCGTCGCAGAGCAATATCTCCGGTTACAAAGCGGTGATCGATGCGGCCGAGCAATTCGGCAAGATCCTGCCGATGATGATGACCGCCGCCGGCACTATTGTGCCGGCGCGCGTGGTGGTGATGGGCGCCGGTGTGGCCGGCCTCCAGGCGATTGCCACGGCGCACCGCCTTGGCGCTATTGTCAGCGCCTTCGACGTCCGCCCGGCGGTCAAGGAACAGGTCGAAAGCCTGGGCGCCGAGTTTATCGAGGTTGAGGATAAAGAGGCCGGTTCGGCCGAGACATCGGGCGGCTATGCGCGCGAGATGGGCGCGGATTATCAGAAGCGCCAGGCCGACGTGATCCACGAAACCATGAAAAAGCAGGATATCTGCATCACGACGGCGCAAATTCCTGGCAAACAGGCGCCGATCCTGGTCACCGAGGCGATGGTCAAGGATATGAAAGCCGGCTCGGTGATCGTTGATCTGGCGACCGAAACCGGCGGTAATTGCGAGCTCAGTGAGCGCGATGCGGTGGTGGTCAAACATGGCGTCACCATTATCGGCCATGCCAATTATCCGGCGCGTGTGCCAACCGATACCAGCACGCTTTACGCCCGCAATATCTACAATTTTATCTCCCCCATGATCGATGGCGAAACCGGCCAAATGAAAATCGATTGGGAGGATGAAGTCATCAAAGGCGCGCTCCTGACCCGCGGCGGCTCTGTCGTCAACGCGGCAGTGACCGAAAAGGAAGCCTAACCGTGGAACATGTGCTCGAAATTCATCCACTGATCATCGCGGTGACGGTATTCGTCATGGCGGTTTTCGTCGGCTATTACGTGGTGTGGAGTGTCACCCCGGCGCTGCACACGCCCCTGATGTCGGTAACCAACGCCATCTCCAGTGTCATTATCGTCGGCGCGCTGCTCGCGGCGGCGCCGATGGAAGGCAATTTGGCCAAGATACTCGGCGGCATCGCCGTCGGCCTGGCATCGGTTAACATATTCGGCGGCTTCGCTGTGACCCAGCGAATGCTGCAAATGTACAAGAAGAAATAAGGGATCACCGCAATGACAGCCAATCTCGCGGCGATTCTTTATTTGATCGCTGGTGTTTGTTTCATCATGGCCTTGCGTGGCCTGTCTTCCCCCGCTTCGGCCCGGGCCGGTAATATATTTGGCATCGCCGGCATGGCAATTGCCGTCGGCACCACCTTGGCCCTACCCGGCGTTGAGGATTATCTCTGGATCGTCATCGGCATCGCGGTGGGGGGCTCGGTCGGCATCGTTATTGCCCTGAAGATTCAGATGACCGCCATGCCGCAATTGGTGGCGGCGTTTCATAGCCTGGTCGGCCTTGCCGCCGTTCTTGTGGCGGCCTCGGCCTTGCTGGCGCCCGAAGTGTTTCACATTGCGGTTGATGGCGATATCCGCCTGATCAGCCGCATCGAGATGAGCATCGGCATGGTGATCGGCGCCATGACATTCACCGGCTCGATCATCGCCTTTCTCAAGCTGCAGGAGCTGATGACGGGCGCGCCGCTGGTTTTCCCCGGCCAGCGCCTGTTTAACCTTCTCGTCGCGCTCGGCATTGTCGCCCTCGCCATTATCTTTTGTTTCGACCAGTCGCCGATGATTTTCTGGATCATGACGGCGGTGGCGCTGGTGTTTGGCGTACTCATCATTATTCCCATCGGCGGCGCCGACATGCCGGTGGTGATCTCGATGCTCAATTCCTATTCGGGCTGGGCCGCGGCCGGCATTGGCTTCACCCTCGACAATACGGTGTTGATCATCGTTGGCGCCTTGGTCGGCTCGTCCGGCGCCATCCTTAGCTACATCATGTGCAAGGGCATGAACCGCTCGTTTATCAGCGTCATTCTCGGCGGCTTTGGCGGCGAGGATTCGAAGGCGGTGAAAAGCGACAAACCGCACAAGGCAGGCAGCGCCGATGACGGCGCCTTCATCCTGTCAAATGCGGGCTCGGTCATCATCGTGCCGGGTTATGGTATGGCGGTGGCACAGGCGCAGCATGCGGTGCGTGAGATGGTCGAGGAGCTGCATAAGAAGGGCGTCAAGGTGCGTTATGCCATCCACCCGGTGGCCGGGCGCATGCCGGGCCATATGAACGTATTGCTGGCTGAGGCCAATGTGCCCTATGACGACGTCTTCGAGCTCGATGAAATCAATAGCGATTTATCCAGTACCGACGTGGCCTTCGTGATCGGCGCCAATGACGTTGTTAATCCGGTCGCCAAGACAGACCCGCAAAGCGTCATCGCCGGCATGCCGATCCTCGATGTGGAAAACGCCAAGACGGTGCTGTTCGTCAAGCGCTCGCTGTCACCGGGCTATGCCGGCATCGATAATCCGGTGTTCTATAATCCGAATACGATGATGCTGTTTGGTGATGCCAAGAAAATGGTCGAGGCCATCGTTAAGGCTATTTAGGGTCAAGGCGATCTAGGCGGATAAAAACGGCGCGCAGGACACGCGCCGATGCCGCCGCCATTACGCAGCGCGTCATTTCAGAAAAAAAACGGAATTGGTGGGACTATTCTTCCCGCGCAATCCGCTTGCGCGCGAGCTTGCGGGCACGGCGGATCGCTTCGGCTTTTTCACGCGCACGTTTCTCCGACGGCTTCTCGTAATGTCGGCGCATCTTCATCTCGCGGAAAATGCCTTCGCGCTGCATTTTCTTCTTCAGCGCCTTTAGCGCCTGGTCGACATTATTTTCTCTGACGACGACCTGTACCAAACTACTAATCCTTGAATATGCGTTTAAATCCCGAAGCGGAGCGCGTCATAACACGTCCCTGGCCGCCTGTGAAGGGCTGGCGGCCAGAATAGCCATGTTTATCTAAATTAACCGTTTGTCTGGTTTACCCGGGCGCCAAGCATGGCCATAGTGCAGGCCATGGCAATACTCAAGATCGCGCGCATGGGACACCCGGTGCTGAAACAGGTGGCGGCGCCGGTCGGCGACCCCAAATCGGCTGAAATCGGTCAACTAATCCAGGATATGATCGACACCCTGGCGGATGCGGCCGGCGCCGGGCTGGCAGCTCCGCAGGTCCATATTCCGCTCCGTCTGGTGATGTTCCATGTCCCCGCCGCGCGGGCGCGTGAGGAAGACGGAGAGGCGGCTGAAGGCTGCCCCTTTACCGTGCTGATCAATCCCGAGATTGAGGCGCTTAGCGAAGATATGGTCGAAGGCGTGGAAGCCTGCCTGTCCTTGCCCGATTTGGCCGGCATGGTGCCGAGATACAGCCATATCCGCTACCGTGGGTTTGATCACCGCGGCGAAACCGTTGAGCGCGAGGCGGAAGGGTTTCATGCCCGGGTGGTGCAGCATGAATGCGACCATCTCGATGGCATCCTCTACCCGATGCGTATGGCGGATCTTTCGACATTGACCTTCACCAGCGAAATTTCCCGCGCCCGCGAGGCAGAGCTGGATGAGGCGGAGGAGGAGGCGGAAAATGCTGAAAACGGATGAAACACGCGATCGCCTGCTGGCGGCGGCGCTTGAGCATGTGCCGTTCGACGGCTGGAGCGAAAAAGCCCTATTGCGGGCGGCGGCGGAATGCGAGATCGAGCTTGACGCGGCGCGCCGCGCCTTTCCGAGGGCGGCGGCATCGCTGATTGAATATCACTCGGTCTCGGCTGATCAGCGCATGCTGGAAGGCGTGGATGACACCACGCTCAAGGGAATGGGCGTGCGCCGGCGGGTGGCGGCGGTGGTGCGCAGCCGCCTCGAGCAGAGCGAGGCCGAGCGCGAAGCCATTCGTGCCGCCATGGCCTATCTCGCGCTGCCACATAACGGGCTGCTGTCGCTGAAATGCCTCTACCGGACGGTTGATGCGGTGTGGTTCGCCATTGGCGACACATCGACGGATTTCAATTTTTACAGCAAACGCGCGCTACTGGCCGCAGCCTATAGCGCCACGCTGCTGTATTGGCTCGACGATCAATCGGAGGGTCGCGAGCAGAGCTGGGCCTTTCTCGACCGCCGCCTCAACGATGTCGTTCGGGCCGGGCAACTCAGTGGCAAGCTGAAGCGCATCCTGCCTTCAGCAGAACTGCTCGCCCGCATGTCGCGAAACTTCGGAGGGCGTAACTTTGACTATTTCCGCTCCACGCGCCCGGGGCGGGAATAGCGTCCAGCCTTAATCGGCGGGATCGACCGGAATTTCTGGCACATTCGCCGTTTGCTTGGCGCGCCATGCGTCGAGCGCCGCCGCCACGCCACCGTCGCCGAGCGCGATGATGGCAGCAGCCAGCAGTGCCGCGTTGACGGCGCCTGGCTTGCCGATGGCGAGCGTGCCGACCGGAATGCCGCCCGGCATCTGAACGATCGACAGCAGGCTGTCCATGCCCTTGAGAGAAGCGCTTTCCATCGGTACGCCGAGGATCGGCAGCGGCGTCAGCGCGGCAGTGACGCCGGCCAGATGGGCCGCGCCGCCGGCGCCGGCAATGATGACCTGCAAGCCGCGCTCCTTGGCGCTAGCGCAATAGAGGCTGTGCCGCTCCGGCGTGCGGTGGGCCGATATGATGCGAGATTCATAGCCAATCCCGAGACCTTCCAGGGTCAGCGCGCTGTGGCGCATGACCGGCCAGTCCGATTGACTACCCATGATGATGCCCACGCGGGGCTTTTCAGCGTTCAAGATATTACGGTGCTTTCTTTTTTTGACGGTATTTCGCTAAAAAAAGCGAAATCGTTTACTATTACTAAATACGCAGCGGCGATGTTAAAGGGCAGGCCCGGGAACGAAAAGGTTCTTTTCGCGGAATCTGTCATGTTTGAGCTGAGTTTTGCCATTGAAAATCGCTTGTGATAATTTAAGTTATCGATGCTAACACTGATTCGCGCCGCAGTAGGGTTGAGCGAGAGCGGAACTAAATGAAGATTGAAGGCAATAGACCGTCGCGCGTTGGCGCGGCCAACCGTGCCGGAGGCGCCAACCGCGCTGCCGCGAGCACGGCTGCGAGCAGCGGCCATCATGTGCAGGACAGCGCTGCGGTGATGGGGATTCCCGAGGCCGAGCTGACCCCTAAAGTGCGTGATGCGATCATGACACTGATGGAGGAGGTGGCGCGTCTCAGGGAAGAGCTGAACAATAATCGCGGCCGTATTCAGCATCTCGAACGTCGGGCCGACCAGGATTCGCTGTTGCCGGTCTATAACCGGCGCGCCTTTGTGCGCGAGTTGACGCGCGCAATTTCAATGACCGAACGCTATGGCGCGCCGAGCACGGTAATCTATTTCGACGTTAACAATATGAAGCAGATTAATGATACCTACGGCCATCCGGCCGGCGATGCGGCGCTTCGCCATGTCGCCGAATCGCTGTTGGAGCTGGTGCGCGATTCGGATGTCGTCGGTCGTCTCGGCGGCGATGAGTTCGGCGTCATTCTCTATCAAATCGATGCCGACGTCGCGCAGGAGAAGTCCAGCCAGTTGGCCCAGGAAATTGCTAAAAAGCCGGTGCCGTTCAATGACACGGAACTGTCGGTTCACGTCACTTTCGGCGCTTACACCTTTAATGGGGTGGAAGACGCCGGGCAGGCGCTGGCAGAGGCCGACAAGGCCATGTACGAGCGCAAGCAGAACGGACTCAAGACAGCCGCGCCGCAATAACCCACGCATAGCCCCGGCGTTCAGCTATGAACCCAGAGCCGTGGACTTAAATGTTGTCTAGAGCCGTTAATTTACCCGCAGAGAATATAGAACTACCTGCAGATAATTTGCCTGCAACCAAGCCTATTTATTACCAACACCGTGGCCCGCATTTCGCATGGCGCGAGCCGTCAAGAGCAGGTGGCGTTAGGCAATCAAATTCGGCAGCATATTGCTTTCAAGAACGGCGATTTCGTCCTTAAGCGCCAATTTTCGCTTTTTCATGCGTCGCATTCGGACGTCGTCGCTTTCATGATCGTCTGCCAATTTGTCAATTACATCATCGAGATCGCGGTGTTCAACACGTAGAGAGACAAGTCTTTGATCGACCACTTCAGTTTCCATCATTCATCCAGCGTTGTGACGTTGCACGATTGTTACGTCTGTAATCATAGCAAAATTCACAAGAAATATCGAGGTGAAAGTGCTTATTCGGACATATTTGTATCTTTGCAAGTTTCCCGGGAAACGGCGTAATGAGTTGAAAAAGCGTTAACAATTCCTTAACGCCTTGGTCGGGTAAGAGGTTTTGGCATATCGGCCCCTGGTTGATCGCGGTACGGGTCCGAGCGCGACATATTGTCCGATTGAGTGGTCAATTCCTGGTCGGTATGGCAAACTCCAACAGCGATTCCAACCCGGGCCGTCAGTTGTGGCTTGTAACACTCCGGCCCACATAACAAACGTTGGGGGACGATGTATTCAAGGCTAGATCCCGTACGAATAAGCAATGATCTGGGATTTGACGACTATGTCGCAAGTCTCGCCGCGAAACATGCCAATTTGGAAAAGGCAATCCAGGACGAGGCCGAACGGCCGGCGCCCAATACGCTCTCTCTTGGTGAATTAAAACGGCGAAAATTAAGGGTTAAGGACCAGATTTACCTGGTGAAGAGACAGAGCTACGGCTAATTGCGCCGCATTCCCATTTCTAACGTTGTAATTTCTCTATTGTTTTACTGGTGCTGAATCCCGGTTCGGTGTTCGCCAACAACACCTTGCCGCCATATCCCTGCACGAATGCCGCGCCGACAACTTCCTCGATGCGGTAATCGCCGCCCTTTATCAGCACGTCGGGGCGGATCGCCTCGATCATCTTGATCGGTGTGTCCTCGCCGAATATGACGACAAGATCGATCGTCTCGAGCGAGGCCAGCACCTGGGCGCGCGCACTTTCCGATTGCACCGGCCTGTCCTCGCCCTTGAGGCGGCGCACCGACGCATCGCTATTGAGGCCGACGATCAATCGCCCGCAATTGCTTTTGCTCTGGCGCAGCAGCGATATATGGCCGGGGTGAAGGAGATCGAAGCAGCCATTGGTAAAGCCCATTTTCTGCCCTTCCAGGCGCCATTTCTCAATCGCTTCGAGCGCCGCCGTGAGCGGCACGATTTTGGCTTCCGAGGAGGTCAAGTCGCTGGCCCTGACGGCATGCAGAAGGTCGGCGGCGTAAACCACGGCGGTGCCGGATTTCGCCACCACCACGCTCGCCGCCACATTGGCGAGCGCCGCCGCTTCGATCAACTCGACGCCCTTGGCCAAGGCGCTGGCCAGCGTGGCAACCACCGTATCGCCGGCGCCCGACACATCGAACACTTCGCGCGCCTGAGCCGGCAAATGCTCAACCCGCCGATCGGCCGAGATCAGCGTCATGCCGTCCTGGCTGCGCGTCACCAGGAGCGCATCAATTTCCAACTGCGCGATCAACGCCTGCCCGGCGCTGACAATCTCGTCGTCCGTGCCGACCGCGGCACCGGTCGCGGCGCCGAGTTCGCGCCGATTCGGCGTGATAATGCTGGCGCCTCTGTAGCCGGCGTAATTCTCGCCCTTCGGGTCGACCACCACAGGCTTGTTTTCGGCCCTGGCGCGCTTGATCAGCGCTTGGCAGAG
>JABIXB010000287.1 GCA_018666805.1 Rhodospirillaceae bacterium | reverse complement strand
GTCTCGCAGCGCATAAGAGGGCCGGGCGTGGCGCCCGGGCCCGAAGGCTATATCCAGCAATGTTTCGATGAGGGGGCCATCGGCCGGCCCCTCGCAGGCAATCTCAATCATGATACGAACTTTCAGCGGTGCGATATGGCGCGTGGGCACAGTGGGAAATTGTGGCGCGTTCGCGCAGTGGGAAAATGTGCGCGTTCGCGCAGCGGATTTCTCCGCTCGGCGCTATGCCCGGGTGGGCTCTGAGGCGCGTCGTCGTCGCTGATTGAGCTGTGTCGTCATCACGGCGCTGGAAATAACCGCAAGCGGCGCCGCAGGCAAGTAAAATTATTGCCGGGCGGCCGTTTCGCTTTGCGTTAAGGCGCGGGCGAGGGCGCAAAAATGTCCAATATCCAATGTTTCGGCGCGTGCCCGGGGATCGACGCCGTTGGCGCCGAGAAAGGATTCCGGGTCGGCGACCAGGCGCTTCATGGCGGCGCGCATCATTTTTCGCCGCTGCCCAAAAGCGGCGGCGGTAACGCGCTCAAGCGCCGCCGGCTCAGCCGCGAAGAGAGGTTGGGTGCGCGGTTTGAGCTGGACAATTGCGGAGGTGACTTTAGGCGGCGGCGTAAACGCCTGGGCGCTGATATCGAACAGTCGCTGCGTCTCGCAACGCCACTGCGTGATAACCGATAAACGGCCATAACTCTCCGTACCGGGGGCCGCCGTGAGACGCGCGGCAACCTCTTTTTGAAACATCAAGGTCAGGCTTTGAAAGCGCTCGGGCGCCTTGAGCCAGCCGAGCAACAGGGCGGTGCCGATATTGTAAGGCAGGTTGGCAACAATCTTTAGCGGCCCTTCGATATGCGCGCCAGCATCGACCTTGAGCGCATCGCCCTCGATGACCTCGAGGCGCTCCGGCCAAGCTTGCGAAAGCTCTTCCAGTGCGGCAATGCAGCGCCTGTCGCGCTCAATGGCGACGACATGTTTGGCGCCGGCGGCCAGCAGAGCGCGCGTCAGGCCGCCCGGGCCGGGGCCAACTTCCAGCACGGTAAAATCGTCAAGCGGGCCGGCCGCACGGGCGATTTTTGCGCACAGGTTGGGGTCGAGAAGAAAATGTTGGCCGAGTGATTTCCGTGCACTCAGGCCATGGCGTGCAATCGTCTCGCTGAGACTGGCGAGTTCCGCTTGCGTGCGAGGGCTCACTAGACACGGAGTTCGACGAAGGCAGAGCGTCTCAGGTCGCGCAGATATCGCCGCGCCTGCAATTCGAGGCGCCGGTTGCCGATAATCTGGCGCATCGCGTCTCGGCTCGGCACATCGACCTTCGCCTCATCGCGGCTACACACCATCAGAATTCTGAAGCCATTGGCGAACGGCAGCGGCGCACTCAATGCCATGGCCTCTAATTGATGAACCGCCTGACGTAAATCGAGCGGCATATCGCCCAGACTAAGTTCGCCGAGATCGCCCGATTGCGGCGAAACGAAATCGGCGCTGAGGCGCAACATATCGGCGCAGCTCTTGGATTCGCCATGCGCGCGCGCAAGCTTCTCCTGCATCAGCTCTGGGTCGGCGGCAATATCATCAATGATCAATTGCGCCAATTTGAGCCGGGTATTCATCGGATCAGCCGTCAAAACGGTGCGCCGATCGAGCAGCTTGACGATATGCACCCCGTCAAAAGTGCGGATAATGTCTGAAATTTCTCCCTTCTCCAAGCCGGGCAACACGCCATCTATGACGCCAGGCAACTGCCCGGCGATGACCCAGCCGATATCGCCGCCAACGGCCGATGTCGCGCTCTGCGAAAATTGCCGGGCGATGCCCGCAAACTGCGCACCCTGACGCAATTGAGCCACTAAATTATCTGCCGCCTTCATAATCTCCCGTTCCTGTTCGGGTGATTCGATCGAGAGAAATATTTCCGCGACCCGGTTCTCGGGCTGCCCGCGGCTGCTTTCCAAGCGTGCCAAGGCTTCGTCAATTTCGTCCTCGCCGACGGAAATGGCGGCGTTCAGCCGCCGGGTCACCACTTTGGACCAAGCGATTTCGGCTTTGATCTGTGCAATGATGGCGTCGCGATCGAGCCGGAGACTGTTGACGTAATTGTTAAATTCGCCCTTTCCGATGCCGCGGTTCTTTTCGATTTGACTGATTGCGAAATTCAGCTCCTTTTCGCCGACGGCGATATCGAGGCGGCTCGCCTCCTGAATTTGCAAATATTCATCGACTAAAGTGCGCAATATCTGGGGCGCAATTTGCCGGCGTAATTCCGGCGCGTCCGTCAGGTTTGACGAAGCGACAACGATGTTTATCCGCGCCGCCAAATCGTAAATCGAAATAACATCGTCATTGACCACCGCAGCGATGCGCATGACCTCCTGCCCGCGCACAGGCTGTGGCAGCGCCGCGGACAAGCCAATAGAGGCCGCAATGAGAAGTGCGGCGCCCGGAAAAGCGCGGGAGCGCAATATTTTGGCCCAAACAGACATTCTACGACAGAGTTATAACCGCCTGTTGCTCCCCGGCAACCAACTTTCACCAATGATCATAATTGATCGCGGGCAGCGTTCTAATATTCAACCCAAATGCTTGAATTTTATCGTAAATAGCAAATTTGTCTCTGGCTGCACATCACGGTCGCGGGTGAAGTTCTTGTTGATACTCGTGGTGAACAGCAGGCATTCGTCTTCATACGTCACCGCGCTGTGCCAATTGAGGGTGCCGCCAGAGCCGGTCAAATCACGCCGCGTGCCGGCGCCGATGCGCCAAAACTTTGTCACCCGAACTTCCGTTGTCGCGGAAACTTCCTCGCGATTGGCAAAGGCGGCGGTATCGCTTTCGGGAATTTGCTCCTCCAGAAGCGCATAACCGATATTGAAACGGATCGCCTTGGGCCCGGCGGCGAGTTCGATCTCGTTGCGCCGGGCGGCAAAATTCTCGCGCGATAAACGGAAGCGGTAGGCAAAGTCGAAAACATCCGCCGGCGAGATGTGCACGCGGCCGACATAATCGGAGAAGGTGTTCTCCAGGCCGCTTCCCTGATTAAACGTATCGTCTTCCCTGAGGCGCGCGCTTTGCCCGATCATGCCTTGCGTCCGCCCGCCGCCGGCGCCGAAAAAGCCGAAGCGAAGACCGTAATTTACGCGCGGCCCGCTCTCCACCCGGTCGAAGCCGGTAAAGCGGTTGGTGCTGAATAAATTGGTATCGTCAAATTCAAAATCCTGGCTGTCTTCATTTGGAATTTCGCCCGGATTTCCGCCATAGGGGCTGACAATGGCTTGCACAATGGGTTCGACCAATTGCTGTATGGGGCCCATACGCCGAACCAGAGGCAAGCGCCATTCCGCCGTGATTTCGGGGCGTAGACGACCGGTAAAGCCGCGCGCCTGGGTGGTCCGCGCCGTGCCAGCTACATCGACCTTATTGACGTGATAAGCGTCGCCGCGCAACGTCGCCGATAGGCGGTATACACTGCCCGAGCGCCCGATATGCGGCAAGTGCCAGCCGCCCTCGAGGGACAGGCGGCGGCTGTCAGCACCGTCAACGCGCTGCAGGGCCATGAAATTCGCATCAAGGCTGGTGAACGCGCCAGACGCGCCGGGCGTGCCGACATGATTGAAATCGAGCAACGGAAAAACCATCGGAATTTGATCCTGGTCGTCTTCCGCTTCGAGGCCTTGGAAAAAATAAGCCGTGCCGCTGGCATAATTGCGCCCGTTGATGCCTTCAATATAGGGCCGGGTTGTGAGTGTGTCCCTGGAACTGAGGCGATAAAAACTGAGATAGGTGTCATCGCTCGCACGCTCGAATTGGTAGCCGTAATTCCACACCGGATTGAGTTGGAAGTCTCCTTCGCTAAACAGATGGCCGCGCGCGACCTTGCTTCCGGTTTCGCGCCCTTCATCGTCGCGTTCGTCACTGTAGGCAATACTGCCATCCAGACTGTAGTCACCCGTGTGGGTACGCTCGCGGTATCCACCGCCCCAAACCACACCCTCGTCGCTGGTGAATTTCGGCTTCAACGTCACGTCGCGGTGCGGTGCGATATTCCAAAAATATGGCGTGGTGAGCTGAACGCCGAGGGTGGAAGACGTTCCGTAGGTGGGTGCGAGAAATCCGCTGCGCCGTTTGACGCTTGGGTCGGGATGCTCGAAATAGGGGGTGTAGAGAACGGGAACGCCGAACATTTCCAGCCAGGCATCGTAATAGGCAACGTCGCGCGCCTCCTGGTCATGCACGATGCGGACCGCCTTGATCTGCCACAGCGGCGGCTCCTCCGGGTGCAGCGGACAGAGCTTGCAAGGCGAAAATACCGCTTTGCTCATTTCCGTGCGGTTGCCGCCACTGCGCCGCGCACTGTTGGCCGCAATGCGCGTTTCGGCGTTGAGCAGAATACGAAGGTCGCGCACCACACCCTCGCGCATTTCGTCGGAGAGCTCGAAATAATCGGCAAACATCACTTCGCCGGTCGGCTCCACCAGGGTCACATTGCCCGACGCCGTCATCATATCCTGGCCTTCATTGTAGGATACGGCGTCGGCCATCAGGAGGCGGGGGCCCTGCGAAATTTCAACATTGCCCGAGGCGGTAATGATTCCGAGCGCCTCGTCATAGGTCAAACTGTCGGCGCTCATAAACACTTCTTTGCCGGCGTCGACAGATTCGAACTCCCGCACCAAAGTTTGTGCGTGGAGCGGCGATAGCGCGGCGAAAATACCGCAGATCGCGGCGATGATAAGAAGGCGTATTCGCGCCATTCGCCTATCCATCTTCCATATGAAAGAGGCTGGCAACACCGATCAGGGTGAACACGCCAGCCGGCGTCCAGGCCGCCAGAACGGGAGGAATTTTCCCCGAGAGGCCAAGCGCCAACACCAGATCCGAGACAAAATAAAGAATGAAGCCGGTCAAAACGCCGGCTGCGATCAGCAGCCAGGTGCCGCCGCGGCGCGAAAAGCGCAGCGAAAAGGTGGCGGCGATCAGCACCATGGCGCAGAGGAGAAGTGGCCCTGAGAGCAGGGAATGCCAATAAAGCCGGTGCCGTACGGTTGAAAAGCCAGAGGATTCGAGCACCTCGATAAAGGCCGGCAGGGCCCAAAAGGACAAAGTCTCCGGCGGCGCAAAACTATCCTCGATATGGCTGAAGGTGAGGTCCGTCGGCATCTCATAGCGGTCCATGAATTGCGCCGGCTGGTCCGGCCCTGTCAGCACAGCATCAATCAGTTCCCAGTGGCCTGCTTCGAGGTGCGCCTCGTTGGCATCGATGCGCCCGACAAAGAGATCGTTTTCCTCATAACGGAAAATGATCACGTCAAAAAGGGTGAGGTCTTCCTGGCTCAGGCGCCGGGCATGAATGACCGATTGGTTTTTGCCGTCGCCCTGGCGCAGCCATATGCCCGAATTCGATAGCGCCAAGAGGCTCGATTTGCCGCGCAGATATTTGGCGTCCATATGTTCATAGCGCGACACCATGGCCGCCGACATGGGATTGAAAACGGTCATCACAAAGACGCCAAGAACAAGTGCGAGCAAAAGTGTCGGCAGCAGGAATTGCCACACCGAGACGCCGGCAGCGCGTGCCACCACCAGCTCCTGGGTGCGCGTCATGCGCGCGAATGTCCATAGCCCGGCAACGAGTGCCGCGAAGGGCAGAATTTTTTGCGCCATGAACGGCACGCGCAACATCGCCATTTGCAGCAAAATCCCGAGCGTCGCCAATTCGCGGTTGGGGCCAGAGCCGCGGCGCATCATCTCGACCGCATCAAAAATGAAAATGGTGGCGACGAAAATCAGGAAGACCAGCGAAACGCCGATCACGAATTGGCGGCTGATATAATAGGAGAATGTCATCGACATGCGCATTGGCGGTACAGCCCTAAGCCGGCCGCGGCGTCGCACCGCGCCGCGCACTCGAGCCGCGGATGCGGCGGTGCAGTATAAAAAATGCAATGGCCAGAGCGATCACCACGTTGACATACATCAGGGGCGCCAGGCTGGGCGTTTTCGAAACCGCGTTGACGAGGCCGAGACCAACTGCCTCAAAGGCGAAAGCGCCGGCGATTCCAGCCAGGATACGGCGCCACTGGCCGCGCCGGTTAAGCTGGCCGCCCAACAGGGCGGCGAGGGCAATTCCGGTCAGCGCGAAGGCAAACAGCGGCGTCACGATGCGCTGATGCGCCTCGGCCCAGAATTTGCCGAGATTGCGCTGATCGTCATAACCGTCACCCGGATTGAAGAGCTCGTGCAAATAGCGCTCGCGCGGCTCACGCCAGCGATTGGCCGGGTCTTCGGCAAAATGGCCAAGGTCGAGGGCATAGCTGTCGAAATAAAGCAGCGATAGCTGGCCGTGTAATTTGTTGATTTCCTGGCGGTTGCCGTTCAGCAGCACAAAGCGCGGGCCTTGTTCGGTTTTCACCAACGCGCCGCGCTCGGCCATCATCGTCACCGGCTCGCCCGCGACGCGGCTGTCATGCACCAAAATGCCGTGCAGCTTGCCGCTCGAATCGCGCGTCCGCACATAAACGGTGACATCCTCGATCAGGTTGGTGAAGACACCCTCCTGCAACAGCACCGAGGAGAAATCAGCGCGGGCGATAAATTGGCGGCTCTTGAATTCGCGGTAGCTGGCCGGGATGAAATAGAGGTTGATGGCATAGACGATGACGCAGACGAATGTCGCCAGCGTTATCGCCGGCGCGGCCAGCGACCACGGGCCGAGACCAGCGGAGCGCAGCGAGACCATTTCGCTGTCGATCACCAGCTTGTTGTAGGCGAAGAGAATGGCGCTGAAGAGGGCAATCGGCAGAATGACGCCGAGGAAGGTCGGCAGCAGCAGCGCACTGAAATAGAGGAACGCGCTCAACGACAGTCCTTTATTGACGATCATATCGACAAAACGAAGCGACTGGGTAAGCCAGATCACCGCCGTCAGGCCGATCGAAATCAACACAAAGGGTCCGAGGAGCTGACGCAAGATATAGCGTTGGTGACGGTGCATATACATATTATAGCGGGCGGACGCGTAGTTTGTCGCGGCGCTTGGCATATCTCATGGCTGCACGGCTGATTTATTGCGGCAGACGAAAAATACCGAGCGGCAGCCGCTGGTGAACTCGCGCTGCTTTATTTCGAATCCGGCGTCTTCGAGCTTGTGCATAAACGCCCGCAAGCTGTGCCCGCGATAGCCGATCTCCCACTTGTGCGGCTCCCATTCCGTGCCGCCCGCGACGCGCAGGCGTTTGAGAAAACGCAATTTGCGGAAGTGGCTGCGGCGGCGCCAGCGCCAGCGGTTAAAGTAAAGTTCGAAGGCAAATTGAAATCCTTCATAGGGCACGGAGACGATCAGCCAGGGCGCACCGGCGGCGGCAATATTGCGCAACACCGAATCGAGCTTGTGCCAATCAATATGCTCCAGCGTTTCGCAACAAATGATCGCGTCGAAATCCTGAATTTTTTCCGCCGCCACGTTACGGACATCAGCCTGAATGTGGCGCTTTGATCCGATACCCTGGGATTGCGCTTCGATATCGAGCGTCGTCACCGCATAGCCGGCGCTCGCCGCCATGGCGCTCACCAGGCCGAGATAGGGCCCTATTTCAAGCACGCTATGAACCGGCAGGCTTTTCAGCAGATCGACCTGAAGCCACTGATGGGTGATGCGCTTTTCGCTGTAATATTCGTGCCATTTGGCGCGGAACGCTTGGGCGCGGGTGCTGGAATCGGTCATCGCGGGGTACCGGCGCTGGCGAATCGGGAATGAACGAGCATAGGCGATCCTGCCTGTGATGGCGAATGTTGCTCTTGACGCATCGGCACCGGGCGGGACGCCGAAATTGGTAATACCTATTTAGAATTATTAAAAAATGACGATGATATTTAGATCTTGGTTTAATTAGCCATACGCGGCGAAATTAGGCTGAAATTTTTACGCCTTATTAATGAGCTACCGCAACAATGCCACCTCAATAATATTGGGGTGAATGAATTGGCCCCTTTCTCCGCACTGACACCAAATTCTGAATTCCTTAACGAGGGGCTAGCTCATGTTCGCATTCATCGGAAATTTCAAGATTGGCAACCGAGTAGCTCTGGCGCTGGCGCTGCCTGTGATCGGCATGTTGGCGTTCTCCGGCTTCACTGTATTCGATAAATATCAGACATCGGCGGAAATGAGCAAAGTCCTGGAATTGTCGGAAGTGGCGCCGGTGATCAGCGCCGTGGTGCATGAGATGCAAAAGGAGCGCGGCATGTCGGCCGGCTTCATCGCCAGCAAGGGCGTCAAATTTTCGCAGGAACTCCCGACGCAAAGAGGGCGGACGGACGAGAGCCAAGCCGCCCTGGCGGGAGCCCTAAAGTCCTTTGATGCAACTTCCTTTGGAACGGGCTTGGTCAACCGCATCAATGCGGCCAAGAGCGCTCTGGCAAACTTAAGCGCCAAGCGCGCGGAAGTAAGTGGCCTCAAAATCACGGTGCCGCAAATGGCCGGCTTTTATACGCCGGCCATTGCCAAGCTGCTGCACATCGTCGAGGAAATGACGGTGTTGAGTACTGATGTTACGGTGACCAACGCGATCACCGCCTACACGGCCTTCCTGCAAGGCAAGGAACGGGCCGGCATCGAACGAGCGATGGGTGCCGCCGGCTTCGGCAGCGGCGCCTTCAAGCCCGCCATCCATGGCAAATTCCAGCAACTGATTGCCATGCAGGACATTTTTCTGAGCCGCTTCGCCATCTACGCAAGCGACGATCAAAAGGCGTTCCTGCAATCCACCGTCACCGGCGCAGCGGTCAATGAAGTCAATCGGATGCGGAAAATTGCCATTGATAGCCCGATTACTGGAACGCTCGATGGAATCGAAAGTGGCTATTGGTTCAAAACCATTACCCAGAAAATCGACCTCCTAAAGGAGGTTGAAGACAAAATCGCCAGTGATCTGCAAACCACTGCCGCGTCGATCGAAAGCACCTCCCACACGGCCTTTCTATTGCTGGCTGTCGTCACGCTGATTCTATTGCTCGTCACAACAGGCGTGGTGTACAGCATTGTCACCGGCATCACGCGCCCTATTACGAACATGACGAGTGCGATGAATATTCTCGCCGCGGGTAATAACGAGATCGAGATTTATTATCTCGGCCGGCGCGATGAAATCGGCGAAATGGCAAAGTCAGTTCAGGTGTTCAAGGAAAACGCCATCGAGAAGGCGCGTTTGACCGCCGAACAGACAGCCGAGAACGAAAAACGCGAAGCCCGTGCCCAGCACATAGATGAATTGTGCAAGAGTTTCGACGGCAGTATCTCCAGCGTTGTCAGTGCGGTTTCCGCCGCGTCGAACGAGGTCGAACTGTCTGCCGTATCGATGTCGACAACGGCAGAGCAGACCAGCCAGCAAAGCGCGGTGGTTGCGTCGGCCTCGGAAGAAGCGACCACCAACGTCCAGACGGTGGCGAGCGCAGCCGAGGAATTGACCTCGTCAATCGGCGAGATCGCCCGCCAAG
>JABIXB010000286.1 GCA_018666805.1 Rhodospirillaceae bacterium | reverse complement strand
GGCGCAAAAACCTGATCCCCGAACTGCCCTACACGTCCGTCTGCGGCGAATATATGGACAGCGGAGATTTCCTGAAAGTATGGGACAATCTAATGGAGCAGGCAGACCTTCCTGCTTTCCGTAAACAACAGGAAGAAGCGCGTAAGGAAGGCCGTTACATCGGCATTGGCTTTGGTCTCGGCGTCGAACTTTCCGGCGTCTCATCCGAGCTGATGGTGCCGATGGAAAATCAGCCTGGCTACGGCGCCGCGACGATCCGTCTCGATGCGCGCGGCAAAGTGCAAGTGTTTGAAGGCGACGCGCCGCAAGGCCAGGGCCATGAAACCACCGCGGCACAAGCCGTGGCACATGCCTTTGGCATTCACCCCAACGATGTGGTGGTGACAACCGGCGATACCGGCACCACGCCGTTCGGCTCGGGCACGATTGGCGCCCGCATGGGCTCCTATTTCGTCAGCGCGGCGGTGGAAGCGGCGGAATTTCTGAAAAAGAAAATCGCCCGCTTCATGGCGCACGATATGGCACTGACAGGGGCGACCGAGGAAGATTTCGAGTTCGTCGAAGGCGAAATCATCTATCTCAAGGATACCAATATCCGCCAGAACTTCCGCGATGCCTGCGAACGCAACATCATGGCGCCAATCAATTTGCCGGAAGGCGAATCGGCTGGCCTTGAACATACCGCGTTTTTTGAAGCGGCCATGCCGATGATCGCTTTCAACGCGGATTTCTGCGTCGTTGAGGTCAACCCGGATGATGGCCAGTTCAAAATGTTGAGCTGGACCAGTTCCGAGGATGTCGGGCAGATCATCAACCCGCAGATCGTCGAGGGTCAGATGCAAGGCGCCATCGTTCAGGGTATTTCGAACACCATTTTCGAGGAATTCATCTACGACGAAAATGGCCAGCAACTGACGGCGGATTTCGAAAACTATAAGTTGGCCACCGCCGCCGATGTCCCGGATTTGAAGATCACCCACGCGCCAACGCCTTGCCCGCATACGCCTCTGGGCACGCGCGGCATCGGCGAGGGCCGGCCAAGCGACGTGCCGGGCGTGATTACCAATGCCGTATGCGACGCACTGTCGCCGTTCGGCATCGAAATCACCGAACTGCCGCTCCGGCCCAACAAGATCTGGCACCTGATCCAGGAAGCAAAAGCCAAGCAGGCTGCGGATTAAGCACCCGCGGAGTTTGATCTCCCTAAAAAGGGGCTCCATAGCGGGGCCCCTTTTTTTGCCTGCTTGCCCGCCGCCGCGTGGAATGAGACATTTGTTTCACGTGTAACAGGTTGAAAAATCCAAGCAGGGGAACGGGAACGATGGAAACCAGAGCCGCGGTGGCGACAGCAGCGGGCAAGCTGCTCAGCATTGAAACGGTAAACCTTGAGGGGCCGCGCGCCGGCGAGGTGCTGGTCGAAATAAAGGCGACCGGCGTCTGCCATACGGATGCTTTCACCCTCTCCGGTGACGACCCGGAGGGCCTCTTTCCGGCCGTCCTCGGCCACGAAGGGGCCGGCATTGTCGTCGATACCGGGCCCGGTGTGACGAGCCTTAAAAAAGGCGACCACGTTATTCCGCTTTATGTACCGGAGTGTCGCCAATGCGACTATTGCACCAGTGGCAAGACAAATCTGTGCCAATCCGTGCGTGAGACCCAAGGCGCCGGCCTGATGCCGGACGGCTCCAGCCGCTTCTCCCTCGGTAAGGATCCGATTTTTCATTATATGGGCACCTCCACCTTCGCCAACCACACGGTGGTGCCGGAGATTTCCCTGGCCAAGGTGCGCGAGGACGCGCCGTTTGAAAAAATCTGCTACATCGGCTGCGGCGTGACCACCGGGATCGGCGCGGTGATCAACACGGCAAAGGTCGAAGCCGGCGCCAATGTGGTGGTGTTCGGCCTTGGCGGCATCGGCCTCAATGTTATACAGGGCGCCCGCCTGGTCGGCGCCAACATGATTGTCGGCGTCGATATCAATCCGGACAGGAAGGCGCTCGGCGAGCGCTTCGGCATGACCCATTTCGTCAACCCCAAGGAAGTCGAGGGCGACCTCGTGCCCTACATTGTCGACCTCACCAAAGGCGGGGCGGATTACAGCTTCGAGTGTATCGGCAATACCAACACCATGCGCCAAGCGCTCGAATGCTGTCACAAAGGCTGGGGCGAGAGCGTCATCATCGGCGTCGCCGGCGCCGGGCAGGAGATTTCCACCCGCCCGTTCCAACTGGTGACCGGCCGGGTGTGGCGCGGCACCGCGTTCGGCGGCGCCAAAGGCCGGACGGATGTACCGCGCATTGTCGATTGGTATATGGACGGCAAAATCGAGATCGACCCGATGATCACCCACACTATGCCGCTTGATGACATCAATAAGGCGTTTCATTTGATGCATGAAGGCGAATCCATTCGCAGCGTGATAACCTTTTGAAAACCCTGTAGAATGCTTGACTTCCGATTCACCAATCAAAGCAAATAGAGATGGCCCGCACTAAATCTGAGGATCGCGCCGAAGATAAGAAGCTCGCCTACCTGAAGGCGATCGAGCGCAAGCTTCTGTGGCTCTCCGCCTGGACGATCCATAACGCCAACCATATTCGCGATTCGCGCGACGGATTAAAGGTCGGCGGCCACCAGGCTTCGTGCGCGTCGGTTGCGACCCTGATGACGGCGCTCTATTTCGATGTTCTCAGACCGCAGGACCGGGTTGCGGTCAAACCGCATGCCTCACCGGTGTTTCATGCCATCCAGTATTTGCTCGGTAATCAGTCGCGCGACAAGCTCAAGCAATTCCGCTCGCTCGGCGGCGCGCAATCCTATCCGTCGCGCACCAAGGATGCCGACGATGTCGATATTTCGACCGGCTCGGTCGGCCTCGGCGTTGGCCTCACACTGTTTTCCTCGATGGTGCGAGATTATGTCGAGCTACAGAAATTGGCGCCGGAGCCAGAGCAGCCGGGACGCATGATCGCCATCATGGGCGACGCCGAGCTTGATGAGGGCAATGTCTACGAGGCGATGCTCGAAGGCTGGAAGCATGATGTGCGGAATCTGTGGTGGATGATCGACTATAACCGCCAAAGCCTTGACCGCGTTGTTTCGGACAAGCTGTTTCAGAAAATCAGAGGATTCTTTGAAGCGGTCGGCTGGGAAGTGATCATCCTCAAGCACGGCAAACTGCAAAAAGCCGCCTTTGAGCGCCCCGGCGGCGAGGCCCTGCGGCAATGGATCGATGATTGCCCCAACGAGCTTTACTGCGCCCTCACCTTCAAGGGCGGCGCGGCGTGGCGCGAACGCCTGCTGAATGATATCGGCGGTGTTGCCGGCATGCGCGAATTACTCGGCGCGCACAGTGACGAAACGCTGCAGGATTTGATGACCAACCTCGCCGGCCATGACATGGAAGCCGTGCGCGAGGCGCTGCACGCGGTCAACAGCGACGTGCCCCATTGCTTCATTATCTACACCATCAAAGGCTACGGTCTGCCTTTTGCCGGCCACAAGGACAATCACGCCGGCCTGATGAATGTCGAGCAGATGGCCGATTTTCAGCGCGCCATGGGAATCAACAAGGGCGACGAGTGGGAACCCTTCGCCGGGATGGATATCGATGAACAGGGATTGCGCCAATTTCTCGACAAGGTGCCATTCAATCAGTCCGGTCAATCGCGCCAGTTGACAGATGACAAGATAGCGCTGCCAGCGGCGTTCCCGATCCGCGCCAGCGGGAATATGTCGACCCAGGAAGCCTTCGGCCGCGTCCTCAATGATTTGGGGCGCGGCGACAGCGAATTGGCCCGGCGCATTGTTACCACCTCGCCGGATGTGACGGTTTCGACCAATCTCGGCAGTTGGGTCAATCAGCGCGGCATCTTTAACCGCGCCGACCGGGAAGATGTCTTCCACTCGGAAAAAGTCGTCTCAATGCAAAAATGGGCGATGAGCCGCAACGGCCAGCATATCGAGCTCGGCATCGCGGAGAACAATCTGTTTCTCCTGTTGGCCGCGCTCGGCCTGTCCGGCCCGATGTTTGGCGCCCGCCTGATGCCGGTCGGTACAGTGTACGACCCATTCATTGCGCGCGGCCTGGATGCGCTCAATTACGCGTGTTATCAGGATGCCCGCTTCATGCTCGCCGGTACCCCTTCAGGCGTCAGCCTAGCGCCGGAGGGTGGCGCGCATCAATCTGTCTCGACGCCGCTGATCGGCATGGGCCAGCCTGGCCTGACCCTGTTCGAACCGGCTTTTGCCGATGAATTGGCGGAGATCATGCTGTGGGGCTTTGCCCACATGCAGGATGATATCGCTGGCGGTTCGCTCTATATGCGCCTTTCCACCCGCGTAATCGAACAGCCCGAGCGCGCGATGAATGAACCCTTTCGCGACGAAATCCTCAAGGGCGCCTATTGGCGCGTCGCACCGGCGCCGGATGCGCCGCTTGCCATCGCCTATTGTGGCGCCATCGCACCCGAGGCCGAAGCGGCCCATTTGGCATTATTGGAAGATATCCCCGGCGCCGGGCTGCTCGCTATCACCTCGCCCGACCGCCTGCACAGCGACTGGCAAACATCTCAGCGCAACCGTAGCTCGGGCGCGGCAAGTGCCCTCTCCCACGTCGCAAATTTGTTGGCTCAACTAAATCCAGGGGCGGCGCTGATAACCGTACTTGACGGTCACCCTGCAACATTGTCATGGCTCGGAGCGGTTGCCGGCCATCGCCCCTACCCGCTCGGCGTCTCGTCTTTTGGTGAATCAGGCGATATCAATTCGCTCTACCGCAAACACGGAATCGATTGCGAGGCGATACTCGATATAGCCGCTTTGGCCTGCCTCGACGCTGCTCGCTAATTCTTGCCGCGCCGGCCGGATTTGGCGGTTGGGGAAAAACCTTCTAAGATAGGCCGTTCAGTATAAAATTAATAGCTTGAGGAGGTTATTTCTTCAATGCGCCAATAAATTAATAATAATAAAAACAGTTATTTATGGAGAATTCCTAAGCTAATTTATAAGTAATTTTATCAGGGAACAAACGCGCTGGGAGGCGATGAGAAATGTCCAAAAAGTCGAAAACCAATACGCATTCCTATATTCCGGAACTGGTGTCTAAACTGCGCAAGGGTGAGGTAACCCGGCGCGACTTCCTGCAAACGGCAACCCTTCTTGGCGTTTCCGCCGGTGCTGCCTATACCATGGCCGGCATGCCCGCGCCGGGAAGGAAAGCGCATGCCGCCGCTAAAAAGGGCGGCAATCTCCGCGTTTCGATGAACGTCAAGGCGACCGACGATCCGGCCACGTTCGACTGGTCCGAAAAAGGCAATGTCGCGCGCCATGTAACGGAACCACTGGTACGCGTTGGTGAAGATGGCCTGGCACGGCCCTATTTGGCTGAAAGCTGGAGCGCGTCCGAGGATTTGAAAACCTGGACATTCAATTTGCGCAAAAACGCCACATGGTCGAATGGCGATTCTTTTGGCGCCGATGATGTGATCCATAATTTCCGCCGTTGGCTTGACCCCAACACCGGCTCGTCCAACCAGGGCCGCTTCAGTTCGATGACAACGACGTCGGATACGGGCAAGAAAGACGAAAACGGCAATGCCATCATGTCGACAACGGAAGCCGGCGGCGCGTTGGAAAAAATCGATGACCACACCGTACGTTTTCACCTCAATAATGCGGACCTGGCCCTGCCCGAGAGCATGGCAGATTATCCGGCCCTCATCGTTCACAAAAACTTCGATGATGAAGGCGGCGATCTGATCAAAAACCCAGTCGGTACCGGCCCCTATGCACTGAAAGACTTCGCGGTCGGCGAAAAGGCTACGCTGGTGCGCCGCAGCGATGCGGCGTGGTGGGGCGGCGAGGTCAATCTCGACCGGATCAGCTATATCGATCATGGTGATGACCCGGCGGCACAGATCGCGGCCCTCGCTTCAGGCCAGGTCGATACCAACTATCAGACCAGTATCGAGCAGGTTGAGACAATCAAGAATATTCCCGATCTCAATATTTACGAGCGGGTAACGGCGCAAACCGGCATTGCGCGCATGCATGTGACGGCTGCTCCTTACGACAACAAAAAACTGCGCCAAGCAATTCAGGCCTGCGTCGACCACGACAAGATGTTGCAGATTGTCTATCGCGGCCGCGGCGGCGCGGCGGAGGACCATCATGTCTCGCCTGTCCATCCGGAATATGCCGAATTACCGAAGCAAACCCAGGATTACGCCAAGGCTAAAGCGCTGCTAGCCGAAGCAGGCTACGCTGATGGCATTGATCTTAGGATCGACTGCGTTGCCAACCCAGCATGGGAACAAAACGCCTGTAAGGCGCTTTCTGAAATGGTCAAACCGGCCGGCATTAATCTCGCAATCAACATCATGCCGGGTGGTAGCTACTGGGATGTTTGGGCGTCGACGCCGTTCGGCTTCACTGCCTGGACGCATCGCCCGCTCGGTGTTCAGGTGCTCAACCTTGCCTACCGCTCGGGCGTTTCCTGGAACGAGACCAATTATTCCAACCCCGAGTTCGACAAAACACTTGATAAAGCAGGTGCAATTCTCGATCCGAACGAGCGGCGGGTTGTCACCCGCAAGCTGCAAGAAATTCTGCAGGACGACGCCATCATCTCGCAGTCCTTCTGGCGTTCGGTATTTGTGACCGCGAACAAACGGGTTCAAGGTCTCTACGCCCAGGTTGCTCTCGAGCATCATTATAACGACGTGTGGCTCGACGGCTAAAGGGCTAAGCTGCAGGGAAACCGGGCGGAGGCCGGCATGTTTGCCATGGCTGCCTCCGCCCTCCTTTCCCGGCCTCGCCATTTTTTCGTGACAAATGCGCCAGCCCCACTCGGGGCGCACAAATGCTGATCTTCGTCGGTAAGCGGATCGGCTTTATGATCCTCACCATGGTCGTGGTGTCGATCCTGCTGTTTCTGTTGCTCGAAATTACCCCGGGCAATGTTGCCACCAAAGTTCTCGGCCCCTATTCCAGCGAAGAACAGCGCAACCTATGGCTCGAAGCGCATGGCTATTTCGAGCCCTTTTATGTGCGCTATTTCGCTTGGCTCGGAAACTTCGCGTCGGGCGATTTCGGCGATTCCGTGCGTTTCAAAGTGCCGGTCGCCGACATATTATGGCCGCGCCTCGGCAACACCGCCATTCTCGGCATCGCCACCTTTGCCGTCATGATCCCGCTGTCGCTCATTCTCGGTGTGCTCGCCGGCATGCGCGAAGGCTCCAAGCTCGACCGCTCCATTTCGATCGTCAGTATCGTCACCACGTCTGTTCCGGAATTTGCCAGTGCCGTGCTCATCACCGCCGTTCTGGTGTTTTGGCTGCACCTGCTGCCCGGCACCAGCACGATGAGCGACGGCTTCGATATCCTGCAACTCATTCTGCCGGCGCTGGTGCTGATCATTTATGATTTCGGCTATGTCACGCGCATGACCCGCGCCTCCATGGCTGAGGTCATGACCACGCAATATGTCCGCACCGCCATCCTCAAAGGCTTGCCCTACCGCCGCGTCGTCATGCGCCACGCATTGCGCAACGCCCTGATCGCGCCTTTCACCGTTATCATGCTGCAAATTAACTGGCTGCTCTCCGGCGTTATCGTGGTCGAATTTTTCTTTGCTTATAAGGGCTTCGGCGCGCTCCTGCTGGAAGCGTCGCTCAATCAGGACATCTATTTGATCGAGGCCTGCGCCATGGTCGCGGTGTTCGTCGCCGTGGCTACCCAGACAATCGCCGATGTCGGCTACACCTATCTCAACCCGCGCATCAGGTTCAGCTGAGGTGACAGATCGAAGCCTCATACCGGCAAGCACTTACGGCAACGCACTCCTGCGCGCGCTGAAATCGTTCGGCCTGTTGCGCGAGAGCATTGTCGGCATGATCGGCGCCGGCCTTATCCTGTTCTGGATCATTGTCGCGATATTTGCCCCGCTGATCGCGCCATATCCGCCAAACGCAACGATTGCACCCTTCGTCATGCCATGGTCGACCGGGCCGGACGGCGAATTCTTCTTGCTCGGCACCGACATGATCGGGCGCGATATCCTGTCGCGCATTATTTGGGGCTCGCGAACCGTGCTGCTCTACGCGCCCTTGGCGACGCTCGCGGCCTACGTTGTGGGCATCGCCATGGGCCTTGCCGCCGGCTATTTGCGCGGCCGGGCGGACGATATCCTGTCGCGTATCGGCGATATCATCCTCTCCTTCCCGGTGCTCGTGCTCTATATTTTGATCATCGCCACCATCGGCTCGTCGGGCATTAACATCGTCATCGCCATCACCTTCGCCAGCGCGCCCGGCATCATGCGTATCGTGCGCGGCCTGGTGCTTGATTTGCGCAACCGGGATTATGTCGCTGCGGCACAAACACGCGGCGAAAGCTCGTGGCATATCATGCTGGTCGAGATCCTGCCGAATGCGCGCGGCCCACTTATCGTCGATGCGTGTTTGCGCCTTGGCTACGTCATCATCACCATCGGCGTGCTTGGCTTTTTGGGCCTCGGCCTGCCGCCGCCCGATCCCGATTGGGGCGGCATGATCAACGAGACACGCTCGATGGCCTTGGCCTTCCCGCATATGACGGTATTCCCGTGCATCGCCATCTCGTCGCTAATCCTCGGATTCAACCTGCTGGCCGACGGCCTGCGTGAGATTTCACTAAGGGACTGAGCATGGACGCAGAAACCCCGCTGCTCGAAATCGAGGATTTATGCCTCTCCTATTACACAAGGGCAGGTGAAATTCCGGCAGTGATCGATTTTTCACTTAGCCTGAAGGCCGGTGAGAGCGTCGGGCTGGTGGGCGAATCAGGCTGCGGCAAGTCCACTGTCGCGATGGGCATCATGCGCTATATGGGCAATAACGGCGATATCGTCGGCGGCAGCATTCGCTTCAAAGGGCGCGACATGGCGTCACTTTCGACCAAGGAATTGCGCCAATTGCGCGGCTCCGAAATCGCCATGGTTTATCAGGAGCCGATGGCGGCCCTCAACCCAAGCCTCAAGATCGAGACCCAGCTGATTGAAGTGCCGATGTGCCATGAGGGCATTTCGGCGTCCGAGGCGCGAAAACGCGCGATTGAAATATTAGAGGATGTGCGCCTGCCGGATGCCGAGATGATGCTGAAAAAATATCCGCATCAACTGTCCGGCGGCCAGCAACAGCGTGTCGTCATTGCCATGGCACTGCTCTCAAGTCCGGCACTGCTGCTGCTCGACGAGCCAACCACAGCGCTCGACGTCACGGTTGAAGCCGGAATTGTCGAACTGATCGCCGATCTCAGTAAAAAATACGGCACCGCACTGCTCTATATCTCGCACAATCTCGGCCTCATCCTCGAAGTGTGTGACCGCGTGTGCGTAATGTATTCGGGCGAGGTGATCGAGGAAGGCAGCATCAAAGAGGTGTTCGACAAACCGCGTCACCCCTACACCCACGGCCTGTTCGATTGCATTCCTTTGCCGAGCGCAGACAAAAATGCGCGTCCGCTCGTACCCATCCGGGGCCAGTTGCCTCTGCCGCATGAACGTCCCAAGGGCTGCAATTTCGGCCCGCGCTGCGATCACTTCGAGGCTGGTCTGTGCGATGCCAAGAATATTCCGCTCGAACCTATTGACGCCGGCGCGTCCGGCCATCAAGGCCGCTGCGTACGCTGGCGCGATGTGCGCTGGGGCGAGGAGAAACCGGAAGCCACGGTACCCGCAGCGGCAGCTTCGGATGAAAGAGGCGAGGAAGTTCTGCATGTCGAGAACATGCAAAAATACTACCCCGTGCACGACCGCTCCATCGGTGCCTTCATTTCGAGAAAAGGTGTGCGTTATGTAAAGGCCAACGAAACACTTACGTTTTCTGCACGGCGCCAGGAGACCGTCGCCATTGTCGGTGAATCAGGCTGCGGCAAGTCGACTTTCGCCAAAGTGTTGATGGGTCTGGAAACCGCCACCGACGGAAAAATTCGCTTTAACGGCCACGAGATCGGCAACCAATCGGTGCATGACAGAACGCCGAGCCAGCTCGGCTCGCTGCAAATGGTATTCCAAAACCCCAATGACACGCTCAATCCGAGCATTTCGGTGGGCGGCCATATCGCCCGCGTGATCCGCAAGTTCGGCGTCGAATCCGACCCAGACAAGGTCCAGGAGCGGGTCTATAAATTGCTCGATCTGGTCAAACTGCCACGCGATTTCGCCACCCGCCGTCCGCGTCAATTATCGGGCGGGCAGAAGCAGCGCGTCGGCATCGCCCGTGCCTTCGCCGGCAATCCGGCCATGGTGGTGGCGGACGAGCCTGTCTCGGCGCTTGATGTCTCGGTGCAGGCGGCGGTGACCGAACTGCTGATGGATATCCAGCGCGAACACGGCACGACGCTACTCTTTATCAGCCATGACCTGAGCGTGGTGCGCTATTTAGCGGACCGCATCATCGTCATGTATCTCGGGCAGATCATGGAAAGCGGCACGACCGACGAAATTTTTTCGCCGCCCTATCACCCCTATACCGAGGCGCTGCTGTCGGCCATCCCGATCGCCGATCCGCACGTTACCAAACGCCATATCGTGTTGGAGGGCGCGCTTCCGAGCGTCCTCGACCCGCCCAAGGGATGCCCGTTTAACACACGCTGCCCGAAGAAACTCGGGGATATTTGCGAACGTGAGATGCCGCCTGTGCAGAAACCTACAGAGGGCCACGGCATTGCCTGCCATATCCCGCTCGAGGAATTGCGCAAGGCGGAGGCGGTGATCAAAGCCGCTTCCTAGAGCGAAACGCGATTGACTCAGGTCAAACCCACACGGCCCTACCAGCTTTATTCTGCCCATCCAAATTTCTCGAAATTGGAGGACGGAAAATTGGTCAAAATCGAGTGTGTGGTGGAAGGCAATAATTATCTCGGCGAGGGACCAGTTTGGGACCCCAATATGGGTGTGCTCCATTGGGTCGATATCGAGGGACCCTATATCTGGCGCTACGAGCCAAGAAGCGGGAAATCGCAAAATTGGACCATGCCAATGGACGTCGCCGCAGTATTTCCAAGAGCCCAGGGCGGCCACATAGTTGCGCTTGCCGACGGTTTTTATTTCTATGATTTTGACAGTGGTAAGTCCGAATTAGTGACCAAAGTCGACAGCGACAAGCCGCGTGTCCGCATGAACGACACAAAGGCGGACCGGCGTGGCCGTCTGATTACCGGCGGCGAAGACCAGGACGAAGCCGCAGCGCTCGCCGGACTCTATCGCCTGGATAGCGATTTAACTCTGCACAAACTGGAAGACGGCATCATCTGCAACAACGGGCCGTGCTGGAGCCCCGATGACAAGACCTTCTACCGCGCCGATTCCTTCAAGCAGGAAATTTACGCCTATGATTACGACATCGAGACCGGCGACATCAGCAACAAGCGTGTCTTTGTGACGACCAAGGACGACCCCGGCCTGGCCGATGGCTCGACGGTCGATGAGGAGGGTTATTTGTGGAACGCCCAAATTATCGCCGGCAAGCTGATGCGCTACGCGCCCGACGGCAGCCTGGACAGAACAATTGAAATGCCGGTGCGCAATATCACCAGCGTCATGTTCGGCGGTGATAGTCTCGACGTGCTTTATGTGACCTCAATGGCACGCGTCGACCACCCCGGCGGCGGGGTCGATATTTTCGTCAAGGAAGACAAACCCCAACCGCAGGCGGGCGCATTGTTCGCTGTGAGCGGCCTTGGCGTGCGCGGCCTGCCGGAGACGCCGTTCGCCGGCTAACTAGGTTTCATACTCCGGCGCGGGCGAGACGGCGGGCTCGCCCCTGCATGAAGCTGTGCGCCCGCCGGCCAATAAAGCGGCATATCCAGCCGTGCGGTTTTAGGCCGACAATCTTGAACAACATGGCGACGATGCGCTCCACGACATGTGGCTGGTATATGGCGTAAACCCGGCGCGCATAGGCCTGGCTATTGCGCTTGTGGTCGAATGGCCCCTTTTCGTCATTGGCGGCATAGTAAGCGTGCGCCATTTCTTCGTCGCCAAGTTCCAGAACACGGCCGGCCACGACCTTGATTCTACCCGCCAAACTAATCTTGTCCGTGGCGAGGAAAGTTTTCGATGTCTCGTAAAAGGTCCGGTAGTGACGTAGCTCATCGGAGGCGAGGCGGTGACAGATTTCCTTCAGGACCGGCTCCTGGGTGGTGTGGCGGATCGCCGTATAATGAGAACTGGTGCCCGTCTCGACGACACAGCGCGCCAGCAACTCTCCGCTCAGCGAGCCACGCACCGAACTGGATTGTTCGATCGGCACCTGGAAATTATTGCGGAACTGCTTTACGGCTTCTTCGAAATTAAAATCCGGATCCGCCAGCGTGGCCCAGCGCGCCAGCGTTTCACCATGACGCACCTCTTCTCCCGCCCAGACGCGGGTGAGGTTTTGCAGGTCGGGATATTGGTGAAAGACATTGCCCATATAGTCGGCATAAATGTTGGCATTATTTTCGACCAAACTGGCCGCTTTCACCAATTTCACAAGGTCAGGATCCACACGCGATGGATCGAATTGATGCCACGGGATATCGTCCATCGTCCACAAATTCATATCGCTCCAATGGGTCATGGCGCCCTCCTGTTGTTATTGTCTGTCCGGCTCGGAATATTCATCGAAACTGCTCCGGAACCGTTACCGACAATTTGTCAATATCCTCGGAAAGTGTAACCTGGCACGCCAGCCTGGAGGTGCGGGTACGGCCAAAAGCGAGGTCAAGCATGTCCTCTTCATCTTCCTCGGGGTTGGGTAGGCTTTTGAATGACTTGCGTTCAACGACCACATGACAGGTCGAGCACGCCATCGCTCCCTCGCACGCCCCTTCAATGTCAATTTGGTGACTTCGGGCGACCTCAAGAAGCGTCTCACCGGCGGAACCATCGACATCGTGACAGGATCCATCGGGATCGATAAAAGTAATCTTCGGCATCAGGCCAACCTCCACTGGTTTGCTTCAAGGTTGAGTTCTTAAAGCAATGCTTTTTTTGGGGAAAAGTGAGCCTGCGTTTTGCCGGCCCCGCTCCAGGCGGCGCATTCGAATCGCCCCTTCCCTCTGACTCCGGTGGATTTCACCCTCGGGCCTTACCGAAGTCTTTGATCCATATCAAACGGATTTGCGAAGAGAGGGGACTGAAGACTATCCTGAAAGCTGCCGCTTGGCTCCGGCCGGTAGCGGCACGCGATGCTCGTTCAACGTCATAGCCATCATGGTGTAATAACCCGAAAGCGCTGTCAGCTCGGCAATTGCGGTAACACCAAGCGCGTCTACAACCTTTTGATAAGTGTCGTCACTGACATGCCGCTCGACCTGTAGTTCGTAGACATAGGCGTAGACCGCCGCTTCGTCCGGATCTTTGAAGTCGGGTTGGCGGCGCTCTTTTACAGCCGCAATAATTTCAGGCGATAGTCCACCGGCAAGCGCATCCGGCTCGTGATAATGCCAGGCATAGTCGCAATCCCAATGGCGTGCAGTGACGAGAATGGCAAGTTCACTGAGATTGGGCTCCAAGCAATTGAAATAGCGTAGATACTCGCCAAGGTATTGCGTCCGGCGCGACAGCTCGGGACTGTGCATGAGGGCCATAAAGACCTCCAGCACCTGGCCATCGCGGGTCGCGGCAATGCTGTCATAGGCACGGCGTTGATCCGGCGTTAGGTCCTCTAATTTTACAATCGGAATCCGCTTCAATCTACGCCCCCAACTCCCAATCAGATGAGTGAAAACCGCTTTTCAGCCGCGGGAATGGGCACTTCCTCAAGGCCGAGTTCGTTGCGCACAATATTTGCACCCCAAACCATCGCGACCATCTTATAGAAAGCATGAACGCGGCTCATGCCCTGACGGCCGAAGCCACAATCCGAACTTAGAATCAAGCGCTCTGGCTCGATATATTGCAGCGCCTTGCGAATGATCGCGGCAACTTCCTCGGGGCGCTCGACCTGCAAGGTGCGGTGTTCGACCACACCAATGCATATCTTCTTATCCTTACTGATGGCGGCACCGATTTCCTCAAGCTCCTCGCCGCCATTGGCGGCCGTCTCGAAGGTCAGCACATCGGCGTCAAGCTGATCCATATGAGAGAGGATCGGCTTGTAGAGATAGCCCGACTCGATCTTCTGGGCGAACGGGTTGCCCCAACAGGTGTGCGCCCATATTTCGGTTTTTCCGCGCAGCCCGGCGGTCTCGACGTTGAACGCCTCAATATACTGCTCGAGTGTGATGCCGAGCTCGCCCTCGGTGTTGAAATGCAGGCATGGCTCTTCAAGTTGAATCACCGGGCAGCCGGCATCGGCGAGCTCGTGATATTCCTCGTTTAGGGCTTGGGAGATAGCCGTCATCGCCTCGACCCGGTCCGAATAATATTCATGGTCCAGCAACAGCTCCGTCAACTGGCCGCAGCAACAGCCGAGCTTGACCGGCTTGTCGGTCACGCGCTGCGCCGCGCGCCAGATGTCGGTATACTCAAGGTCGCCCCGCGTGGCGGGGCCGACCAGTGTCGGCGGCAGACGCGTCTCATCAACCTCATGTAGAATATCGCCCGGCGTGCCTTCCCGTCCCCGCGTTCCGGTTGTCCGGGCACTGCGCTTGGCCGGCGACATGCCGCCCATGCGGTCATGCACATAACCATGCCAGGCGCGCCCGCCGACATCGATATCGAAGCGCATGTCGCCATCGCTCACGACATCCAGGCCGGCGCGCCACTGGTCGTTGATCGAGATCGCAACAGCATCGTTATATTGTTCGCGGAAGACCCGGTCGCCCATGGCCAGCGAGAATGCCCTACCATCAAGGCCACTGGTAAACCATTCCGGTCGGGGAAGGGAGCCTGTGATGGTGGTTGCGAGCGGCTTGTCTTTGGTTGCGAGAAACATTCCTTGCCCCTTTGGTGCAATTCAGGTTGCGGGAGATGTTTCACAGTGGGTAACGAACAGCGTTCGTGCTTTGACGTGGATCAAAGCTTGAGGCGGGCTTACTTAATGTCTTTCCTGAGCGAGCGCAGATAATCGGGCACCTGCTCCGCCGGCACCACGGCACCGCGTATCAATTGATCGAAATGCCGAGTCAGCACACGAATATGCTCGGTCGTGTTGAAAACGAAATACATCTGCCCGAGATAGATCGCTGCCCTAAGCGGGCCGAACACGGTCAACGGCACGGAGTAATGGGAGAGCGCATCGAACAAATAGATGCGCAACGACGGATAAAGTTCGTCGCTCAACTGCACCATTCGATCCATTTGCTCACGCCTGGCCTTTGCCGGTAGCCCCTCCCATAGCGCCTCTTTGCGGGCAAAACCGGTGAGCGCCTGAATCGGCATGCAGATTTCCATGTCGGTATCGGGCATGTGCGAATAGTCCAATAAATCCCGGGCGACAACCTTGACTTGCCCGGCCGATTTGGCGGCAAAATCTCTGTATTCATGCTCGATGACCGCTTCGGTCTTGACCAAATCCGGCAGCGTTGTCGGCACGTAGCGGATTTTGTATCCGCGCGCCTCCTGATGCCAGCGGGCCAGACCCTCATCATCGGGTGAAGGGTCGCTCGGCTTGATCTGCAGGGATTCGAGCAAAATATCGGCGCCGATGCGCGCTTCTTGGCTGAGGCCGAGAAGCCAATCAAGACTGATCTGCAATGTCGACGCCAATGCCGCCACAGTGTCGGCACGCGGCAAGCGATCCAAATCATCGGACAGCAATAAGGAAAGGGTGGAACGATCAATCCCGACTTTGCGCGCCAGCGCCGTGCGGTTTAGTTCGGAGCGCTCCATCGCTTCCGACAAACGGGCGCGGAATATCTCCGCCACTTCTCTTCGATCCATGACAATCTATTCCCAAATATGACGATTAACATCTCTTGTTTATATTTATCACAGCTTGGCGCTATTTCCCACAATTTGGGATAATATGTTTGTCTAATCACATTGTATCAACAAGGCCATCCCGGCACATTGGCTGCTTCGCACGATCAATAATCCCGGGACGCTTTCTTTGACCTCTATCACCTCCTCTCACCAGACAAGGACGGCCTCCCTGTGGCGGCGTTTTGAAGCGCCGACATGGCTATTGTGCACGGCTATCTATGGCGGCTGGTTTTCCCTGACCGCAAGCTTCCATGCGCTGCCGTGGTGGGTTGTTCTGCCGCTCGGCGCCTGGCTGGTCGCCTGGCAAAATTCCCTGCAACATGAAATCGTGCATGGCCACCCGACCCGTTGGCGCTGGCTCAACGAAACGCTCGCCTACGCGCCGCTCGGCCTTGTCATGGCTTATCCACGCTACAGATCAAGCCATTTGAAACACCACGCGACAGCAACACTGACCTGCCCGCAGGACGACCCGGAATCCTTTTACATTGGCAAAGCGGATTGGCGGGAAATGAATGTCGTTTTTCGCCTATTGTTGACGGCTAACAACACGATGCTCGGCCGCTTTGTCCTCGGTCCCGCCCTCTCCTATTACGCCTTTTGGCGCGGCGCCCGCCTGCACCGGAGTGAGCTCATGGGTTACGCCGCCCACGCCGCAGCGCTCGGCGCTGTTATCTGGTGGATCACTTCTTATTGCGGAATTCCTTTTTGGGCTTATGTCGCGCTTTTCGCCTATCCCGGCATGTCGCTGACCCTGATGCGCTCGTACCTCGAACACCGACCGGCCGATGATCAGGCCGGCCGCACTGCTATTGTTGAGCGGGCGCCGCTCTTCGGCCTGCTGTTTCTCAACAACAACCTCCACACCATGCACCATGATCACCCTGCCCTACCGTGGTACGAGCTACCACGAATTTACAAAAAGGAACGCCGGGAGGTCTTGGAGCACAATGGCAATTATATCTTCGCCGGCTATCTTGATGTGGCGCGGCGCTATCTCCTGAAGCCGAAGGACAGCCCCGCCCATCCCGGGTTTGACTGAGAGCGCTCAGGCAGCGCTATCCGGGAAGGACTCTTTGCTTTTGGCCATGAAGGCCAGCAAGGCTTCATCGATTGCTTCGTCCAACGGCGGCGGCTCGTAGCGCTCGAGCATATCTTTCCACAGTGCATTGGCCCGCCCTGCCGCATCTTTGCGGCCGTCGAGATCCCACTGCTCATAGGAATTATTGTCGGCGATGGCCGAGCGGAAAAAGGCCGATTCAAAATGGCGCTGGGTATGTTCGGCGCCAAGAAAATGCCCGCCCGGCCCAACCTCGCGCAGCGCCTCCATCGCCTGGCCTTCCGCGCTTAGGTCGAAACCGCCAGCGAGCACGTGCATCATGCCGAGCTGATCCGCATCCATCACCAGTTTCTCATAGGACGAACACAGGCCGCCCTCCAGCCAACCGGCCGCATGCAGGACAAAATTCGTCCCCGACAGAACAGTCGCCATTATGGACTGGGCCGATTCCTGCGCCGATTGCGCGTCCGGCAATTTTGACGCAGTAAAGGAGCCACCGGAGCGAAACGGCAGGTTCAGCCGGCGCGCCAATTGCGACGCGCCATTTAACAGAAGCGTGCCCTCCGGCGTGCCGAAGGTGGGCGCACCGGACTGCATGGAGATGGAACTAACGAAGGCGCCAAAGATGACCGGTACGCCCGGACGGATGAGCTGAGTGAGCGCGATCCCGGCCAGCGCCTCGGCAAGAAGTTGCGAGAGCGTGCCTGCCGCCGTGACCGGACTCATGGCGCCGGCGAGAATGAAGGGTGAGACGATGCAGGCCTGATTGTGCCGCGCGTAGACCTTGAGCGCGCCCAGCATGGTGGCGTCATAGACCAATGGCGAGTTCACATTGATCAGATTAAGCAGCACGGTTTTTTCATCGACAAAGGATTCACCGAAAAGAATTTCAGCCATGCGGACGGAATCCTCGGCCCGCTGAGGCGCGGTGACGGAACCCATGAACGCCTTGTCGGAGTATTTAATATGGCTGTAGACCATATCGTAATGGCGCTTGTTGACCGGCAGATCGACCGGCTCGCACAGCGTGCCGCCGGCATGGTGAAGATAGGGCAGCATGTAGGTTAATTTGGCGAAGTTGCGAAAGTCCTCGATCGTCCCGTAGCGGCGCCCCTGATCCAAATCGCTGACAAAGGGCGGGCCATATACCGGCGCGAACACCATGCTATTGCCGCCAATCTCGATATTGCGCGCCGGGTTGCGGGCATGCTGGGTGAATGTTGCCGGCGCGGTTTTGATAATTTCGTGCAACATGCCCTTGGGAAAGCGCACTCGCTCGCCGGTGACGTCCGCGCCGGCATCCTTCCACAGTGCGATGACCTCGGCATCATCGCGGAACTCAATGCCGATCTCCTCGAGCAGCGTATCGCAATTGGCCTCAATGATGGCCAGGCCCTCTTCGCTGAGCAATTCCGTTAGCGGAATCTTCCGCTCTATATAGGCTGCAACAGCCTGCGGCGCGGCATTGGCGCGCGACGCGCGGCGCGCCGATCGACCGCGCCGAGCGGGGCGTCCGGATGCATCCGCCATGGTTATTCCTCTCCTCAAAAACGCGCTCCGTCCATATTGCGGTGCGGCGCCCTCTCTGACGGGGCTAATTGCGTCATATTGGCAATCAAAAGCGTCACACTCCTGTCGTCATGATGGCCTCAAAGTTTAATCCTCGTTATGGTGAAGCATAGATGGCAATAAAAAAAGTGACGGTGAAAGTATGAAGACTCATGCGCGTGTGGTGGTTATCGGCGGCGGCGTTGTCGGCGTCTCAACCCTCTATCACCTCACCAAAAAGGGCTGGTCCGATGTCGTGCTGCTGGAGCGCAAAGAGCTCACCTCCGGCTCGACCTGGCACGCAGCGGGCTTGCTGCCGCTCTTTAATATGAGCTATTCGGTCGGGCAAATTCACAAATATTCCGTCGCCCTTTATGAGGGCCTCGAAGCGGAAACCGGGCAGGCCATTGGCTTGCACCAGGTATCCAATATCCGCCTGGCGCGCACTGCCGACCGCATGGACGAATATCGTTTCTATGCCGGCGTGGCGGAGACGCTCGGCGTCGATGTGCGCTTTCTCGATGCCGACGGGGTCAAGGAAATATGGCCGCTGTGCAATGTGGACGGCATTGTCGGCGCCATACAGCACCCGCGCGACGGCTATATTCAACCAGCCGATCTCACCCAGGCATTGGCGACCGGCGCGCGCCAGGGTGGTGCGGAGATTAACCGGGGCGTTACCGTTCAATCTATTCAGCGCCAGAGCAATGGCGAGTGGCGCGTGACCACCGACCAAGGCGAGATCACCTGCGAGCATATCGTCTCCGCGAGTGGTAATTTTGCCCGCAAGACCGGCGCCATGGTCGGCCTCGATATTCCCGTCATTCCGGTCGAGCATCAGTTTATCGTCACCGAACCGCATCCCGAGATCGTCGCCCGGCACGAGGCCGGCGCGCCGGAGATGGGGGTGCTCAGAGAATCCGATTCCTCCTGGTATATGCGCGAGGAAAATGGCGGCCTGTTGCTCGGCCCCTATGAGGTCGGTGCACCGGTTTGTTATGTCGATGGCCCCTCAGCCGATTCCGAATATGAATTGTTCCAGGCGGATATGGACCGGCTGATGCCGTATATCGAGACCGCCATCGCCCGCGTGCCGGCATTTGCCGAGGTCGGCGTGAAGGAAGTTTACAACGGCGCCATTGCCTATGCGCCGGATGGCTCACCGATGGTCGGCCCGGCTTGGGGGTTGCAAAATTTCTGGCTCAAT
>JABIXB010000285.1 GCA_018666805.1 Rhodospirillaceae bacterium | reverse complement strand
GTCGTCCAGGGCGGCGCGATGACCGCGCTGAGCCATGCCTTTCACCGCGCCGGCGTGCCGACGGTGGTGAATTTTCTCGACTGCGAATTCAAGGACGGTAATTTGTTTGCCCCCGGCAGCCCGTTTTTGTTTGTCGGCAACGCACCCTTTGTCGCGCGCCGCGCCGAAGTGCTGCTCGGCATCGAGTGCCACATGGTGCAATCGGTTATCCGGCCGGGCGATTTCGTCACCGATACTGTGCGCAGCCACGCGCTTTTTATCGGCTCAAGCCCGCTCAAAGGTATCGAGATCGCCTTTCGCATCGCCGAAAGCCGCCCAGACATCCCGTTCCTTTTCGTCGAATCCTGGCCGATTGGCGATGACATTCGAAATGTCTATATGTCGCGCGCCGCCGCCGCCGGCAATATCGAATGGTCGCGCCCAGTGGCGGACATGTTGCCCTTCTATGCCAAGGCGCGCCTCACCCTGGTGCCGAGCATATGGAACGATTCCGCGCCGCGCGTCGTGGCCGAGTCCCAGGCCTCCGGCATTCCGGTGCTGGCGACGGATATTGCCGGCCTGCCTTATATGGTCGGCCCCGGCGGGCGGTTGGTCGATGTCGATGCGCCGCACGCGGATTGGCTGGAAGCGTTTGATGCGATGTGGAACGACGAGCAGGAATATGCTCAATTGTCGGAGCTCGCCCGCCAGCACGCGCACCGCGCCGAAGTGGCGCCCGGGCGGCTGGCGGAGAGGTTTCTGGCGCTGGTGACAAAATATGTCACCGATGAGAGACAAGGGGCATAATAAGGCATGGACCCAAAGGACCAAATATATTTGGGACCAGTGAACAGAAGGTCATTGGGCTGCGTAATTTAATACCTATTCCGGGTGATCGTAACCGAGGAGTTCTAACGCGCAGTTATAATTTGAGTTTCGGGCGAACGCATCAAGCACGTTCGGTTCGACTTTCCGCCGAGGCAATTGCGCGATCTCCGCCCCACCTCGAGTCTCTCCCGTATCTCCCGTAATTTTGGGATATGTGTACCACCTACCCTTGTAGTGGGTATCAAAGGAGATGGCCAAACGTTCACATAATATCCTCAACTGAGAATCTGGCGAACGAACAAAATCTTCATAGCGTGTGAACCCAATGCGTACAGATTCCTCTGCAAATTTTAAATAGCCCATAAGAAATGTGTCTAATGTAAGGCTTTTTCCCTGCATACTTTGACTCTGTCGCAAATGATCGCGCAGGCTGAGCCACTGGTCGATGGGATGTCGTACTGTGGCCGTATGGGTCACCTCGAATCGCTTCGCCAGCATATCAGCCAGTGTCAATTTATATGTGGGAACTGATAGAAATGGGATTGCAGTGAAATCGAGGTGCGCCCAATCGCGAATTATCAACGTTTTTCGTTGCTCTACGCAACGCCGAGCAATAAGTACGATAGTGTCCTGAAAGCTTATTGTCTTCTCGTCCTTAAGATATCGTAGGTCAGATGAGGTGAGGAGCCCGTGCCAGTCATGGGCTTGCACGAGTGGGTTAATTATATTTGTACCGCGAGGATGAATTTCACTGAGCAATATGATCTCGCTCATACTCGCTAGGCATTTACTGATGGCGGTGCCGCCGGATCGCGCCATGTGATGCGGGATCCTTACTTGGGGATTTGAGTCACCGCTGTTTTCAAACATCTAATTTACCGTAGAATTCAGACCACCCCTGTGAGCAGTCAGCGCCAAGAGAAGTGGGGCGACTTTGGTTTAGTTTTGCGATTTGAGCCATTTCTCTATTGCTTCCGCGCCCTTTTGGGCGCCGAGCGGCTCGGGCTGTGCCAGCATTTTCTCTCTCATCTCTCGCCTCACATCGGCGTCGAGCATGCCGCGAATGGCCTTGCTCAAAGCCTCACCGTCAAGCCGTTCAGCGTTCCATCCAAGGCCGTTATCGGCGAGGTTTTTCGCCCGCCACGATTGGTCCGCAGCGACTTTTGAGCCTGTGGGAATCCACACGGCGGGGAGGCCTAAATGAATCAATTCCGTCGTGGTGTTGGCGCCGGCGCCGGCGATGGCGCCATCGAAGGCGTTCAAATAGGGGGTGAAGGGGAGCGGAAAGTGACTGATCGAGCGGGCGTTATCAGCCTTCAGAATGCCGCTTTTCTCCGAGGCTAGGGGCGGCATGGTTTGGAAAAACAACAGCTCGGGAAAGGAGCGGGCGATATCCGAAAGCCAGGCCATCGTTTCGCCGGTTTCCGGCCCGCCGCCACCGCCGAGCGCGACATAGAAACAGAGCCGGTCTTCCGGTATGCCCAGGCGCCGGCGCGCTTCCGCGCGGGGCAGCGCCTCCTTGCGCGAGCGGTAAATCATCGGCCCAATCCAATGCGGTGCCGGTTTGATGTTGAAGGGCAGTTGAAAGGCGCCTTCGTCATAGGGAATTAAAACAAGGTTATAGAGGCCGATGGATTGCTGATGGTTTTTTTGCGCGTCATGGCCGGGGAGAAAGTCATAAACGAATATCCGGTTTGGCACCGTCGAGAGGGCGGGAAGCAATTCACCGTTTTCGCCCTGGGGAAAAGAATCAGCAATGAGAAGATTGGGTCTGAAATTGGCGACCGTTACCGAGACCAGCGAGTGGCACAGATGCAGCCATTCAGTCTTGCTCAGCATGCCGTGCGTAACGTTCATCCAGGAGGGGATTTTGACGCTGGCGAAGCCGTCCTGCCAGATGATGCCGGGCGCCTCCGAGGTGGTGAGAAAGAGGAATTTGGCTTCCGGCATGCGCTCGCGCAGCGCGCGCGCCAG
>JABIXB010000284.1 GCA_018666805.1 Rhodospirillaceae bacterium | reverse complement strand
GCCATTCCCAACATGACGATTGTCGCGCCGTCGGATGCGGAAGAAATGAAGCGCCTCATTCCGCAAACCATCGATTGGCCGGGGCCGGTCTATATCCGCCTGGCGAAAGGCGGCGATGCAATTGTCAGCCGCGACGATCTGCCGTTTGAAATTGGCCGGGCGATCGAAATGCGCACAGGCAGGGACGCGCTCCTAGTGACCACCGGAGTGACGCTGCAAGTTGCACTCGAGGCAGCGGCGCGCTTGGAGCAGGACGGGATCAATGCGGGCATTTTGCATATGCATACGGTAAAGCCGCTCGATGAAGAAGCTTTGATGGCGCGGATTCCGAATGTCCGCGCCGTAGTCAGCGTTGAAGAACATTCCATCATCGGCGGTTTGGGCAGCGCCGTGGCCGAATTAATGGCAGAGTGGGATGATGCGGCAGCGGTAAAATTTCGCCGTATTGGTGTGCCGGATGCGTTTCCGCAAAATTATGGCCGCCAGGATGATTTGATGCAGCTCTTTGGCATTACGCCTGAGAATGTCGCGTCTGTAGTGTCGGAAGCGCTCGTTTAGGGGATTCGCATGTCTAAGATTTTGCAAAATATCGAAGCCAATGCATTTCTTACGGCTGAGGAAATTACCCTTTCGAAGCAGTTCATCGAGCAAGGCTATTGCATCATTCCAGTCGAAGATCTGGCCGGGCTGGACAAGATCCGTGCTGAAATTGTCGCGCATTGTGTCGATTTGCTGAAATGCGCGCCGCCTGATGATGCGGGCGCCTTCCTCAATTCAATCGCTGAGCGCGTCGGGGTGGCGGAACTCAATGATTTTCGCCTGAGCGTTTTTGAGGGGGTCAATCGCCAGCCCTGGCTGCGGCCGACTTATTTCGAACTCGCCAGAACGGCGTTACAGTGCCTTATCGGCAATGAATTGGCGATGCAGCGGCGTGTTAATTTAAGCATCCAATTACCCGGCGATGACAGCTCCCTCCTCCCCATCCATTGCGATGTGTGGGACGGCGATTCGCCTTTTGAGATGGTTTTGTGGCTGCCGCTGGTCGATTGTTTCAAAACCAAATCGATGTTTCTCGCGCCACCGGAAGTGAATGCCGAGGTGCAGGCGCGCCTGAAGGAATTTCGTGGGCGCAGTACGGATGATTTGTTTGAGGAAGTAGAGCCGCATCTTATCTGGATAGATATTCCCTATGGCAACGCGCTTCTCTTCAATCAGAATGTGATGCACGGCAATCGAATAAATGTGGAGAGTGAGACGCGCTGGACAATGAATTGCCGCTTCAAGGGCGCCTTCACCCCCTATGCCGAAAAACGCCTCGGTGAATTTTTTGAACCGATCACCCTGCGCGCCGCATCGCGTATCGGCCTCTCCTATGAATTGCCCGATGGCTTCTAACCCTGACCGAGCCGGCTATCGCGGCTATAACGCCAGCCGGCCCTTTATGGGCGAGCGCGCCGCTCAGCATGTGCAGAACATCATCATCAGCAAATATGCCGAGCGGCAGAAACTGCACTATCTGTTGAGCGCGACCGAATATTCCATGCCCAATTGCTACATGATATTGGAGCAATTGCTGGGGGATTTGGCGCAACTGGAAGGGCTGATCTGTTACTCGCTGTTTATGCTGCCGACCCAATCGGCCGAACGCGAAGCCATCTATCGTGCCGTCATCGAAGCAGACGCCAGCATGCATTTTGCTGTTGAAGGCCTGGTTCTCCAATCCGGGCAGGATATTGAAAGAATGGAAGCCCTGTGGCTGATGCGAAATATCCTTCCCCATTGCCCGAGAGAGTTACCGGGATGGAATTGATCGATTTTATCGGCCCGGTGCACCGTTCGACCGCGCGTGATTATGTCGCCCGGGTGACCGAAGCCGACAAGGCTGAGTGCGCCACCATCGCCAAACAATTTGGCAAGGATTATTGGGATGGCGCACGCCATCACGGCTATGGCGGCTATTCCTATGATGGCCGCTGGCGCCCGATCGCCGAGCGCATGGCGGCACATTATAATATGAAGGCGGGCGACCGGCTTCTCGATGTGGGCTGCGGCAAGGCCTATCTGCTCTATGAGCTAACCCAGGTCGTTCCGGGACTTCAGGTAACGGGCGTGGATATTTCCGAATATGGCCTGGCCAATGCCAAGCAAGAGGTGCGCGGCAATTTGCAGTTTGCCAATGCGCGCGATCTGCCGTTCGAAGACGGCGCTTTCGATATCGCCATCTCGCTCGCGACCTATCACAATTTATATGTCTTCGATGCCCTCGCCGCGCTCAAGGAAATTCAGCGTGTCTGCCCGGGACCGCGCAAATACGTCATGGTCGAATCCTACCGAAACGAAAGTGAGAAGGCCAACCTGCTCTACTGGCAGCTCACCTGCGAAAGTTTCTTTACCCCCGATGAGTGGCTCTGGTGTTTTTCACAGGCCGGATATAAGGGTGATTACGGTTTCATCTATTTTGAATAATGGCGGCGCCATTGGTTGGTAAGCTCCTGGTGCTGGGCGGCTCGAGCTTCGTCGGCAAGCATTTGCTCGCGCGCCTCACGACGGCGCAATACACCGCAACTTATGCCGCCAATGCCTGTCCTGGCACGGTCAAGTTCGATTGCACCTCAATGCGCCTTGCCGAAGCTGTTGGCGATTTAGCCGCTTTCGATCAAGCGCTCCTCCTGCTCGGCGATACCCAGCCCGATTCTTGCGTGCGCGATCCGGCGCGCTCCCAGGCGGTGAATGTCGATGGTATCAAACGCGTGATCGGTGATCTATTGGCCGCCGGCGTGCGGCCGATATTCGTTTCCAGCGAATTCGTATTTGATGGCAATAAGGGCCGATATTCAGAAACCGATATGCCAAATCCAATTCTTCTCTATGGCGTCCAGAAGCTTGCGGTCGAACGCTATCTCGAATCCGTAACAGAGGATTATGCCGTCTTGCGCCTGGCCAAGGTTTATGGCGGAGAGATTGGCGATGGCACTCTGTTTACCAATTGGTTGCCGGCAATCGAGCGCGGCGGGCAGCAAAAATGCGCCAGCGATCAGCGCTTTTCACCGATATATGTGGATGATGTGGTCGATGCCTTGCTCAAAGTGGCCGAGTCGCGGGTGCGTGGCGTATTTCATCTTGGTGGGCCCGAAGGGTTGAGCCGCATGGAGTGCCTGGAGGCCCTTCTGACCCAAGTGCGAAGCGTGCGCCCGGTTGCAGTGGAGACGGTGCCGTGCCGGATAAATGATTTTGAATTTTCCGAGACGCGGCCGGTTGATGTGAGTATGCGTATCGATAAATTGGCTGCTGAAATAGGATTCTCGCCGCGCCGAGTGGAAGATTTTTGCCATAGCCTCATGGCAGCGAAATGACCCTGTCTTCAATATCTCTTCTCGCGCCCGATCCGGCCAAACTCCGCGAAGATTTGGGCGCCAAGTCGGTTTCCTTTTTTTGCCTGCAACGTCCGGTGTATGTGAATGCGGCGCTGTTGGCGGAAATGAAAGAGGTTTCGCTCCAGCGCGGCAGGCGCAATGTGCGTATCTGCCTGCACGCGGCGCCGGAGGACGATCACCACGACATGGTGGTGTTGGAACGCAGCGGCAATTATTATCGACCGCATAAACATGCGGCGAAAGGTGAATGCTTTCATGTGGTTGATGGCAAGCTGGGTTTGTTGGCGTTCGATGAGATGGGCGCGGTGCGTGACGCAACCGTGCTCGGCGCCGGCGATATTTATCGCATTGCGGTCGGCATGTATCACGCCGTGATGCCGCTTAGCGACCCGGTGATTTATCATGAATCCAAGCCCGGGCCATTTCTCGGTGAGGGCGACAGCATTTATCCCGACTGGGCGGCGGCGGAAAGTGATGCGGATGCGATCGCGGCATATACTGCCATGGCGCGCGCCCAATTTGGCCTGTAAGCGGAGAAGGAAGCGGATGAGCAAGAAAATCGAGATCGCCGGCAGAAAGATCGGCGCCGGGCATCCGGCTTTCATCATTGCCGAGGGTTGCGACAATCATTTGGGCGATACGGCGGCGGCGCGCGAAATGGTCACGCGGGCCCATGCGGCCGGCGCCGATGCGATCAAATTTCAGCACCATCTGCCGGATGAGGAGATGCTGCCCGATGCGCCGATGTCGGATAATTTCGAAGAGCCACTGTATGAGTTTCTCAAGAAATACGCCCTCACCCTTGATCAGCACCGCGAGTTGAAAGCGCACTGTGAAGCAACCGGCATCCAATATCTCTGCACGCCGTTCAGTTACGCCGCGGCGTGCGAGCTGAACACACTCGGCGTAGATGCCTATAAGATCGGCTCCGGCGAAATGACCGACGTGCCGTCGCTCGAGAAAATCGCCGATTTTGGCCAGCCGATGATTGTCTCCACCGGCATGTGCACGCTCGATGAGATCGAACGCACCTATAAGGCGGTGATCGCGCGCAGCGATTCATTGGCATTGCTCAATTGCGTGAGCGAATATCCGCCCGCCTATGAGGATATTAATCTCGATGTTATTTCCGTCCTGAAGGATCGTTTTCCTGAAGCGGTCATCGGTCATTCCGATCACACGCCGGATTTGTTCACCTGTTTTGCCGCCGTTACGCTCGGCGCCGCGATCATCGAAAAACACGTGATTCTAGACAAGCAACAACCCGGTCCCGATCAATCGGTGTCGATAGATTTTGACGATTTGACGGAACTGGTCGATGGCATTCGCAAGATCGAGGCGGCGCGGGGCGCGCGCCGGGAAGTGCATGGACTCGAGCAGCCGATTCGGACCTGGGCGTTCCGCAGCCTGGTGACAACGCGCGCCATCAAGGCCGGCGAGGAACTCACCGGCGATATGGTTTGGTCGAAACGGCCGGGCACGGGAATTCCGTCGCATCGTATGCCTGAAGTTATCGGCCGGTGCGCGGCGCGGGATCTGGATAAGAACATTCTCCTCAGCTGGGACGATTTCGAGCCGGCCGGCGCATGAAACTGCTGTTCCTCACCGGCTCGCGCAGTGAATGGGGCTATATCCGCCCGATTCTGCGGCTCTGCGAAAAACGTAATGTGGATTATCATATTTGCGCCACCAACATGTTGCTGTTGCCGGCTTACGGCACCCTGATCGATGAGATCAGGAACGACGGCTTTACCGTTTCGGACGAAATCTACATGGCCCTGGAGGGCCACAATCACTACACCATGTCGAAGTCGCTCGGCGTGTTTTTGAGTTCCTTCGCCGATACGCTTAACCGCGAGCGTCCAACCTGGGTGGTGTTGTCGGGAGACCGGGCGGAACAGCTCATGGGTGCTGTGGCCGCCGCCTATACCTACACACCGGTGGCCCACATCCAGGCCGGCGAGCGCTCGGGGAATATCGACGGCGTGAGCCGGCATGCGATCGGCAAGCTCGTCCACCTACACCTTGCCGCCAATGAGGATGCCGCCACCAGGTTGCGCAATTTGGGCGAAGAGGATTTTCGCATTCACAATGTCGGTGCGCCGCAGCTCGATGAAATTGTCGAGGGCGAAATTCTGAGCCGGCGCGAGCTTGCGGCAAAATATGATTTTAATTTTGACCGGCCCTATCTAATGGTCGTCCAGCACCCGGTTACCGAAGAAATGGACAGCGCCTATGAGCAAGCGATGACTCTCGGTAAGGCGCTCGAGGCCCTCGACATGCAGAAAGTGTGGGTGCTGCCCAACAATGATGCCGGGGCGGGCGCTGTGCGACGTGCCTTGTTCAAGTTTCGTACCGGCGAGACGCTGATGTTCGATAATTTATCGCGCGGCGATTATCTCGGTTTTCTCGCCAATGCCGCCTGTATTGTCGGCAACTCAAGCTCCGGCCTGTTGGAAGCGCCGACGCTGAAGGTCGCGACGGTCAATATCGGCCGCCGCCAGCTCGACCGGGTGCGCGGCGATAATGTGATTGATGTGCCGATCGAGATCCCGGCCATCACCGACGGCATCAAGCGCGCTCTCTCGGACGAGTTTCAACAAATCGTGAAAAATTGCAGCAATCCGTATGGTGACGGAAAATCCTCAAGCCGTATTATTGATTGCCTTGAAAACACGCCGATCGATGACCGGCTGTTGATCAAGCGGCTAACCTTGTAGCGGAGCCCGGCGCATGGCATTGGAATATACAGATTATATTGTCGCCCAAAACGCCACTTTGTTGGACGCGGCGGAAGTGATCGAGCATACCCACAGCCGCAGCGCCGTCGTGGTCGAGGGTGAAAAGGTTGTTGGCGTTATCAGCGAAGGCGATATTTTGCGCGCCCTGTTGCGCGGCGTTGGCGTGCATGCGCCGCTGGCGGATTTCGTCAATCACAGCTTCAAGCATCTGAATGCGCCCGACCCGGTGCGCGCGCTTGAGCTTTTCAAACATTTCGGCATCGCCATGGTTCCCGTGCTCGATAAGGAATTTCGCCTGATCGGCGTTGTTACCTTGCACGAGACCTTGAACGCGATGGAACTGGCGCCGCCAAAACCTTGATCATCGTCATTCCCGCCAGAGGTGGTTCCAAGCGGCTGCCGAGAAAAAATATTCGCCCGCTCGGCGGCAAGCCGCTCCTGGCCTATACGATAGAGGCCGCGCGCGACGCCGAAATTCCCGCGCCGCTGATTGTCTCGACAGAAGACGAAGAAATTGCCGGGGTCGCCAAAGTTTATGGCGCCGAGGTGATGCTGCGCCCGGCGCAATTGGCGGCGGACGATAGTCCGACGGAAGCGGCCCTCCTGCATGTGCTGGATGAGAAGCAGAAGGAAGGCGTCTCGCCTGAATGGATCATGACCCTGTCGCCGACCTCGCCATTTCGCTCGAGCAAAACCATACGCATGTTTTACGATGCGGCGCGTGGCACCGGAGATGACGTCGATTGCTATATGTCCGTGAGCGAGGATCGGCGCGATTTTTGGCGCCTCGAAGAGAGCGGGTATTTACGCCGTCTCTTTCCCGATGCGCCGCGCCGGCAGCAACAGCGCGAACCGCTCTATGAGGAAAACAGCGCCATATATGTGAGCCGCGTCAGCGCGCTGCGCCGGACGGGGATCGTTCTGGGGGGTGCGGTGAAGCCGTTTATCCTCGATCCGTTCGAGGCACTCGATATCAATACGGCGCATGATTTTTGGCTCGCGGAATCGCTGGTGACGAACATGCACGCGGCACCGTCCGGCTAGAGTCCGTTAAACATGAATTATTGCCGAACCGTTCCAGCACCTGATTTGGGAAGGATTTTACGTTGACCGTTGGCCGCCGGGTATTAGCAAGGGTCAAGCATGCTGCCTTTGAGATATTCCCACCGCTTTCATCCCTGGCTGAAAAATGGCGGGCGATTGGAGATGAGAATTATCGCAAGCGGCACAAAGAGGAAGTCACCGCACTAGGCCGTCTGAAAGCGGAAGTAGGGAACAGGTTCTCCCAAGGCGTACCGGCGCGCGACGGCAAACGCGTGCTTGTTTTCGGCTTTTACCGTGTTGAGGCAGCCGTCATTGAGCGGGTTGTGACGGCGGCATTCGAGCATGCCGGCATGGCTCCCATTATGGTTGGGCCGCGCCTCATGCTTGGCCGCAAAGCGTATGAATATTTAGGCCTGAAAAACCTAATTACATTTGCGCCCTCTGTCGGCGGCACGGCGCGCGCGGCAGCGGCGCGGGCAATCTCAGGAATGCGGCATGAGAATGAACTGCATGCATTTAGCTATGGCGGCGTGACATGCGGAAAATATGCCATGTCGACCTTGATGCGGAGCCAAAGAACAGGCAGTTTTGACCTGAACGATGCGGCGACACAGAAAATATTGATCGAAGCGTTGGCGCGCTCGATAAGCGCTGTTGACGCAGGGCGAAAACTGTTACGCCGGCATCGGCCAGGGGCGTTGGTCGTGTGCGACCGCGGCTATACACCCTATGGCGAGGTGTCCAGCCTGTGCTTTGCCGATGGGATTCCGGTTTACACCTGGAATATGGCGCACCGCGACGGCTTGATCGTTATGAAGCGGTTTGGCGCGCATAATGCCGAAGTACACCACCATTCCCTTTCCCGGGAGAGTTGGGAAAAAATCTCCAAATTGACGTGGTGCGATGACTACCGTGCGGCGAGTAAGCGCGAGCTCGTCGATAGCTATACGAGCGGCGAGTGGTACGGCGAGGTCGGAACCCAATTTAATGTGTCGTCATTTGACCGGGAGGCGCTGATGGAGCGCCTGGCGCTCGATCCCGCGAAAAAGACGGCCGTCCTATTTCCGCACATTTTTTGGGATGGTACGTTCTTTTGGGGCAAGGATCTGTTTGATGATTATGAGCAATGGTATTGCGAGGTCTTGAAGGTCGCGCGCGAAAACACGAATTTAAACTGGGTTGTCAAGGTTCACCCTGCCAACACCGTCAAGGATATGAGAGATAAATCTTCATCGGAGCATTCCGAGGTAACAGCGTTGAAGCGTGTATTGGGTGAGAAGCCGGGCCATATTCACCTGATTGAGGCTTCCAGCGATATCAGCACGCTATCTCTTTTTTCGATCATGGATTATTGCCTGACTGTGCGCGGTACAATCGGCATCGAGGCGGCGTATCGGGGCATTCCCGTGCTCACGGCGGG